>NZ_JACVEE010000003.1:369391-738783 GCF_015355755.1 Nocardia sp. XZ_19_385
TCTGCACCGGTTCGGCCCAGCGCGCGATGAACGGCGCCCGGGCTTCGTACCAGAGCCATTCGGCGTTGTGTTGCAACCGCGCCAGCCCCGGAACGACACGCAGCAGGGTACGTACCGCCTTGTTGGTCTGGTGGTCCCATTTGTTGCCGACCCAATACGCCGAGCGCTGCACCACTTCCAGCGCGGCGACCTGGTCGGCGATGGCGGGCACGATCTGTACCGCACTCGCGCCGCTGCCGACGACCGCCACCCGTTTACCGGTGAGATCGACGCTGTGGTCCCATTCGGCCGAGTGGAATTGCGCGCCGCCGAAGCTGTCGATGCCGTCGAGTTCGGGCAGTTTCGGCCGTGACAGCTGCCCGGTCGCGCAGATCAGCACATCGAAATGGCGCACCTCCCCGCCCGCCAGCTCGACCCGCCACCGGCCCGCATCCTGCTCGAACGCAGCCGCCACCACCTCGGCGCCGAACTGGATCTTGGGTGTCACGCCGTACTTGTCGGCGGTGCGCTGCAGGTACCCGTGGATCTCCGGTTGCGTGCCGAACCGCCGCGACCACTCCGTCTCCAGCTCGTAGGAGAACGAATAGATCGGCGAGGGCACATCGCAGGCCGCGCCCGGATACGAGTTAGCTCGCCAGACACCTCCGGCCGATGCGCCGCGCTCGAACACGGTGTAGTCGTGAATGCCGTTGCGGTCCAACTCGATTGCCGCCGCCAGGCCACCGAACCCCGCGCCGATGACGGCGACCGACACTGCCTTGTTCGTCATGGTTGGACGATAAGCGCGCGGCCCGCCCGCTACGAGGTCTGATCCGGGTAGGTTATTGTCATTTCCGGACATGAGCACCGACAGCACAGCCGAGGCACCCACCTGGGACCATCCGCGCGGCCCCGCCGCTGCGCGGATCCTCGTCGACCTCGGCATCGAGCACGGCCTGACCGCCGCCGAATGCCTGTCCGGCACCGGCCTGCACCCCGCCGATCTGGAACGCCCCGACACCTTCGTGGAAGGCGGCCAGGAACTCGCCATCGCCCGCAACCTGCTGAGCCGGATCGGTGACCGGCCCGGCCTCGGTGTGACCGCGGGGATGCGATACACCGTCGGCACGCTGGGCGTCTGGGGTTACGCGATGCTGTCCAGTGCCAGTGTGCGCGAGGCGATCCGGCTGGGCGTGCGCTACGCGGAGCTCTCGTTCGCGTTCATCCGGCCCGTCCTCGAACCCAGCGGGCGCGACCTGGCGGTCATCTTCGACGACACCGACATCCCCTCCGACGTCCGGGGCTTCTTCGTCGAACGCGAACTCGCGAAGATCGCCGTGCTCACCCCGCTCGCGATCGGCGCGCACCGCGGCCTGCGGGTCGAGGCGGCGTTCACCGGCGCCCGCGCCACGGCATTACGCGCCCAACTGCCCGGCATCGATCTGCACACCGGAACCGAACGGCACCGCATCATTTTCGCTGCCGGTCTACTGGAACAGCCACTGCCACAGGCCGATTCGACCACGGCGCTGCTGCTGGAAGAACAATGCACGCGAATGCTGGAAGCCCGCCGCTCGCGCCGCGGCATCTCCGCCCGCGTCCGCGCCCTGATCCTCACCGATATCGACCAGGCCCCGAGCGCCGCCGATATCGCCGCCCGCCTGCACCTCGACGAGCGCACCCTGCGCCGGCACCTGCACGCCGAGGACACTTCGTTCCGGGAACTCGTCGACGAGGTCCGCGCCACCCTCGCCGCCGACCTGCTGACCTTGGACCGCCTCACCCTCACCGAAATCGCCCGCCGCCTCGGCTATCACGACGCCGCCGGCTTCAGCCGCGCACACCGCCGCTGGACCGGCCGCGCACCTCGCGCGCTTTGAGCGCAGCGCCGCCGTTGGAGCCGTGCCGCAGCTGTCACGATGCAGCCGGTCTCGGTCGCGCACTCTGCCGCCGGATCGGCCGCGCACCCCGCGCGCGTTGAGCGCAATCTGGCGGTGCCTGCGTTGGAGCAATGCCGCGGCTGTCCCGATGCCGTCGGCCTCAGTCGCGCACAATGCCGTTGGATCGGCCACGCACCTCGCGCGCGTTGAGCGGCAATCTGCTGGCGCATGCGTTGGGTCCCACCGCAGTTGTCGCAATCCCGCCGGCGTCGATTGCGCGCACTGCTGCTGGACCGGCCGCGCAGCTCGCAGCTTCTGCGGATGGTTGGGTTGCCGCGCACCTCGCGCGAGTTGAGCCCGCAATCTGGCGGCGCATGCGTGGGAGCAATGCCGCAGCCGCCCCGATGCCGTCGGCCTCAGTCGCGCATAATGCCGCTGGGTCGGCCGCGCACCTCGCGCGCGTTGAGCGCGATCTTGCGGCGGCTGCGTTGGAGCTATGCCGCAGCTGTCCCGGTGTCGCCGGTCTCAGTCGCGCACAATGCCGCTGGATCGGCCGGGCGTCTGCCGCGGGTTGAGCGCATCTTGCAGCGCCTGCGTTGGAGCCGTGCCGCGGCTGTCTCGGTGTCGCCGGTCTCGGTCGCGCACTCTGTCGCTGGACGGCGCCGAGCAGTCTGCAGCTGGTTTGCGTTGCCGCGCACCCCACTACAGCGCTGGATGCGGGATACTAGCTAGGTGACTCAGAGCAGGCAGGCCAAGGCCGGGCCGGGTCGTCCGGCCGGGATCGATAGCGTCGAAACGCGTCAGCGGGTGATCGACGCCGCGATCCGTTGTTTTGCTCAGCACGGTTACGGTCCGGCGACCAACAGTGTGATCGCGGGGATGGCGGGGGTGACTTCCGGCGCGGTGTACTACCACTTCGGCAGCAAACCCCAGATGTTCGAAGCTGTGTGCGCGGAGGTGTACGGGCGGATCCAGGATCGGGCCAAGGCCGCGATCATGGGGGCGATGTCGGTGCGCGAGCTGTTGAAGGCGCTGCTCGCGGTGTCGATGGAGATCAACCACGAGGCGCCGCAGCTGGCCGGGTTCGTGGCGACCGCGCCGATCGACGCACGCCGGCATGCCGAGCTGACCGAGGCGTTCGCGACGGTGAGCGTGGGCATGGTCGATGGGTTGACCGAGGCGGTCACGCGTGGTCAGGAGGCCGGATTGATTCCGGCGGAACTGGATCCGGTGCAGGTGGCCCGTTTGGTGCTGGCGGTGGTGGACGGTTTCGCCCATGCTGCGGCAGCCAGCGACCCGATCGAGATGGACATCCTCGACGGGCTGTTCGAGCGGCTGCTGCTGGACGCCGAGCGGTAGACAGAAACGGGCAGCGCGGAAGATGCGCTGCCCGATGCTGTTTCAGGTCTGCGCTGCCTGAGGGTTCAGCGCCGGATGCCTCACGGCCGGGCGACCCGCTGGGTGAAAGTGCCGTGGAAGGTGAGCGGTAGGTGGTGACGCAGCCGACCGCGATACACCGGCTCGGCTTCGATATCCCTGGCATCGAGAATCAACATACTGGCCAGCTCCGATACCCGGTCCTGAGTGACCACCAGCAGCCACCCGTCATCCTCGGAAATCGGCCTCGGCCGGGACACGAACAGCGCCTCGTGCGTGAAATGCTCCTCGGGCAGCCGGTGCAGCGATTCCTTCCCGGTCTCGTTGTCGATCTTGGCGATCGCGTTCGGATACCGGTTGCCGTCCGCGCCGACCGCGAGGTAGACGTAGCGGTGCCGCTGCCCGGTGCGGGCCCAGTTGAACATCGGGAAGTCGCCTTGGAGGTCCGAGAGCGTCTCGTGGATGACTCGCCCGGTCGGCGTGACCCGCAGTCGCATCAGCTTGCCGCCGTAGGACAGGGCGGTGTCGGTGAGCCCGTCCTGCAGACCCCGCAACTGCCCGTTGAGCTGCTCCCAGGTGGCGTCGTAGTTGACCAGTTCGATGACGGTGTCGGAGCCGTCCTCGTAGGTGTTGGCCAGGTGCAGATGCATCAGCGGGTCGGTGTGCAGGATGCGTGGCCGGCCGCCGTCGCGGGGGACCAGGGCGATCATGGTGCCGCGGGCGGCGTCGTACTCGATGGCTTCGATGAAGTTGCGCAGCCCCAGGCCCGCGCCCGTCATCTTGCCGACCGGGAACACCAGCGGCGCCACCACGAACACCAGATGCTTTGCGGTCAAACCCATATCGTGGTTGAACATGGGTACCGGCAGGTTCAGGTGCCCGAGGCTGCGGAGTGTGCCCGCCCGGTCGACGCGATAGCAGGCGAGTTTCGGCCGGGGGAACATGGCCAGGCCGAAGTTGTACATCTCACCGGTTGTGGTGTCCCACTTGGGATGTGCGGAGAACGCGCCGATCCATTTCAGGCCGCCGTCGAAGTCGTGCACGCCCAGAGTGTCGAGGGTGTCCGGATCGAGTTCGGTGGGGCGGCCGCCCTCCCACAAGGCGAGCAGTTTTCCCGCGTGCATCGCGACGCTGGTGTTGGCGACGTTGGCGGGGAATTGCAGTGCGTTGGTGAGGATTCCGCCCGGTCGCATGGTGCCGAGCGCCCGGTACGGCGCGCCCTTGGCGCCGAGTGAGTGCCGGTAGTGCTTGGTGCGGACGAAACGGTTGCGGAACCGCAGCCCGCCTTCGTCGAGAGCGAACATGGACAGCATGCCGTCACCGTCGAAGAGATGGCCCAGCTGCTGACCGCCCGCTTCGAGTTTTCCGGGGCCGTTGCGGTACATGGTGCCGCGCAGCCCCTCCGGTAGCGCACCGTCGAAATCGTCGACGGTGTAATCGAATTCGTCGTAGAGCGGGATGTAGTCGCGAAAGTTCCGGGCGGAAGTGGTCGGGCTGGACATAGCCCCTCCTGTAATGCGGTGATCGGTTACACGGCGGCGGATCGGGGAGCGGGCGGACGCACGCGCAACGTGCAGGACAGGCCGGGCAGATGCGGTTCGAATTCCAGCGGCATCGCCGAGTTCTGGTCGAACACCCGCTCGCAGGCGGCTTTACAGCCCATCAGGCACGAATTCTCTTGGGCGGCAGGGGAAGATACCGAGGTGTGCATGGCGCATTCCGGAATCTCGTAGACCAGCGTCCCGTCGGGCTCCAGGCCGGTCCGATGGATCGGCCCCACCAGGAAGGTCGCGAAACCCACGCCCGCATCCATGACCGCCGGGTACATGCCCTTCGGAATAAGCCGGACCGATTCGAAGGCCGGCAGCAGATAGCGCAGCCAGCGGCGCAGGCGAGCCGACACCGCACCTGAAACCAGGTCGGTGACGTCCTCGGCGGGCAGCACCCGCGTCAATTCGGTTGTTGTCCATTCCAATTCGCGGACGAACTGCCCGTAGCGGCGCTTGTAGGACCAGCGTGGCGCTTCGAAGACCCGATTGCGGGTGCGCCGGGCGGTGAGTGCCGCCCAGTCTGCGTCGACTGCCGCGCGATCCTCGGCCACCGCCCGCAGCACCGGCAGCAGCACCAGGTCGGGAATGTCGCCGACGCGCGCCAGCATCGACCGCATGATCAGGTCGTCACGCACCGCGGTCAGCGTTCCGGATTGCTTGTAGGTATTCACTGTTCACCTCTCTGGGAACCCCGTCAGGGGATGTCGACCTTGCTGGCCTTCCACCGGCCGTCGACCTGCCGCATCGTCATGACGACGCGGCTGCGATCCACCCGCGGATCGGGCAGTTCGGTATTGGAGACGGTCTGGTCGACGAACAGCAGCACCACTACCTCGTCCCGAGTCGCGGACTTGACCGCGGACTGCAGCACCACACCGTTCCCGGTGGCTTTGTGGTCGAGCAGCAGCTGCCGCAGTTGGGTGCTGGATTTGGTGTAGGCGTCACGGAAGTCGCCGGTGGAGCCGTCCAGTACCGCCTGGAAGGCAGCATCGAGATTGGCGGCATCGACCGAGGTGAGGGTGACCGCGTAGCTGTTGGCAGCCTGCAATGCGGCGGCGCTCGCATCGTCGATGGCCGCGGCTTCGCGGGCCTGCCAGCCGAGGTAGGCGGTCGCGCCGCCGAGGGTGAGGATCAGCAGGAGAGCGAAGGCAGGTACTAGTCGCCGTGCGAGTGCCGTGATCTGTTGCAGCAAGCGCGGTTTCGGTTGTGCGGTCTCCGGTTCTGAACTTGCACGCTTAGACCTGATAGCGGCAGACTTCGTGCCGATTGCGGCAGACGCCGTTGAGGTGGTGTCGGCCGAATCGGCCTCGGACTCGTTGGCCGCGCCCGGCACGTCGGCCGCGCCGGACTCGTTGGCTTCGTCGGGCACGTCCGCCTCGCCGGGCACGTCGACCTCGGCAGCTGCGCCGGCGACGTCAGCCTCATCGGCTGGATCGGCGGCGACCCGGGCCGAAACCTCGTTGCCGGTACCTGCCGTAGCGCCAGTCGTCAAAGCTGCCGCCGCATTGGTGGTCGAAGCTACCGCCGTATCGTCGATCGTCGAAGCTGTCGTGGCATCGGCATTGGCCGCCGCGGCTGGGTCGGCCTTGTCGTCTTCGGCCGGATGGGCAGCCATCTCGGCCGCAACCTCGCTGCTAGCACCTGCCGCCGTATCGCCGGTCGTCGAAGCTGTCGTGGCATCGGCCTTGGCTGGCGCAGCTGGGTCGGCCTTGTCGTCGTCGGCGGGATCGGCGGCCATCTCGGCTGTAACCTCGTTGCCAGTACCTGTCGCCGTATCGTCGCTCGTCGAAGCTCCTGCCGCATCGTCGGTCGTCGACGCTGTCGTGGCCGGGTCGGCTTTGTCGTCATTGGCCGGATCGGCAGCCATCTCGGCTGTAACCTCGTTCCCACTACCTGCCGCCGTATCATTGGTCGGCGAAGCTGTTGAGGCATCGGTGTCTGCTGCTGCGGCTGGAGTGGGGTCGCTGGTGGCTTCCGCAACCGTTTCGTCCGGAAACTCCTGCAGTTTCTTGCTGTGTTCTTTGACTGTGTTGTTGCGCATTGGCATTCCTCGCGTCGAGCTATTTGTCGCCGTGTCTTTGGGGTTCGGCCTCGGGTGGCATGGTGGGGCCGCCGTAGGGCAAGGGGATGGTGTAGGGCCCGATCGGGGTCGGGTCTGTGCGGCGCATGGGGTCGTAACCCGCTGGGGGATGGGCGGTGTCGTCGCCGGGTGGGCGTGGCGCGTTGCGGGCTCCGCGCACCAGAAGTGCCGGGTCGGGGTTGGGGCAGTAGGTGTACATGAAGGGCTCTGGGTAGTCCGGCTGGAACGGCACATCTCGGGGGTGGGGGTAGTCGCAGTAGTGCCGGAAGTAGAGGTTGGCCACGGCCCATACGCCGCCGTCGTGCATGGTCGATGTCACTGCCTCGAGTAACGAGCCGCGGTCGTTTCGCAGCAGGTGGGTCAGTGCGGGCACGCGTACGTAGGACAGTTGCGCGACTGTGGCGAGGTTGCCGAGCAGCTGCACCATGGTGGGCGAGTTGTCGGCGATGAGTGCGTCCATCGCCTGCAATGCCTGCGGGCTCTGTTCGAGGAGCCGGCGCAGCCCGGCGTCTTTGGTTCCGGCCGCCGCCAGTACCGTCGTGAGATTGTCTGTGGCGGTACGCAACCCGCCTGCTGAGTCGGTGACGAGCTGGAACACCGGCCGGCTACTGCGCAACAGCGTCATGGTCTGGGGAAGTGCGCCGTCGAGGGTGGACATCAGCATTCCCGCCCCACTGAGCAGCTCGCCGAGCTTCTGCGGCCCCTCCGGTCCGACGCCCAATTCATCGACAATGGCGCGTAGTTGGACCGGATCGGTCTGCGCGAGCAGGCCGTCGATATTGCCGAGCACCCGCCACAGCGGCACCGGGATCACCGTGCGCTCCTGCGCGATGACGCTGCCGTCTTCGAGCCAGGGCCCGTCGGTGCCGCGGGGCTGAAAGTCCAGGTATTGCTCACCGGCAGGGGAGAGCCCAGAGACCCGAACTACCGTGCCGTCACGGGGAATCCGTACCGTCGCGTCGATCCGCGCGACCGCCTGCACGCCGCCGCCGGTGAGCTCGACCGACCGCACCTTGCCGATCGGCACACCGCGCAACGTCACGTCCTGCCCGGCAAGCAACCCACCGGATTCCGAAAGCTCCACCCGGATAGCCATTTCCGTCGCGAAAGGATCGCTGCGCAAGGCCCCGAACATGACGTAGGACGACGCCACCACCACCAGCAACACCTGCGCCAGCGTGGACAGCGCCAGCCGATGCGCTACAGCAGTCCGGGTGGCGTACACCAAGATTCGGGCCGGCGGCTCCAGTAGCGTCATCGTCCCGGCCCCATCACCCGGTTCCCGAGCTGGGTGAGTACGAAGGCCAGGGAACCCACCAAGTTCGCCCAATCCGCCGATTCCGGCACCCGGAACTCCGGATCGGCCAGGTGCCCGGGGTCATCGACCGGCCCGAGCACCACCTGCCGCAACTCCACATCCGAGTGGGCGGCGTTGGCGCTGAAGAACTTCAACGTCGGCGGCAGGATTCGTAGCAGGTTGGCCATGGTGACCCGCGGGTCCACCGCCGATTCGTTGAACGCCTCCGACAGCAGGTTGAGATCGTGGATGATGCTGCGGGTGTCGGTGCCCTGGATCGACGGGAACTTCTGCAGCTGCCGGGTCACGGCCGCGATCTGGTCGGCAAGCCCGGCGATCTGCGCGGTGTTGTCGGCGATCACCGCCAAAGCCGGTGCGGCCGAACCGATCACCTCGTTGATCGCGGTACGCCGGGCGTCCAGCGAGTCGGCGAGGGCGGCCGTGCGCGCGAGCACTCCCCGCAGGTCGCCGGTGCGAGAAGCCATGGTCGCCAGCAGATCCCGAGACTCTGCGATCAGGGCGGTGAGCCGCTGCCCGTCGTCGTTCATGGCGTCACCCATCCCGTTGAGCACCCGGGTGAGATTGCGGATCACGCCACCGTTGACCAGCAGTGTGGTGGCGGCGAGCACGTCTTCGACCGTCGCGGCGGCCACCGTGGCCGGCAAGGCGATCGTGTCGCCGTCGCGCAGCAGCGGACTGCCGCCTTCGGCCGGCGGCACCAAGGAGACAAAGATGTCGCCCAGCGGTGTGGCCGAACGCAATTCGGCTTTCGTGCCCACCGGCAACCGCACGCTATCGAGCAGCCGCATCCGCACCACCGCGGTGTAGTCGCGGGCCGTCATCGACTCCACCTCGCCGACATCGGCGCCGCCGACCCGCACCTTGGCCCGATCGGGCAGGTTCAACGCGTTCGAGAACACCGCGTCCAGGTGGTAACTGGGCCCGTTCACGCCGGGCGCGGGCAGCGGCAGATCCTCGACGCTCACCGAACACCCGGTCAGCAGCGCGAGCCCGAGGGCGGCGGCCAGCCGCGGCAGGCGGCTCACCGGTTCATCCTCGTCATCGCTTCCAGCACCGACGTGACCCCGAAATCCGGCCCCATATCGCTGAAATTGCCGGTGCTACAGCCTAATTGCCGCAAGCCGAGGATGTTGCAGACTTCCTTGGTCATGGAACTGTCGAAGAACACCGAGTCGAAATGTGCGCCCACGCGCAGGTATCCGTTGCGCTGATCGATCGCGGCGACCACGTTGTCGACCGCCAGCGGCGCCACATCGAAGACCTCGGCGAGCTCGCGCCGATAGTCCACCAGCGCCCGCGTGAACGATTCGCTGCTGACCACCGTGGCTCGCAGATCCGCGCGATGGTCGGTCAGCAGCGCGGTGACCTGCTCGAGCACCTCGTTGAGCTGCCGCCCGGTCGTGCCCTGCCCCAGGCTTTCCTGCGCCATGAGCTCGCCGAGTTGCCCGACACCGGAACCGAATTCGTGCAGCAGCTGCTGATTGCGGGACGCGGCGTCGGTCAGCGTGGCCAGGTTGGTGACGATGGTGGTGATGGCCTCGCGAGTGGCCGCGCCGTCGCCGCCGGTCCGCAAAGCCTCCGACAGCGTCCCCAGCGCCGACCGCAATTGCGCGCCGCTGCTGGACGCGACTGCCGCGGTAGCGTCCAGGACATCAGCCATCGGGCCGTTGCCCTGGCCGTCGCCGCGCAGCGAAGTGCCCAGCTTGTCGACCATTTTCAGGATGCGGTCGAACTCGATCGGCGTGCGTGTGCGGTTCAGCCCGAGCACCGCGCCGTCGGGCAGCACCGCGCCGCCGGTGTAGGCCGGGGTCAGTTCGACGTGGCGTTCGGTGAGGATCGAGGTGCCGACGGTGACGGCCTGCACGGCCTCCGGAATCTGGATATCGCCGTCGACGCTGAGCACGACCTCCACGTAATCGCCACGCACGCTGATCTTCTCGATCGTTCCTACGGGCATTCCCAGCACGGCGACCGTGTTGCCTTCGTACAGCCCGATGGCGTTGTCGAACTGGGCGACGATCGTGCGCGGATCCGCCGACGACCCCGGCAGCATCCGGTAGCCGGCCAGGACCGCGGCGGCGACGGCCACGATCGCGGCGATGCGAAGTACTTTGCGTCTCATCGGCAGTCCTCGAAGTATCGGAAATGCTCGGGCCAATTCGACTGCTCCGCATTGGCGGTGATGGCGCACATCCAGGAGTCGACCATCAGCCCGCCCGGCAGCAGGAAGTCCAGGAACGGCCCGGTGCCGGTGGCATTGGCGAGATTACGGATCGCGATCGGCATGGCCTGGAACATGTTGCGCAGCAACGCATCGTGATTGCCGATCAACGATGTCATGGCCCGGATGTCGACGAGCAACTTGTCGATATCGGCCCGATTACCGACCGACACCTCCCGCGCCGTGTGCACCAGCTGCGTCGCCGCGTCCAGCAGCCGCACCACGCCGGTGCGCCGGGACATGATCTCGCGCACCAGATTCCGGCCCTGCCCGATCATCGCCGACAGGTCGGTCTGCTGGGTGCCGAGGATCGCCGCGACCTGCGCGGTGTTGCGCAGCAGCGACCCGATCTGGTCGCGCCGCTCGGAGATCATCCGTGACAGGTTCTCCACATTGGCCATTGCCTCCGGCAGAATCGCAGGCGCGTCCCGCAGCTGAGCCGCCAGTAGCTGCATGGACTGGGCGAACCGGTCGGCATCGACCTGTTCGAAGGTGGCCGTCGAATCCTGCAACAGCTTTTGCAGGTCGTATGGAACTGTCGTGCGCGACAACAGGATTCGGTTGCCGGACAGCGCTCCGGTGCCGGCCGGTGTGAGCGCGACGGACCGTGCGCCCAGCACCGTGGTGAGTTTGATCTCGGCCCTGGTCTCCGCGCCGAGCGTGACTTCGCGGCCGATCTTCATGTGCACCAGCACGCGATCACCCGCCAGCTCGGTACCGTCCACGGTGCCCACCGGCACCCCCGCCACGGTGACTTGATCGCCGGAGCGAATGCCCGCGGCCTGACCGAATTCGGCCGAGTACGTCTGCTGCCCGACGTGCAGGGTCGTCACCAGCGTGGTCGAGGCGACCGCCAGCGCCAGCGCCAGCAGCGCCAAACCCCCGAGCCAGGTCTTGTCGAAGGACTCCAGGTCCCGGCCGCGAAAGCGCGGTCTTCGAAGCGTCATCACGTCACCTGCACATCGCCGAGTACTTGCGTTGGCCACCCGGCGTCGCGCTGTCGATGATCGCGGGCACGACCGGGGTGAGGAAATCGAGGATCGTGAAGTTGAAATCGCAGGCCTGTGCACTCATGGCCGTGCTGTCCCCGGTGATCCGGGCCAGGCCTTTGAACACGGCGGGCATATTCGAGCCCAGGGCCGCCACACCGTGCGGGTTTCCGACCAGGGTGGCCAAGAAGCCCGGCCGGCGCGAGAGCATGTCGTTCAGATCCGGTGCGGCTCCGGTGAATACGGCCGCCAGCCGTCCCACCGCCACCGAGATATCGCCGACCGAGGCGACCAGCTCACCACGCCGGCTGTCCAGGCCCGTGATGACGGCGCGGACCTGAGTCAGCGTCGTCTGCAACTGCGCACCCTGCTGCGCCAGATTGGCCACCACATTGTCCAAGCTCACGATCACCTTGCCCAGCAGTTCGTCGGGCCCGGCAACGGCTTGCGCCAATCGCGAGGTCTCGGTGATGAGCGTGGTCAACGCGTGCACGTCACCCTGCAGCGCCTGGATCAGCGAGGTCGACAGGTTCCCCCGATCGGCGGGATCGAGCAGGGTGAACAACGGCTCGAAACCGTTGAGCAGCTGAGTAATATCGAACGAGGCCTCGGTGCGGTCGACCGGGATCATGCTGCCGCCGGGCAACCTGCCGGGCTGCCCGAAGTCCGCCATCGTCAGGCCGAGATACCGCTGCCCGACAATGTTCTGATAGACGATCGACAGGCGCGTATCGCCGTACACCGGCTGATTCCGCTGCACCCGGAACCGCACCCGAGCTAGCCCACCATCGAGGTCCACCGCATCCACCCGGCCGACCCGAACCCCGGCGATTCGCACATCCGAGCCTTTCCGCAGCCCCGAGGCGTCGGTGAACATCGCGGTGTAGGTATCGCTGGGCCCCTGCACATCCCGTCGCAGCGTGCCGAAGATCGTCCAGGTCAGCGAAAGGCACACGGCCAGAAAGGCAATCAGCCAGATCAGCTGGCGGCGGTGCAGGCTCATCGCGGCACTCCTGGTAGGGAGAACACCGGCATCCCAGCTATTTCGGCCGGGCGATAGTTCTTCAGCGGCACGTGTGGTGCGAAGGCCAGCGGCAGTCGCGGAGTTTTGGGCAGCTTCAGCCTCATCGCGGCACTCCTGGCAAAAAGACAGCCGGCAGCCCGGGGATTTGCAGGGGGCTCAGTAGGATCTGCTCGGCTGGATTCGTTGGTGTGGGCAGCGCCGCTACTCCCGGTGGCGGGACATAAGCGCGCGCGTCCGGCAGCCCCATGGTGTTGGGTATCGGTGTCGTCTCCGGCGCGGTATCGCAACTCGGACCGGACATTTGGCCGTAGACCGGGCAGTCCGCGCGGGTGTAGAGCCGCAGCGGGGTCAGCGACACCACCAGCTTGAAGGTGAACGCCAGTTTCTCGCCGGTGCGGGTCCACAGCTCTTGGAAGAACTTGTCGACAACACCGTTGAGCCGCAACATGATCGCCGGGAACTCGCCCGCGTCATCGGCCAGTACGCCGACCACGGGCGTCATGTTCGTGCTGATATCCACGAGTTGATCGATGTGGTTGTCCATCGCGGTCCCGACCGTGCCGACCGTACTGCTCGCTCCCAGAATCGAATCCGCCAGCTCGGTGCGTTTCTCGGCGACCGTCCGCATCGGCGCGACCGTGCTGTGCAGCGCGTCCACCAGCTCCGGCGCGGTGCCCTCCAAGGTGGCGATGGCCTGTTCCCAGGTGCGCAGCGTGGCGGGCCCGCTGTCGTCGGCGCTGAGCCGATTCATCTCCTCGACAACACGATTGAGCCCCTCCACCGACGCGGTCAATGTCGCGCCCTTCCCGGCGGTGGCGTCGGCGAGGGTGCGGATCAGGCCCAAAGTGGCGTCGGTGTCGTCGCGCCCGACAGCGCCCAGCAGCTCCCGCACCTTGGCGAGCGTGGACTGGAACAGCTGCGTCGGCAGCGTCCGATCCTCGCCGATGCGCACACCATCGGTGATCGCCGCAGCGGGCCCGTTGTCGACCAACTGCACCGAGGACACCGCGAACGCGTTGCTCGGCACGATCCGCGCCGTCACCGTGCCCGGAATCCCCAGTGTGTGTTCGGGTTTCAGGTCGATGTGCACGATATTGGGTGCACCCTGACGGGCCGGTATCACGCCGCGCACCATCCCGACGAGCACACCGCGGAACTTCACGTCGGACTTCTCCGGCAGCCCGTCGCCCACACTGCTGAGCAGCGCGGTGACCCGCACCTTCCGGTCCAGGCTCCCATTGGATTTCGCCAGCAACAGCTGCGTCACCACCACACACACGACCAGGAACACCGCGCCGGTCACCAGCAGCAGCCGGGTGGACGGCCCGCGCCCGTCGAGTTCGAATGCATTGCCCACCGCGCTAACCCCCGAGCCTGCCGCCGGCATCGATACCCCAGAACGCCATGGTCAGCAGCATGTTGAGCACGGCCATGATGGTGATGCTCGCGCGCATGGCCCGGCCCGCGGCGATCCCGACTCCGCGCGGTCCGCCGGTGGCGTAGAAGCCGTAGTAGCACTGGATCGTGGACATCACCGCCACGAACACGCACACCTTGATCACCGCGAAGACGATGTCGCGGCCGCTGAGCATCAGCGAGAAATAGTGCAGATAGGTGCCCGAACCCTGCCCGCTGGAAATGAACACCACCAGCTGGCAGACCAGGAAGTTCAATGCCAGGCAGGCCACGAACAGCGGCAGGATGGCGAGCGCCGAGGCCAGCACCCGCGTGGTGACCAGGTAAGGAATCGGCCGGATCGCCACCGATTCCAGCGCGTCGATCTCCTCGGAGATCCGCATCGCCCCGAGTTGCGCGGTGAACCGGCAGCCCGCCTGAATAGCGAACGCGAGCGCGGCCATCAGTGGCGCCAGTTCCCGCACCGCCGCCAGCGAGGTGATCAACCCCGTCGCCGGACCCAGCCCCAGCAGATTCAGCGCGTTGTAGCCCTCGATCCCGACGATGGCGCCGGCCGCGCCACCGACCACCAGCACCACGCCCGCGGTGCCGCCACCCACCACGAGGGACCCGTTGCCCCAGGTGACATCGGAGAGCAGCCGCAGGAATTCGCGCGGATACCGCCGCAGTGTAACCGGTATCCCGGCGAGCGTCCGGAAGAAGAACGCCACCATGTGCCCGACGCGTGCGAGCTGGCCGCTGCCGGCCCGAACCCCGAGCAGGACCGGGCGCAGACCGGGCGCGATATAGGGGGCCGCCACGTCAGAAACTCGCTCGGGGGAACAGGATGAGATACATCTGACTCATCAGCACGTTGACCAGCATGAGCAGCAGAATCGACTGCACCACAGCCGCATTCACCGAATTCGCGACTCCGGCCGCGCCGTGCCGCGCGTCCAGCCCCTTGTAGCAGGACACGATCGCCACGATGACCCCGAACACCGTCGCCTTGATCAGCGTCAGCACCAGATCGTCGACGGTGGCGAAGGAGGAGAACGTCGCGGTGTAGCTGCCCGGGGTGCCGCCTTGCAGCATCACGGTGAATCCGTAGCCGGCCAGGAAGCCGATGAAGCAGGTGAACCCGGTGAGCGCGATCGAGATCAGCACCGCCGCAGCCAGTCGTGGCGCCACCAGCCGCCGGATCACCGACACCCCCATGACCTCCATTGCGGCGATCTCCTCGCGGATGTTGCGCGACCCCAGATCCGCGCTGATCGCCGACCCCACCGCCGTCGCCAGCATCATCGCCGCCACCAGGGGCGCGCCCTGCCGGATCACCGCCAGGCCATTGGCGGCCCCCGCCATCGACGTCGCCCCCAATTGCCCTGCCAGCAAACCGAATTGAATGGACAGCGTGACCGCGATCGGCACCGTGACGAACAAGGTCGGCACCACGGCGGTGCGCGCCATGAACGTCGCCTGCTCGACGAACTCCCCGAACGGGAAGCGCCCGCGCACGATATCGGCGACCAGATACTGACTGGAACGCACCCCGAGCACGAACTGCCCGCCCACCGTGCGCAGCGATGCCAGCAGATGCCGGTTCGCGAAACCCCGCGACCACTGCGCCACTTCGGTACGCGCGGTGGCGGGCGGCTCGGGGTCGAGTACTGGGAGATCGCCCGGTGGCAGCGTGGATACAGCGACCGCGGCTGGTAGATCGCTTGTCGCCGTGCGAGATTCGATCGCGCGCTGCGGCGGGGGATCCGCAGTAGCGGAGGTGGAGTCGACGGCGGTCACGGGTGGCCTTACCCCTCCGCGGCTGCGCGCACCGGAGGCTGCGCCCGGTCCGCGGCCACCGGGTCGAAGACCAGCGACAGCCGCTTCAGCCCGCGCAGCATGAAGCTCGGTTCGTAGGTGAAGTCGTTGTCCGCCCCGAACCGCACATCCTTGAAGCGAACCGCCAGCTCCTCCAAGATGATTCGCGACTCCAGTCGCGCCAGCGACGCGCCCAGGCAAGCGTGGATTCCCGCACCGAACGCCAAGTGTGACTTCGCATCCGGCCGCAGCGGGTCGAATTCCTCGGGTCGCTCGAACGCCGCTTCGTCCCGGCTGGCCGAGCCGAAGCCCAGCACCACCAACTGCCCGGGCGGAATCGTGTAGCCGCCGAGGGTGGCCTCGGCCTTGGTGATCCGGAACATGCTCTGCACCGGAGCCAGGAACCGCAGGCCCTCCTCGATCACCAGCGCCGAGCGCTCGGCCGGATCTTCGCGCAACCAGTCCCACCACTTCGGCGCCCGGGCCAGCTGTTCGAAGACGCCGGTGAGCAGCTTGGTGGACGTCTCGTTCCCCGCGATCAGCAACTGCTGGATGATGCTCAAACACGCTGCGGTGCTGATAGGTGCGTCGCCGTCCTCGAGGCTGGGCGCGTGGACCAGCCCGCTGAGCAGATCCGCGCGTGGCTCGGCCCGGCGCGCGTCGAGCTCGGCGGCGAAGAACTTCTGATACTCGAGCAGACTGCGGGCCTGATCCAACCGGCCGGCGTCATCGAGCTCGGCGCCGACGGTGGCGGTGAACTGATCCGACCAGCGCTTGAAATCCCCGGTCCGTTCGTCGGGCACGTTCAGCACGTGCGCGATCACCCGCAAAGGCAGCGGCGCCGCAACGGTTTTCACGAACTCCACCGGCTCACCCGCCGGTAGCTCACCGGCCAGCGCCTGCGCGATCTCCCGGATCCGGGGCTCCAGCTGCGCGATGAACCGCGGCGTGAACGCCTTGGCCAGCATCCGCCGGTAGTAGTGGTGCTCCGGCGGATCCGCCGTGAGCAGTGTCGGCACCGCGGGCCAGCCCTGGGCTTGGATTTCCTCGATCTGCTCCTTGATCGCCTCCGGCGCCGGCATCTGCGGCAGCCCGAAATTCGACGAGAACACCGCGTGATCGGCCAGCGCCTTGGCCACGAGATCCCGCGAGGTCACGAACCACATGCCCCGGCTCGCGACGAAATGCACCGGCGCCTCGTCGCGGAGCTTGCGATGCCACGGATACGGGCACTGCAGGACCCGCGGATCCAAGGGGTCGAACCCCGCCACCGACGCATCGGGATCGGACGTATCGGCCGAGGTAGAGGCCGAGATGTCGGATGAGGTGTGAGCCGAGGTGTCGGTCAAAGCCGCCTCCAGAGATGCAGTCCGCCAACGGAACTCGTCCGGCGAACGCGTACTTGACTAATTAACTGGCCAATATAATAGTGATGTGAGTCATAAACAAGGGCGGGCCCGGGGTCGGTGCTCACCGAATACGGAGGAGGGGCATTGAAAGCCCTCGTCACTGGCGGCGCCCACGGCATCGGCCGCGCGATCGCACATCAACTGTCCGGCAACGGATTCGAGATCATCGTCGTCGACATCGACGCGGACGCCGCCGAGGTCGCGGCCAAGGATGTCGGGGGCACCGCGCTGCGCTGCGATGTCGCCGACGAGCGGTCCGTAGCGGAGTTGGCCGAGGCGGTCGGCTCGGTGGACGTCCTGGTCAACAATGCGGGCATCTGGCGCTCGCAGACCCTGGACGACAGCACCGTCGCCGACGTCGACGCCGTGCTCCGCACGAATCTGCTGGGCAGCTGGCTGGTTTCGCGGGCTTTCGCGCCGAAGTTCCCGGCCTCCGGCGGCGCGATCGTGAACCTGACCTCCGTGCTCGCCGCCATGTCGGGGCCCGGGCGCGGAATGTACCCGGCGTCGAAGGCGGCGATCGTGGCGCTCACCCGGCAGTTGGCCGTGGAGTACGCGCCGCGGCGGATCCGGGTCAACGCGGTCGGCCCGGGCTTGGTGCTCACCGAGGGCACCCGCGGTGAATTCGCCGATCCCGGTCTACAGCAGGCGATCGGGGCGTCCATGCCGCTGGGCAGGCTCGGTGAACCGGCGGATATCGCTGCGGCAGTGGCGTTTCTGGCCTCACCGGCCGCGAGCTACATCACCGGTCAGACGCTGTTCGTCGACGGCGGCTGGTCGGTCAACGGGTCGGCTTTCATCGGGATGGCTGCCCAGCATTACGTCCAGCAGCTGACCGCGGCGCACTGAAGCTACTCGCCTGCAACCACATTCGATCTTCGGAGGAAATCATGACCGACTTGCGCGCGTCCGACGAGCTCGCGCCCGGCGAAGCCCGCTCACCCGGGCCGTCCGTGCAGAGCCTGCTCGGCGCCGACACCCGGGAGGTGCCGCCGCCGCTGCTGGAGGAGTCCTACGAGTATCTCGGCTCCGGCGACATCGACAAGGACCGCTACCTCAGCGCCGAGTTCCATCATCGTGAAGTCGAGCGGATGTGGAAGAAGGTGTGGCAGATGGCCTGCCGGGAGGAGGACATCCCCGAGCCCGGCGACTTCCACGTCTACGACATCGCCGATATCTCGCTGATCGTGGTGCGGACCAAGAGCGGCGAGATCAAGGCCTACCACAACGCGTGCCTGCATCGCGGCACCCGGCTGTGCGATTCGGCCGGGCACGCGAACCAATTGCGCTGCCCCTTCCATGGTTTCACCTGGAGCCTGGAGGGTGCGCTCACCGATGTGCCGAGCCGCTGGGACTTCCCGCACGTCGACGACGCGAAATTCGCACTGCCCCAGGCACAAACCGGGGTGTGGGCCGGATTCGTGTTCGTCAATCCCGACCCGGACGCAGTGCCGCTGCAAACCTACCTGGGCGAGGTCGAGAAGCACTTCTCCTACTTCAAGCTGGAGCAGCGCTTCAAGGCGGTGCACGTCGCCAAGGTCATCGACTGCAACTGGAAGGTGGGACTGGAGGCGTTCATCGAGTCCTATCACGTCATCTCCACGCATCCGCAGCTGCTGGAATACCTGGGCGACAGCAACACTCAGTACGACGTCTACCGCGGAGCCGACGGGCAGCCGGGGTTCAACCGGATGATCACGCCGCAGGCCACGAGCAGCCCGCACCTGGAGGAACCGCTCGAACCGCAGGACGTGCTCGAGGCGATGTTCCGGGACTTCCAGCAGGAGGGGGTCGGCGCGATCACCGTGCCGGAGGGTCAGTCGGCGCGCCCGATCGTCGCCGAGGTGATGCGCCAGGGGCTGGCCGCGCGGTCGGGAGCCGACCTGTCGAAGGTGAGCGATACCGAAATTGTGGACGCCATCCAGTATTTCGTGTTCCCGAACCTTGCGCCCTGGGCCGGTGTCGGCGCGCCGCTGACCTATCGGTTCCGGCCCTACGGCAACGACCCGGACCGGTGCGTCTTCGACATCATGCTGCTGGTCCCGCTGCCGCCGGGGGTGCCCAAGCCCAAAGCCGGCCCCGTGCACTGGCTGGGCCCCGACGAGGACTACAGCGCCGCACCGGAATTGGGTGGTCTGGTGCCGGTCTTCAACCAGGACCTGTCGAATCTGCCGCTGGTGCAACGCGGTCTGAAGGCGATGACCAAGCCGGGCGTGACGCTCGCCGACTATCAGGAGGTCCGGATCCGGCAGTTCCACTCCGACCTCGACCGCTACGTAGCGGACTAGAACCTACACAAGGATTGGATGACCGTGCCGGAGAACGACATTCCACTCAGCGCTGCGGCGCTGATGACCATCTTCACCAAGGCCACCCGTATCAAACTGTGCGACGAGAAGTTCCGGTCACTGGTGCTGGCCGGCCAGGTCAGCGCCCAGTACTACTCGCCGCGCGGGCAGGAGATCATTGCCGCGTCGATGGGCGCACTGCTGCGGCCTGACGACTATGTGGTGACCACCTACCGCGGGTTGCATGATCAGCTCGCCAAAGGCGTGCCGCTGCGGGAACTCTGGGCCGAGTACTTCGGCAAGGCCACTGGCACCTGCAAGGGCAAGGGCGGGCCGATGCACATCACCCACCCGGCTTCCGGGCTGATGGTGACCACCGGCATCGTCGGCGGTGGCCTGCCGATCGCCACCGGCCTGGCGCTGGCCGCGCAGATGCGCGGCACCGATCAGGTCACCGTAGTGAACTTCGGTGACGGCGCCAGCAATATCGGGGCCTTCCACGAGGCCTGCAACTTGGCGGGGATCTGGAAGCTGCCGGTCGTGTTCTGCTGCCACAACAACCTTTACGCCGAACACACCTCCTACGCGGACGGCACCAGCGTGGCCCGCATCGCCGACCGCGCCGCCGCCTACAACTTCCCGGGCGTGCGCGTCGACGGCAACGACCCGGTCGCGATGTATGCCGCCGCGCAAGAAGCGGTGGTTCGGGCGCGGGCGGGAGAGGGTCCGACATTGCTGGAGGCCATGACCTTCCGGCTCTACGGCCATCAGATGTCGGACCAGAACGCCTATATGAAACCCGGGGAGCTGGACGCTGCCCGCGCGGCGGATCCGGTGCTGAAGTTCCGGGAATGGTTGCGCGCCAACGACATCGCGACTGAGGCAGAACTGGCTGCCGTCGAGGACGCAGAGGAGGCTGCCGTCGCGGACGCGGTGGCCTTCGCGAACGCAAGCCCGGTGCCGGATCTGAGTGAGGTCACCACTGATGTGTACGAGGAGGCGTTGATATGAATCAAGCACCAGCAACCCAGCCGATGACCGGGTTCCAGGCTATCGGCAGCGCACTGGATGACGCTCTCGGCCGCGACCCCTCGGTCTTCTTGCTCGGTGAGGACATCGCCGATCCGGGCGGCGGCGTTTTCATGGTGACACGGGGGCTGTCCACCAAATACGGCACCGACCGGGTGCGGGCTACCCCGATCAGCGAGCAGGCCATCATGGGCGCGGCCATCGGCGCGGCCGTGGCCGGTATGCGCCCGGTCGCGGAGATCATGCTGATGGACTTCCTGGCCGTGTGCATGGACCAGCTGTCCAACCACGCCGCCAAACTCCGCTACATGTCCGGCGGGCAGACCACCGTCCCGCTGACCGTGCGCTGCGCGGCCGGCGCCGGAATGCAGTTCGGCGCACAGCATTCCGAGATGCTCGAAGCCTGGTTGACCCACATTCCCGGCCTCAAGGTGGTGGTGCCGAGCAATCCGGCCGAGGCCAAGGGCCTGCTCACCGCCTGCATCGAGGACCCCGATCCGTGTGTGATGGTGGAGCAGAGCCTGCTGTACTTCACCCCGCCGCAGCCGGTTCCGGTTGGGCGGCACTATGTTCCGCTCGGCGTCGCGAACACGCTGCGCCCGGGACGGGATATCACGCTGATCTCCTACGGGCGGCAGGTGCACGACGCCATGGCGGCGGCCGGGCAACTGGCCGAAGAAGGCGTCGAAGCCGAGGTGATCGATCTGCGGTCGCTGGTGCCGTTGGACGAGGACGCGGTCCTGGAGTCGGTGGCCCGTACCCGGCACGCGGTGGTCATTCATGAAGCCGTGCGGCGCAACGGTTTCGGTGCGGAACTGGCAGCGATGCTCAGCGAGCGGTTGTTCGATGACCTGGCCGCGCCGGTTGCCCGGGTCACGGGTGCCAACACGCCGATTCCCTACGCCAAGGTGCTCGAAGACGCGTTCGTGCCCAACACTGCCGGCATCCTCGCGGCGGTGCGACGCACCCTGGAACGCTCACGCAGTCGCGTCGGAGGCTGAGCGTGGCATACGGATTGGCAGCGGTCGCCGAGCGCGAACCCACTGCGGTCGCCGTCACCGACGGCGACCTCGAATGGACCTGGGCGCACCTGAATTCGATGGTCAACCGGACGGTGGGCTGGCTGCTGTCGCTCGACGTCGGCACCGGGCAGCGGATCGCGATCATGGCCGAGAACGGGGTGCACACCGCGCTCGCACACCTGGCCACCACGTACGCGGGCCTGTCCGTGGTGCCGGTCAACTTCCAGCTCACCGCCGACGAGGTACGCCACATTCTCGGTGATGCCGCGGTGCACACGGTGCTGTGCTCCGCGCGCACCGCGGCGACCGTGCGCGCGGCCAGCTTGTCTGTGCGTGTATTCGCTTGGGGCACAGGGGAAGCCGCCGCGAGCGGATTCTTCGAGCACGCTGTCGCAGGGTTCCCGGATGCCGAGCCCTCCGAGCTGATCACACCGGCCGCCCCGCTGTACTACACCTCCGGCACCACCGGACTGCCCAAAGGCGTCCGGCTACCGGAACAGATGTACCCCACCGGTGAAAGCATCGTCGAACACGTCCAGCGCATCGAACACTCACCGGTCCGCCCCAAGGGCCGCCACCTCATCGTGGGCCCGATGCACCACACCGGCCCGATCGGCGGCGTCCGCGGCCTGACCGTCGGCAACCCGCTCGTCATCGTGCCGAAGTTCGACGCCGAAGCGGTACTACGCCTCATCGAACAACACCGCATCGAAAGCACGATGATGGTGCCGACCCACTTCGCCCGGCTGCTCGCCCTGCCCGCCGAAGTACGTGAACGCTACGACATCAGCAGCATTCGTTCCGTCGTGCACACCGGCGCCAGCTGCCCAGTGGACGTCAAGCGCGCCATGATCGACTGGTTCGGCCCGGTCTTCTCCGAGGCCTACGGCTCCACCGAAGTGGGCACCGTGACCTTCATCGACTCCCACGAATGGCTCGCCCACCCAGGCTCGGTCGGCCGAGCCATGCCCGGCTACGAACTGACCATCCGGGATGTGGACGGCACTGTGCTCGGCCCGGATGAGCCGGGCCTGGTGTGCGTGCGCTCCACCACCGGCGTACAGCCGAAATACCACAACGACCCGGAGAAGACCGCCAACAGCTACCTACCTGGTGAGGTCTTCATGGTCGGCGAAATCGGCTACCTCGACACGGACGGATACCTCTACCTGACCGACCGCGCCTCCGACATGGTGGTCAGCGGCGGCGTCAATATATACCCGGCCGAATCCGAAGCGGCCCTGCGCACCCACCCCGGCGTATTCGACGTCGCCGTGATCGGCATCCCACACGCCGACATGGGCGAGCAACTGGTCGCACTGGTGGTCCCAACCGAAAACCCTCCCACCCCAGCCGAACTCGTCACCTGGTGCCGAGACCGCCTGGCGCACTACAAATGCCCGGCCACGGTCGAACTCATCGACGACGAGCTCCGCACCGCAATGGGCAAGATCAACAAGCGCGCCCTGCGCGACCGATACTTGGCAACCCACCGCGAAGCCGCAGCCTTACCGGGCACGCCCCTACCAGGCGCCGCCCAATGAGCACAGGAAGCGTCGCCAGTAGCCACCCAGCCGGAAACGCCGCCGACCGGCACATCGCGAAGCGCCTAGTCGAGATTCGCCCCAGCCGTGTGCCACTCGGCGGGCGCTACTACCAGAATGAGGTCCCCGTGCGGCGCACCATGGGCACGGTCGACGGTCATCTCAGCTATATGCCGCTCGATGGGTGTTGGCAGCCGAAAGGGGCGACCAAGGGGCACACCGTGGAGGGCCCACTCGAGTTTCGCCTCGGCCGTGTGCCACTGGATGGGTGCTGCCAGCCGTGGGAGGCCCCCGAGAGGCACACCGTGGAGGGCTCACTCGACATTTGCCTCAACCATGTGCCACTCGACGGGTGCTGGCAGCCGAGGGGGGCCAGCGGCGTCGGGACGTCGCGCTTCGGCTATAGGCCGGGGTGGTCGCAGAAGGCCGGTTCGGCTGGCCGTTGGGTGCGCTTGGAGTCGATCGTGGCAACTGAAGGTCGGTCATGACGACATCTGATATCGCCGGTGCAGCAACGGATCTGCTGCCGCCGGCCTTCCATTTCAGCGACGAACACCGGGCGTTGCGGGAGGTGCTTCGGCAGTTCTTCGGTACCGAAGTCGGGGAGTCTGCGGAAGGGTGGCGGCGGCTGCTGGATGAGGTCGGTGTCGATGACCTGTTGTTCGGTGCTGGGGAATCCTGCGGGACAGCCATCGATCTGGCGATTCTGGCGGAGGAGGCGGGGGCGGCGCTGTTTCGTGGTCCGCTGGTCTCGACAGCTGCGGCTGGGCCCTTGTTGGCCGCCAATGCGGATTCGGCGGCCATTGTCGCGCTGTTGCGGCAGCGGCCGCGGGCGGCGGTGAGTGCGGGTTTGATCGCTCGCGGTGCGTTGGGGCTCAGCGGCGACGGTGGTAGTCGTCGGGTGTCGGGGGCGGCTGAGTTGGTGTGGGATCTGGATGACGCCGGTCCCATCGTGTGTGCGGCGTCGATCGAGGGCACCGAGTCGATTGTGGTGCTGAATGCCGATGAACCCGGTGTTGCGGTCACCGAGTTGTCCGGGCTCGATCCGTCCCGCGGGCTCGGCCGCATCGAATGCCGGGGTGTGACACCAGAATTGGTGCTTACCGACCCGGTGGCGTTGGCCGCGCTGCGGCGGCGAGCCGATCTTGTGGTGGCGGCCGAACTGCTCGGCGTTGCCCAGCATGCCTTCGACCAGACCCTCGACTATGTCTCGCGCCGTATCCAATTCGGTCGCACGATCGGCTCGTTCCAGGCGATCAAACACCGGCTCGCCGACCTGCTGACCCAGGTCGAACTGACCCGCTCTGCGGTGTACGGCGCAGCCTGGCAGCTCGCCGGTGATCCCGAAAGTCGCCGTACGGCTATGGATCTCGCCGTCGCCGCGGCACTGGCAGCCGACACCGCGGCCGCGATGACCAAGGCGGCAGTGCAACTGCACGGCGGTATCGCGATCACCTGGGAGCACTGGGCGCACCGGTATCTGCGGCGCGCGCACTCGGTGGTGGCGCTGACCGGGGGAGCGGCCGGGCACCGGCGGCGGCTGGCGGAACTTGTCGATCTCGAGGACGGTGAGCGTGTCCGATAGCACCGAAGAACAGTGGGCCGGTCCGTATTTCGTCGGGCGCACGCTGATCGAACCGACGATCGCGGCTTGGGGCACTGCGGAGCAACAGCAGCGGTACCTGCCCGGTATCGGTGACGGCGTCGATGTCTGGTGTCAGCTGTTCAGCGAACCGGGCGCGGGATCGGATCTGGCGAGCCTGGCCACCCGGGCCCGCCAGGCTGAAGGCACCTGGACTGTCGACGGGCAGAAGGTCTGGAGTTCGTTCGCGAACCTCGCCCGCTACGGCATGCTGCTCGCGCGCACCGACCCGGATCAGCCCAAACACCAAGGCATCACCTGTTTCCTGCTCGACATGCAATCGCCGGGTGTAACCGTGCGCCCGCTACGGCAGCTGACCGGCGAGGAGCATTTCTGCGAGGTGTTCCTCGACGCGGTCGTGGTGCCCGACGAAGCTCGGCTCGGGCCGGTCGGCGCGGGCTGGCGGGTCGCGATGTCCACGCTGAGTGCCGAAAGATCTGGTCTCTCAGGAAGTTCCGCGGCCGGTGGCGTGCCGCTCGCGCCGGTGCTGGCAGCGGCGCGGCACAGCGAGGGATGGGCCGATCCGGTGCTGCGCGACCGGCTCATGACGCTGCTCGTTACCGAGCGGGCACTGGAGCTGACCAATCTGCGAGCGCAGGGCGGAACCCGGAACAGCGCGCACGGTTCTATTACCAAGCTCGCGCAATCGGAACTGTCGCAACGGATTACCGAACTCGGCTACGAACTGGCCGGGGCGGCCGCGGCATGCACGGCGGAGGACGCGCTCACACCCGAGGCTTATGCGCTGCTGGACAGTCGCCGGCTCACCATCGCCGGCGGCACCTCGGAAATTCAGCGCACCATCATTGCCGAACGTGTCCTGGGCCTGGATCGCGAACCCGATCCGGATCGCGGCCGCGCCTGGAGCGAAGTGCGGCGGGGGTGATGCGGTGCCCGACGACAGCGCTCCGGCGAAGGTCACGGTGCGGCCCGCCGGTATCGAATTCACCGCTGCGCCAGGGGAAACCGTGATGGCGGCCGCACTGGCGGCCGGGTATCGGTGGCCGACGATCTGCGGCGGGCTCGGCGATTGCCTGGTGTGCCATATCGAGGTGCTCGAGCACGCCGAGCGCCTCTCGGAAGCGGCCGAGTCCGAGACCCGCGCGGTCAAGGAGTTGCGGGCCCGCAGCGGCTGCCCGGTGCGGCTGGCCTGCCAGGCGGGGGTGCACGGCGACGTCGTGGTGTTCAAACGGGGGGTGCGCATGCGCAAACGAATCGAGCAGGAGACCAGTGATGGATAACCCCGTCGACCCCACCCTGATGGACCTCGCGGACGGCCGGTTGCGGTTACGCGGGGGCCGTTGCGCCGCTTGCGACGAGATCCATTTCCCGGTCGGCACCGCCTGCCCGCGCTGCGGTGGCGACGATATCCGCGTCGAACCGCTCGCCGACGAAGGCGTGCTGTGGAGCTGGACCGTGCAGCGGTTCCCGCCGCCGAGCCCCCCGTACGTACCATCGGCGGCGGAGTTCACGCCGTTCGGCCTCGGCTATGTCGAGCTCCCAGGCCAGGTGATCGTGGAATCGCTACTGACCGAATGCGATCCGGCGCGGCTGCACATCGGGATGCCGATGCGACTGGTCGAGTTCTCGGTGCCCACCGAATCCGGGGAAACCGCTGTCACTTTCGCCTTCACCCCGTGGGAAGGACATGCCTCGTGAGCGTTGCGATCATCGGTGCCGGGTGCACCCCGTTCGGCCGGTACCACGGCACCACCGTCCGGGCCGAAGCCGTCCGCGCCGTGCGCCTCGCCCTCGGTGACGCCGGAATCGCTTGGTCAGACATCGATTACGCCGTCGGCGGCAGTCTATCCGGTGGTTCGGCCGATTCTCTGGTCAGCGAACTCGGACTGACCGGCGTGCCCTTTATCAACGTGCTCAACGGTTGCGCCACCGGCAGCAGTTCGCTGCTGTCAGCGGTGCACGCCATCGAATCCGGGGCGGCGCGGCGGGCTCTGGTCCTGGGCTTCGACTCGCACCCGCGCGGAGCGTTCACCATCTCCACCGGCCAGATGGGGCTGGGCCGCTGGTACGGCACGACCGGCATGGCGGTGACGGCGCAGTTCTTCGCCTTGAAGATCCAGCGCTATCTGCACGAGCACGACCTGCCGCCGCGGCTGCTCAGCGCGGTGGCGGCCAAGGCATTCCATAACGGGTCGCTGAATCCGAACGCGTGGCGGCGCAAGGCGCTCACCGCCGCGGACATCGAGAATTCGGCGATGCTGGTGGATCCGCTGCGCCAGTTCATGCTGTGCTCGCCCGGTGACGGCGCCACCGCGCTGGTGCTCTGTGCCGCCGAAACCGCCAAGCGGTATCGCCCGGACCCGGTGTACATCCGCGCGGTCGCGGTGCGCACCCGGCGACCAGGATCGTTCGAGGTGCTCAGCCCGTCGCTGTCGATCCGGCCCGGGCACAGCCCGACGGTCGACGCAGCCGCAGCCGTCTTCGAGCAGGCCGGAATCGCCCCCGCCGAAGTCGGCCTCGCACAAGTACAGGACACCGACGCGGGCGCGGAGATCATCCACCTCGCCGAGACCGGGCTGTGCGCGCACGGCGAACAGACCGAGCTCATCGACAGCGGCGCCACCGCGCTGGACGGCCGGCTGCCGATCAATACCGATGGCGGTTGCCTGGCCAACGGCGAACCGATCGGCGCCTCGGGCCTGCGCCAGATCCACGAGAACGTCCTGCAACTGCGCGGTACGGCGGGGGCGCATCAGGTGGCCCGGGACCCGGGAGTCGCGTTGTCGCACGTCTACGGCGCGCCCGGGTTGAGCGGCTGCACCCTGTTGACCAGATGAAAGGGCGAACCGTGAGAGTTGTTGTGAATCAAGACATGTGCGTGGGAAACGGGGTGTGCGAGGCCGTTGTCCCGGACCTGTTCGCCGTCGGCGACGACGGCACCGCAGAGGTTCTCCTCGACGAAGTCCCTGCGAACCTGGCCGGTCGGGCAGCCGAGGCGGTGTCGTCTTGCCCGGCCCAGGCGCTGCGTCTCGAAAACGGCTGAGCCGCTTGCTGATCCGATACCCCGTGAAACCACCAGCCCAGAAAGTGACACTGCATGGAAATCAAGATGCCCAAGCTGGACGTGTCGATGACCGACGGCACCTTCCTCGGCTGGCTGGTCCCCGACGGCAGCGCCGTCACCGCGGGCGAACCGCTGTACACGGTGGGCACCGACAAGGTGGAGACCGAAATCCCTTCGCCCACAGGCGGAGTGCTGCGCCACGGCACAGTGCAGACCGACAGTGAATACCCGGTGGGCACCACCCTGGGCGTCCTGGAACCGGAGGGCTGACCATGGCGTCCACTCGTTATCGCGAAAGCCCGTTCCTGAGCGGCCATCACCAGCCGAACCGGATGGAGGTGCAGGCACCCGACTTGTTCATCGAGGGGGAGCTGCCCGCGGATCTGGCGGGTGTGTTCTACCGCAACGGCGCCGAACCGCTGTACCCGCCGACCGAGGAGGACTACCACTGGTTCGACGGCGACGGCATGGTCTACGCCTTCTTCTTCGAAGAAGGCCGGGTCTCGATGCGCAACCGGTGGGTGCGTACCGACAAACTGCTGCTCGAAATGAAGGCGGGGCGAAGGCTTTTCGGTGTCCACGGCAACCCCGTCACCACCGACCCGGCGGCGGCGGGCACCCGCTACAACACCGCCAACACCAATATCATCCTGCACGGCGGCAAGCTGCTGGCGCTGATGGAGGGCGCGCCACCGGTCGAACTCGACCCGCGCAGCCTCGACACCATCGGCGAGGAGCACTACGGAGGGGTGATCACCACGACGTTCTCCGCACATCCGACGGTCGACCACGGCACCGGCGAACTGCTCAACATCGGATCCCTGGCCCGGCGTAGTGGCCCGGAAATCCGTTACGACATCATCGATTTCGACGGCCATGTCCGCCGGACCGAGTTCATCCCGGTGCCGCACCAGAGCATGATGCACACCTTCTTCGTCACCGAGCACTACGTCGTCTTCCCAGTCACTCCACTGGACATCAGTGTCCAGCGCGCCGTGGCAGGCGGACCCATGGTCGCCTGGGACGCCAACCGGCCCACTCGGCTCGGTCTCATGCCGCGCCGCGGCACCGCCGCCGATGTGCGCTGGTTCGAGGCCGCCCCGCGGCACATGATGCATCAGGCCAACGTCTGGGAGGAGGACGGCCGCATCATCGCCGATGTCGCCGCGGCTGAGGGGACCGCGCTGTTCCCCGACACCGACGGCACCCGGCGTACCCACCGCCAGACCCAGCAGAGCCTGCGCCGCTGGACCATCGACCCGGCCGCCGCCACCGATGTGGTGCGCGAGGAAATCCTCAACGACCGCGACATCCAGTTTCCGCGCCCGGACGACCGGCGCATGACCCGGGCCAGCCGTTACGCCTTCGCCAACAGCAACCTGCACTCCGTCGACGGCCGGGTCGACGGCATGGATTCGGTGGTCCGGGTCGACACCGACACCGGCGTCGACGACATCTACCACTTCGGCCCCGGCGCGGCTGCCGGCGAGCTCATCTTCGCGCCGCGTGTCGGCGGCGTCGACGAACTCGACGGCTACGCAGTGACTTTGGTGCATCGCCCCGGTGCCGCCGAAACCGAACTGGCGGTGTTCGATGCGCGCGACCTGTCCGCCGGGCCGCTGGCGCGGGTGTTGATCCCGTTCCGGATCCCGAGCGGGTTCCATTGCAACTACTACAGCGTCGACAACCCGCTCTACCAGCAAGCACTGGGGGAACGATGACGATCACCACCCGGGAATGGCGGTTGCTCGCCCGCCCGGCAGGCGAACCGAAACCCGCCGACTTCGAACTCGCCACCAGCACCCTGCCGGATCCGGGTCCGGGGCAGATCCTGGTCGCCAACGACTGGCTGTCGGTGGACCCCTATATGCGCGGCCGCATGAACGAGGGCAAATCCTATTTGCCGCCATTCGAGCTGGGGCAGGCCATGACCGGCGGCGCGGTGGGCACGGTCATAGCCTCCCAGGTCGCGGACCTCCCGGTCGGCACGGCGGTGCTGCACTTCGCCGGGTGGCGCGAACACGCCCTGCTCCAGGCCTCCGAAGCGCACCGCGTGGACGTGAAACGTTCGCCACCCCAGGCGTATTTGGGCGTGCTCGGCGCGACCGGATTGACCGCCTATGTCGGATTGACCGAGATTGCGCCGGTGCGCCACGGCGATGTCGTGTTCGTCTCGGGGGCGGCGGGCGCGGTCGGCTCGGTGGCCGGGCAGATTGCCCGCAAGCTCGGAGCGGCGCGCGTCATCGGTTCGGCGGGCGGCCCGCAGAAGTGCGGAATCCTGTTGTCGGAGTTCGGGTTCGACGCCGCCCTCGATTATCGCGCGGGCGATCTCACCGCGCAGCTGGCCGACGCCGCACCCGACGGTATCGACGTGTACTTCGACAATGTCGGAGGCGAGCACCTGCAGGCGGCGCTCTCCGTGCTGAACACTTTCGGGCGGGTCGCACTATGCGGTGCGATCTCGGGATACAACGCGGCCACCCCGCTGCCCGGACCGGACAACCTGCACCTGGCCACGCGCAAGCGAATCACGTTGCGCGGCTACATCCTCGGTGACCACACCGGCAAGTCGGGCGAATGGTTGCGGACAGCGTCGGCCTGGTTGCGCGACGACTCGCTGCGGGTGCGCGAAACCGTCGTCGAGGGCGTGGAGCACACCCTCGACGCGTTTCTCGACCTGATGCGCGGTGCCAACACCGGCAAGATGCTGGTGCGCCTGCCCCGCACGTGACAGCCCGAATTTCGATGATGGACGAATAGACAGAGGGGACCTCACGTGTCGGATACCGCTACTCCAGATCTCGAGCGAACCATCGAGGTGCGCAACCCCGCCGACGGCCGGCTCGTGGGCAAGGTGCCGGAGGAATCAGCCGCGAGCGTGGCGGCGACGGTGCGCGAACTTCGCCTCCAGCAAGCCGAATGGGAAGCGCTCGGCGTGGCCGGACGCGCGAAATGGCTACGGCGCTTCCAGGATTGGCTGGTCGACCACTCGGCCCGGCTCACCGACCTGATCCAGGCCGAAACCGGCAAGACCCGCTTCGACGCCGAAATCGAGGTGCCCGCCGCCATCGATCTGGTCAAGTACTGGGCCCGCAATGCCCAGTCCTTCCTGGCCGACGAGCGTCCGGCGCCGCACAGTCCGATCGGGCTGGGCAAACGGCTGGTGCAGACTTTCCGTCCCTATCCCGTCGTCGGCATCATCACGCCCTGGAATCTGCCGCTGCTCAACCCGTGTTTCGACGCCTTCGCCGCGCTGGCGGCAGGCGCCGCGGTGCTGATCAAGCCGTCCGAGGTGACCCCGCTGTGCGCGCAGGAGTTGGCCAAAGGCTGGGCCGAAATCGGTGCGCCGCCGGTGTTCCGGGTGCTCACCGGCGGCGGCGACACCGGAAGCGCGGTCGTGGACACCGTGGACTTCGTGCAGTTCACCGGATCCACCCGCACCGGCCGGGCCATCGCCGTGGCCTGCGGGCAACGACTCATCCCGTACAGCCTCGAGCTGGGCGGCAAAGACCCGGCGATCGTGCTCGCCGACGTGGACGTCGAGCGCGCCGCCGCGGGCATTCTCTATGGCGGCCTGTTCAACTCCGGGCAGGTGTGTATCTCGGTGGAGCGGGTGTATGTCGAAGCCCCGGTGTACGACCGTTTCGTGCAGAGCCTGGTGGCTCAGGTCGCCGCGTTGCGGCAAGGCGCGGACGACCGCCGGTTCGCCTTCGACATCGGCGCGATGGCTACCGCGGCGCAACGCGACATCGTGACCGGTCAGGTCGCCGACGCCGTCGCCAAGGGCGCGCGAATCCTGACCGGCGGCAAGGCAACCGGAGCCGGGACGTTCTTCGAACCGACGGTGCTGGTCGATGTCGACCATTCGATGCTGTGCCTGACCGAGGAGACCTTCGGCCCGCTCATCCCGATCATCAGGGTGGCCGGCGAGGACGAGGCCGTGCGGCTGGCCAACGACTCGGTGTACGGGCTGTCGGCCACGGTGTGGACCGCGGATCGCCGCCGCGGCGAACGGCTGGCCCGCCGCCTGGAGGTCGGCGCGGTGAACATCAACGACGCCTTCGCCAATCTGGTGAATTTCGCGCTACCCATGGGCGGCTGGAAGGACTCCGGCATCGGCGCCCGCTGGGGTGGTGCGGCGGGCATCCGGAAATACTGCCGCACGCAGGCCATCACCGTGCCGCGCGGACCCGAGTTGCCCCGGGAACCCCTGTGGTACCCGGCCTCTCGCTGGCGCTCCCGCGTGGTGACGACGCTCATGCGCGTCGTCGACGCTCGCGGCCGCCGCAAACTACCGTTCGCGGTGCGGCGCAATCAGCTCTGACGGGTTGGCGCTACCGAGTCCGGCCGCTCACCTCGTCGAGATGGGTGTGTAGCGCCGCGGTGATCGCTGTCAGAACTCGGTGTGCGGTGGCCAGTTCGGTGTCGGAGAACTCCGCCGTGGCCGCACGGGTGCGTTGCCCGAGCGGGATGAAGAAGCCTTCGGCCGCGGCGCGCCCGGGGGCATCGTGAAAGAGGAGCACCCGGCGGCGGTCGCGCGGGTCGGCGCCGCGGCGCAGGTGCCCTGATTCGATCAGGCGTTCGACGAGATAGGTCACTGCCGCCGACGACATTCCCATCAGCGCGCCGAGTTGCCCGGCGGTGAGGGGGCGGCCCGCGAACTCTGCAGTGGCGATGTGGAGCAGCGCCCGGAAGTCATTGGGTCGCAATTTGTTCGACCGTGCGAAAACGTGTCCCAGCTGCTCGGATACCGCGGTCAGCGCGCGCAGGTCGGCGCCGATCTCCGTCTCCAGCGTGGCGCGCTGCTCGCCGGGATCGGCGCGGGGCGGGGTGGCGGTCCGGTCGCTTTCGGTCACGGCGACAGCGTAGCCTCCGGACACATTCTCTCTGTTGCTTAATAGTTAAGAATATGAAACATTCGAGAGGTGAGTATCTGGGATCGCTACGGAGCCGTCGTCACGCACCGCAGATCATGGGCGCTGTTACTCGCGCTCTTCGCCGTCGCGGCGGCGATGATCGGCGGCGCCGGCGAGAACGACGCCTCGGGCGAATCGCCCCAGTCGCTGCCGGACTCCGCGCAGTCGACCCGTATCGAGCAGGTCCTGGCCGAATTCCCGGACGCTGGAACGTCATCCGTCATCGCCGTGGTAACCCGTGCGGACGCGGGCGGGCTCACCGCCGCCGACCGTCAGGCCGCCATGGCCGCGGTGACGCGCGCGGCCAACGCGACGGGCGCCGCGCCGAGTGAGCTCGTTCCGGCCCCGGACGGCGCGGCCGTGCTTGGGCAGATACCGATCTCCGCGCAGTCGAGCGGCACCGCGCTGACCGAACAGATCGAGCGGGTCCGCGAAGCCGCGCGAGCGGGACTGCCCGCCGACCTGACGCTGGCGATCACCGGCGGACCGGCTTTCGCCGCCGACATCTCCGAATCGTTCGCCGGCGCCGACGTGACCCTGCTGGCGGTCACGGCGATCGTTGTCGCCGCGCTGCTGATCGTGACGTACCGATCGCCGATCCTGTGGTTGCTCCCGCTGCTGATCATCGGCCTGGCCGACCGGGTCGCGAATGCGGCCGGTACCGGGCTGTCCCGGCTGACGGATATGACCTTCGACGGCTCCACCTCGGGGATCACCAGCGTGCTGGTCTTCGGTGCGGGCACCAACTACGCGCTGCTGCTGATCTCGCGCTACCGCGACGAACTGCATCGCGCCACCGACCATCGGCGGGCGCTGCGGCAGGCGGTGCGCCGCGCCGGTCCCGCGATCCTGGCCAGCAACCTGACCGTGGTCATGGCCTTGCTGATACTGGTACTGGCGTCGGTGCCGAGCACTCGTAGCCTCGGCGTGTTCGCCGCTGCGGGACTTCTGGTGGCCTTGGCCTTCGTCCTGATCGGTCTGCCCGCCGCCTTGGCGCTGTGCGGGCGGAAAGTGTTCTGGCCCTATATTCCGGAAGCAGACGATCGGGATTTCGCCGAAGAGGGTGTCTGGCACCGGATCGCGACCAGGGTCGTCGCCAGGCCCGTGCGGGTGGCTGCCGTGACGGTGACCGCGCTGCTGGTCTGCGTGCTGGGCCTGTTCACCGTCGATATCGGCTTGTCGCAGACCGAGCAGTTCCGCGTGCGCGCCGAGTCGGTCACCGGATTCGACACTCTCGCAGCACATTTCCCGGCCGGATCGGCCGACCCGGCCCAGATCGTCGCCCGCGCGAACACCGCGCCCCGCCTCACCGACCTGTTCTCCAGCACCCCGGGCGTGGTTCGAGCGACGCAGACCGGAACCTCACCGACTGGCTGGGCGCGCTGGACGGTGTTCCTGGACGCCGCGCCCGGCTCGGACCGCGCGTTCGAGATCATCGAATCCCTGCGTGCACGTGCGGACTCCGTACCCGGCGCCGAGGCCATGGTCGGCGGGAGCGATGCGCAGGCACTCGACAGCCGCACGGCCGCCAATCGCGATCGGCTGCTGATCATTCCGCTGATTCTCGCCGTGGTCTGCGCCGTCCTCCTGATCCTGCTGCGTGCTGTGCCCGCGGCGCTGCTGCTGGTCGCTGTCACGGTGCTCAGCGCGCTCGCGGCACTCGGGATCGGGAGCTGGTTGAGCGTGCACCTGTTCGGTTTTCCGGCAATGGATACGGCGGTACCGCTGTTCGCGTTCTTGTTCCTGGTCGCGCTCGGCGTGGACTACACCATCTTCCTGGTCACCCGGGCCCGCGAGGAGACCCCCGCGCACGGCACCGAGTGGGCAATGGTGCGCGCGGTGTCGGCTACCGGCGCGGTCATCACCAGCGCGGGTGTGGTTCTCGCGGCTGTCTTCTGTGTGCTTGGCGTGCTCCCGCTGATCACCCTCACCCAGCTGGGCATCGTCGTCGGGGTGGGAATCCTGCTCGACACCTTCGTGGTCCGGACCGTGATCATCCCAGCGCTGTTCAGCGCGATCGGGCCGAAGGTGTGGTGGCCGGGGAACGCCACCCGCGGGGGAGCGAACGACCGCGCGCCTGAAGACGATCGGGTCGCGGCGCACCGATAGTGCGCCGCCGATTCAACCGCTGGTAGACGCGACCTGTCGGCCGAGTAGATGCGCGAGGGCCGAGTCCAGATCCGGTGTGCGGAAAGTGTGTTCGGCCGCCAACAGCCTCGTCGGCTCCACCCGCTGACTGGCGGTGGCCAGTTCCCGGGAGCCCTGAGCGCCGAGCAGCAGCGCGGGGCCGAACGCGGGCACCGGCAGGAGGGCGGGCCGGTGCAGGGTGGCGGCCAACGATCGGGTGTATTCGGTGTTGCGCACCGGGTTCGGAGCGACGGCGTTCACCGAACCGGACAGCGAATCATCCCAGAGCGCACGGTGATACACGTCGATCAGGTCGTCGATTCCGATCCAGGACAACCACTGGCTGCCATCGCCGATCCGGCCGCCGAGCCCGAGCGTGAACAGCGGGCGCAACAGTCGCAGGGTGCCGCCGCGCGGGGACTGCACGATGCCGGTGCGCACTCGCACCACCCGGATTCCGGCAGCGGCGGCCGGGTGAGTGGCGGCCTCCCAGGCGGCGACCACGTCGGCGAGGAATCCCTCGCCGCGCTCGCTGTCCTCGGTGAGGACGGTGTCACCGCGGTCGTAGCCGTAGTAGCCGATCGCCGAGGCGGACACGAATGCCCGGACTCCGGTGCGGGCGGCAAGTGCGGCGAGTGCACGCGTGGGTGCGAGGCGGCTGTCGGTGATGTCGCGCCGATGTTTGTCGGTGAACCGGCCCGCGATCGAGGCACCGGCCAGGTGGATCACCGCATCGACCCCTTTCAGCAGGTCGGGGTCGGGTGCGGCGGGGTCCCAATGCCGCTCGCCGGGGGTCCGCGGTGTGTGGCGCACCAGCCGCACCACGGTGTGGCCGCCGGTGCTGAGGAACGCGCTCAGGGCCGAGCCGACGAGCCCTGATGCGCCGGTGACGGCGATGGTCGAGGCGGGCAGCCCATGCTGTGCCGCGCGCTGGTGCGCGGCCAAGTCGTCGGCGAGCTGTCGATAGCGATAGTCGAAGGTGGCGTTCAGCGCGGCCGCCGGAACCGGGGTGTCCACCCGGTCGATGACCCGCGTGTGCCCCGCGTCCACCGCTTCGAATTCGTGAATGTGCCGCCAGCGCAACGCGATTCCGGCGGGCGCCGACGCCAGGCCGTCGACCGCGACCTCGTCGGCGAACCGGTGCGGCGGATCGAAGGCTCGCTGGTCATGCCGGGCCACCCACCGCAACCCGCCCGGCAGCCGGAGCACGGCGCGCCCGTCGGCCAGCGAATCCGCCTCCTCGACCAGAGACATCGGTTGCCAGGGCGGCGAGAGCCGGGCGAACGCGCCGGGTCGCGCGAACCAGTCGAACACTTCATTCAGCGGTGCGGGAACGACGCTCGAACGTTCGATGCCCATAGCTCGACTGTAGTAGGCCTGCCGCGGACCCCTGGCTGAACTGCTGTTTCGTTGCGCACTTGCCTAATTCTATGCACGCGTGCATAGAATTAGGCAGATAGCGGCTGACCGGCAGGAGTGTGATGGGCAGGCAATCGACCGCGCGACAGCGGATGCTCGACAGTGCGGTGGTGTTGTTCCGCGAACGCGGCGTGGACGCCACCGCGCTGACCGACGTGGTCGAACATGCGCATGCGCCACGGGGGTCGATCTACCACCACTTCCCAGGCGGTAAGCCGCAGCTGGCGGAAGAGGCGACCCGACGAGCCGGGGCGCTGATGGGATCGCTCATCGCCGCCAGCCTGGCGCAGGGCGATCCGGTCGCCACATTGCGGTTGATCGTGGGGTTCTTCCGGCAGCAGCTGCGCGAGAGCGACTTTCGCTCCGGCTGTCCGATAGCCGCCGCCGCGCTCGAAGGCGGCGAGCTGCCCGAGACGAAACAGGCCGCGGGGGAGTCGTTCACGGCCTGGGAGCAGACGATTGCCGAGGGGCTGGCGCAGCAGGGCCTCGCCATGGACCGCGCGCATTCCATTGCCGCCATGGCGATCTCGGCCATCGAAGGCGCATTGCTGGTGGCCAAGGCCAAGCGCAGTACCGAACCGCTCGACGTCGTCGAAACCGAACTCAGCGCATGGGTGGACGCGCTACTTACCAGGAAGAGCACATGAGCACAGCATCGACAGCAACATCTGGGCGCTGGGACGCCATCGTCGTCGGCAGCGGCATGGGCGGTCTGACCGCCGCGGCCTACCTCGCGGCCAACGGCAAACGCACCCTCGTCCTGGAAGCCGGGGAAGTGCTCGGTGGCTGCACACATGTGTTCCGCCGCAAGCAGTTCGAGTTCGAGGTCGGCGTGCACTATCTCGGTGACTGCGGACCCGAGGGTGCGATACCGGCGATGCTGCGTGGCGTCGGCCTCGACGACCGCGTCGAGTTCCTGCCCATGGACACCGACGGATTCGACACCATCGTCTACCCCGAGGTGACGGTCAAGGTGCCGCGTGGCTGGGATGCCTACCTGGCCAACCTGATCGAGGCTTTCCCGGATGACGCGGCGGGGCTACGCAAGTTCATCGGGGTCCTCAGTGCGCTGGGGGCCGCCACCGATCGGATCACCACGCCGGACAGTATCGAGGGTATGGCCAGGATGGTGGCCAAAGCCGGTCCGGCAGCGGCGATCTGGGCGATGCAGCCGCTGGGCCGGTTGCTCGATGCCTGCAACCTCGGCAACGGCGCCCGCTCGGTGCTGTCCTCGCAGGCTTCCTATCTCTCACCCCCGCACCGCGCCGCCACGATGGTGCACGCGGTGTTCCTGCACAACTACATTCGCGACGGCGGCTGGTTCCCAGCCGGCGGCGGCCAGGTTTTCGCCGCGCACCTCGCTTCGGTCGTGCGCGCCCACGGCGGTGACTGGCGCACCCACGCCCGGGTACGCCGCATCCTGGTCGAGAGCGGCCGCGTCACCGGCGTGGAACTCGCTGACGGGGAACGCATTTCAGCGGATATCGTGGTGTCCAACGCCGACATCAAACGCACCTACCTGGACTTGGTCGGCCGCGACAAGCTGCCCTGGTGGGCCCTCAAACGCGTGGACTCCTACCGAATGTCGCTGCCGCTGTTCAACGTGTATCTGGCACTCGACATCGACTTGCGCGGGCAGATGCCGATCACCAACTACTTCAGCTACCCGATCCTGGAGCCCTCGGAGAAGGCCTTCGACCTCGCCGAACGCGCGGGCACGTTGTCCGAGGACCAGATCGGTGAACTCTATGCCCGCACACCGGGTTTCGTCTCCGTGCAGTCGGTGAAAGACCCGGCCTGCGATCGCATCGCGCCCGCTGGCTACACCAACCTCGAGGTCATGTCGGCAGCACCTGCCGACCACCGGTTCTGGGGCATCGAGACCGGTCCCTACGACGGTGGCAGGTACCGCCGCGAAGCCACCTATCTGAAGCGGAAGGAAGAGATCACCGAGGTGCTCATCGACCGCGCCGCGGCGGTCATCCCCAACCTCCGTGATCACATCATCTGGTCCGAGGCCGGATCCCCCGTCACCCAGGAGCGCTACACCTACTCCAGCGACGGCGTGGCCTACGGTATCGATCTGTCCTGGCATCAATTCGGCCCGCTACGGCCCAGCCCACGCACCCGGATCAAAGGCCTGTTCCTGGCCGGCGCCAGCAACTCCTGGGGGCCGGGCGTCGAAGGCGCCATGGCCTCCGGGGTCGGCGCGGCGGGTGCGGTCCTGGGCCGTCACCTAGGCGCGGATATCCGCCGCGGCAAGGTGTTCGGTGATCCCGCCGCGCTGCCGCACATCCCTGCCGATTGGGATCCGTTGATGGAGGTCGGCGGCCCCGAGCATCAGCGCTTCACTCCCGCCGGATGAGGACGCGATGAACCGCACCGGTATGCGCCTGCTGGCCCGCGTCAATCGGCGGGCCACCAATCCGCTCTTCCGCGCGCTGGCGGCGCGCGTACCGGGCTATGCGAACGTGGTGCACTACGGCCGCCGCACCGGCCGCCGCTTCCGCACCCCGATCGGAACCACCTGGCGCGACGGCGAACTGCTCGTCGCACTCAACTACGGCACGGGTAGCGACTGGGTCCGAAATGTGCTGGCCGCGGGCGGCTTCGAGCTCGAGCATCGGGGGCGGGTGCTGCGGTTGACCGAACCCCGGATCGGCACCCGGGGCGGCCGCGATGTCCTGTCGGCGCGACTCGCCGACCACCTGTAGGTACGTCGGGGGTTCCGTCAAGCGCGGTCGTGGAGGGTGACGTGGTAGCCGTCGGGGTCGGCGAAGGTGAATGTCCGGCCGAAGGGGCCGTCGATCGGTGCGGACACGATGGTGTGACTGTCGGCGGCGAGAGCATCGTGAATGGCCTGGACGTCGGTGGCGTGGAGCCAGATCGCGGCACCGATGCCGGGCTGAGCAACGGATGCGAGATCCGTGCCGGGAACGACGTCGCGGAGTGCGAACGCGATCGGCTTCGTCTCGAAGACGACGGCGTGCGGCGGCCCGGCCGGTGAGCGGACGAGGCCGAGGTACTGCTCGTAGAACGCCTGTGAAGCGTTGAGGTCGCGCGCTTGGAGCGAGATGAAGTCGGGGCCGGTGACGGGCATGATGACTCTCCTTCTTTCGTGTCAGCATACTGACATAGGGCAAACTATGTCAGGACGCTGACATGAGTCAAGTCGGCGTCGCTCGGGATGCTGGCCACGAACCCGAAAGCTCGTGGCGCGCAATATATCTACTATGCCACAGCATTGCGGATAGCGACGGCTGCTGCTAGGCTCGCGCTATCGAACGAACAGCCTCGTATGGAGTTTTCTATTGCGATACGCGACATAAAGCACGGCCGAATTCGGGCCGTTTAGTTTGGCGGTATCGGGACGCTCGATTGATTTGGGTTCGCTCGCGCCTCGTGGCATTGGTAGCCGAACCTGAACCTTTTTCGACGGATGCTTTAGTCCCTCGCGTTTGTGCGGCCCGCCCTTAAAAGAGGTGGCCTATATCTATAGGCGCGCATTCACTGGTTGGCGACGGCATCGGCTGTGAGCGCCGGCTTGCGGTGGCCACTGGATCCCTTGCCGGTGGACAGCGCGCCGGGCTTGCGGGCTTCCTTGCGGATCCCGGCAATCGTTGCCCTGCATGCCGTTTCCTTCAGCAGCGCGGCCACCCGGCCGCCCAGGTGGAAATTGCGGGCGGTGTCGTCGCGCCGGCTGGGCTGCACGGCGCCGGAACGACGGCCCAGGCTGATGCCGGTTCCGGCGAATCCCACGTTCACCTCGCCGGGCCGCTTGCCGGCGAGGTGCGCCAGCACGGTGTCGGCGGCTTGGGCGCCGAGCGGGATCGCGGCCTGGCAGCTCATCCGCAGCGGCTGACCCGAGGGCGCGGCGGCATCCCCGGCCGCGATTACGCGATCACTGTCGCGGCTGGTCAGGGTCTCATCGGTGTAGAGCCGGCCGAGCCCGTCGGTGCGCAGCCCACTGTTCGCGGCCAGCTCGGGTACGCCGAAACCGGCCGTCCAAATCGTGACCGAGCCGGCCAGCACCGTGCCATCGTTCAGCACGACCGCATCCGCGCGCACTTCGGCCACCCGCGCGGTCTCGAGCACCTCCACCCCGTGCCTGGTCAGCCACTTGCGGATCGACCGCCGGGCCGGTTCCAGCACCGTCGGAGCCAGTCGGCCGCCGCCGACAAGCGTCACGGCGCGACCTTGTTCCGCCAGCTCCGAGGCGGTTTCGATCCCGGTCGGACCGCCGCCGACCACGGTGATCCGCGCATCCACCGGCACCGCGTCGAGGGCGGCGCGCAGCCGCTCAGCCTGCTCCCATTCGCCGATCGGATAGGCGAATTCGGCCGCGCCGGGCACCGACACGGGTGTCGCGGCGGTGCTGCCCACCGCGTAAATGACGTAGTCGTAGTCGAGCCTGCCCCCGGACGCCAGTTCCACCGTCCGGGAGTCGATGTCGATGCGAGCCGCACTGTCGACCACCAGCCGCACTCCCGCGCCGAGCATCGTGTCGAATCCCACGGCCGCGTCACGCGTACCGGCGACGAACTGGTGCAACCGAATCCGCTCGACGAACCGCGGCCGCGGATTGACCAGCGTGACCTCCACGTCCTCGCGCCCGCGCAGCCGATTGGCCGCCATGGTGCCGGCGTAACCGCCGCCGATGACGACAACCTTGGTACTGGTATTGCTGTGCTCAGTCATACCCCCGAGACACCGCAGCCCCAGTGGACGTGACAAGACGTGATGCGCGTCACCGGACCGCCGCCGCTCACGTAGTCGGCGGCAGCGACCCTTCGACGACGTTCGCAACCCGAATCAGCTCGTCGCACAGTTCGTTCCGGGAACGATCCCCGCTCAACGACGCCTCGAACGTGAGCGTTCTACCGCCCGCGTCTGGCAGGTTCGCTGTCACCGGTAGTTCGAAGGCCAGGACACAGACGAGGTCGGAGTCGTCCCAGTGCACCTGGACGGCATGGCGGTCGCCGATCGTCACAGGTTTGGGCCGAACGTAGGTGGAGCCCCGGTAGACCGACCATTCGAACGGAGCTTCGCTGGAGAAGACCCGGAGCCGGAACCATTCGCCCCGCCACATGCACATCCTGCTGCTACCCGACTTGTCGCCCGTAAATCGGGACTCCACATCCAGCCCGGCCGCGGTCAGGCTCTCCTGCGAGATCTCGCACGGATCCCACACCGCTGCCGCGGCGGCCTTCGTGGTCGTGGGTTCGCTGGCCCTGCGGGTCAGGGATGGCCGGGTGAGCACCGCGGTCGGTAGTGCCGAGGGAGCATGCCGGGCAACAGCTTTGGCGATCGACTCGGCGCCGGCCTGCAGATCCGCGCGCAACTCCGGCGAGTCGACCACCGGGAAGGTCTCCGGAACGCCGGACCAGTCCTTGCCTGTCGTCTTGACGTGCACGCTCAGATTGCCGACCCGGAATTCCACATTGACCTGCGGCGGCTCGCCGTCGGCCGCCTTGACCCAGGTGATCGCGTCCTCGCCCGTACCTGGCAGTCGCTTCGGCTGGGCATTGCCACTGTTGGACGAGCCGCGCTCCAGCAGGCTGCTGGTGGTCTGCTCGGCCTGGATGGGATACAAGGACAGGTAGTAGGAGACCGAGACGTTCCGCCACATCGGCGCCCGGACCGGCTGCACGGGTTCACGCAGGACAGACCCACCGAACTTCATCGCACAGTTCAGATGCTGGCTGGTGTCCTCGATACCGCGGTCCCCGTTCTGGAACTCGGCCACCCGGCTATACGCCTCGCCCGCAAACACTTTGATCGCCTGCTCAGCCGGTTTCAACGCGGCCGTGCAGTCGGCGGGCAGTTGCGAGAACCCGGCTTCGTACTGCGGCAGCGTGCCGCGCCCACAGCCGGCCAGCCCCACCGAAACCAGGAGCACTGCCGACGCCGCGGCCAGGCGGCGACCCTCACGGAAACTCACGAACGAACCCCTCCCAGTAAGCCGCCCCACGCGCGACGCGATGTCAAATGTAGGGCACGGCAGGGCTTCTCGCGAATCAGCCGTCTGCGCAACCAGTTCCGATGCCTGGATGTCAAGGGTGAGTCCCGGTTCGTCGCTTCGAAAGGCGATTTATAACGCGTTCTATTAGCCTTTATTTATGGAAAGACTGTCTGGTTACGACTCCACCTTCCTTTTTTTCGAAACCCCCACTCAGCATCAGCACTTCGTCGGGCTCACGATTTTGAACCCGGACACCGAGGGTGCCAACTACACCTTTGAATCCTTCAAAGCGGAGTTGCAGCGGCGGCTGCCACTTGTGCCACAGTTTCGTAAGCGGGTCTACCCAGTGCCGTTCAATCTCGGGCGGCCGGTGTGGGCGGATGACCCGAACTTCGAGATCGACAACCACATTCGGCGGATCCAAGCGCCGGCGCCGGGCGGGCGGCGGGAGCTCGCCGAACTCGCCGCCGCGGCCGCCGGTACGCCGATGCGCCGGGATCGGCCACTGTGGGAATGGCTGCTGGTCGAGGGGCTGGAGGATGGGCGGGTCGCGCTCATCCAGAAGTATCAGCATTCGATGATGGACGGGTTCACCGGCTCGCAGATCAGATTCCACATGTGCGAGCTCGAGCCTGGGGCGCACAAGGAGGTGCCGGCCGACACCTGGAAACCCGAGCCGACACCCACCGGACGGCAACTGCTCCTCGGGTCGTTGCGCAGCATCCCGGCCAAGCTCCGGTTCTTCGCCCTCCTGATCGCGACCGTGCGCATCCTCGCCGCCGGTTCGGTGCGGCGGCTCCGCACTCCGAAGGCCGAACGGATTTCGATGAAGGCGCCGCGGGCGCCGTGGAACCGCGCGATCTCGGCCGAGCGGGCCGTCTCGTTCGTCAAGACCGATCTCGCAGAGGTGAAAGAGATCAAGAACGCGTTCGGCGTCAAGGTCAATGACGTCGTGCTGGCGGTCGCCGGCGGCGCCCTGCGCAGGTATCTGGAGAAGCACGACGCGCTGCCCGATCTTTCCCTGGTCGCGGTGGTGCCGATCAACGGACACGAGGTCAGTCAGCTCGAGGAGGTCATCAACCAGAACGGGGTCATGCGGTCCACGCTCGGCACCGACATCGCCGATCCGGTCCAGCGTCTGCACCGCGTCGCCGAGAGCACCCGCCGTGCCAAGTCGGCCTATGTCGGCATCGATTTCCTGCTGACCTGGGCCGAGTACTTCCCGGCGAACTTCCTCAATCTGGTGACCCGCCTCGTCTCTTCGCTGCGGGTGGCCGATCACATCCCGATGTCGGGTCCGCAGAACCTGACGGTCTCCAATGTCCCCGGCTGGTTCGCGCCGCTGTACACCTTCGGTCTCCGCATCGAGGCCAGCTATCCGTTCGCGCAGGTCATGCACGGCAACGGACTGCTCGCGGCGGTGCTGTCCAACAACGGTGACATGGACTGGGGTTTCATCGCCTGCAAGGAGCTGATGCCCGACATCGAGGAGCTCGCCGAATCCGTCCCGCTCGAGGTCGCCGAATTGCTGTCCGCCGCCCGTGCTCTCGCATAGCCCCCTCGAATCAGGGGCCGACTATTGCCTTTCGGCCCGACTCAGACGGTCGTACAGTGCTGATATGCCCGATCAAGCGAACGAAGACCACCTGCTCTCGCTCGCCGCACAGCTATGTTTCGCCCTCTACTCCACGTCGCGTTCGATGACCGCGGCCTACCGGCCGCACCTCGACGCGATGACGGTCACCTATCCGCAATACCTGGCGCTGCTCGCGTTGTGGGAGCGGCCGGGCGTGACGATGAAGGAGCTGGGCGAGCAACTGCGCCTGGACTACGGCACCATCTCGCCGTTGATCCAGCGCCTGACCGATCATGGCCTGGTGGAGAGCGTGCGCAACCCGAACGACCGGCGGGCCGTCCAATTGCGCGCGACCCCAGCGGGTCTCGCACTGCAGCAGCGCGCGAAAGAAATGATCGACAATGTGCTCGCCGATATCGCGTGGCCCGTGGACGAGCTCGTGCAGCTCCGAGACCAGGTCATAGCCCTGGGCGAGCGTCTGGACGCGGTCGTCGCGCAGCGTTCGGAGCGGTGACTTCCGGCATGCGTGGGCAGATTCACCGATTTCTGTGAGTTAGCCGACGCTTCCGGTGGTACTCCCCGGGTGTGGCAGTGCTAGCTACAGAGATGCCCGGCGACGACGTGAAGGGAGGGTTCCTCGGATGACAGCGAGGCATGTCCCCGTGCCAGAGCCGTTGCCATCCAAGGACCAGTTGCTGGCTGCCCTGCGCGGCCACTATCTGCTCGGCCCGCTGTGCACTCAGGCCTACGGATTGGCCGAGTTGCATCGGCAGCGCCGCGACCATCCCGACCGATCAGAGGAGATCGATACGTGTCGTACCGAACTGATCGAACAGATCGATGACTGGGCGGAAGTGGCGCTGCCCGATCCACACCCGGGGGCCCGCACCACCCCCGATCGCCTGGGCTCGGTGATCGATCGGATGGCCGATGCCTCGGAGTATGCCTTCCGTTTGCTGATGACCATCGACCCAGGCAGTCACGAGATGCACGCGGCGTGGACCCGGCTCGCCGAACTCGAAATCGCGTACGGCGAGCTGTCGGCGGGACTGCTGTCCGGGCATCGTCGCCTGCCGCGCGGGCAGGCGCACGCCGCGAGCACACGCTGACCGATCAGTGCGCCACCGGTTGGGCGAGGGACCGCCGGGCATAGGCGCGTACGTCGGCGTCGCTGTCGCCGGTGGCCCGGCGTAGCGCGTTCTGCACCGCGCCGTGGTCCGGCCAGGTGGCCAGGGCGAGCACCGCTGCCTTGCGGACATCGAGGTGCGGATCGTCCAATGCGTGCGCCAGCGCGGGGACCGCTTCGTCGGGGTCCGCGCCCGCCAGCCCGCGGGCCGCGCCGACCCGGACCTGCCAGGCCGAATCACGCAGTGCGGTGGTCAGTTCGGCGAGATCGGCGGTCTCGGAGCCGAGCGCGCCGAACGCGGCCAGCGCGGCGGCCCGCACCAGGGGATCCCGGTCGGCGGCGAGCACGCGCACGACCTCGTTGCCGCCGCTGCCGATCGCCGAAAGCCCCTGAGCAACAACGATGCGTACCTCGCGGTTTGCATCCCGGGCGGCCGCGGCCACTCCGTGCCGGTCGTCCAGGGAGACCAGCGCCCGCACGGCTTCGATGCGGACGCGATGATCCGAATCCGCCAGGGCTGCGGTGAATTGCGACGCGGTACCCGCCTTCAGCGCCCGCAGCAGGTCGACGACGGTGGCCCGGACGACCGGGTCGGGGGAGTCGAGGTGGTCCGCCAATCCCGCTGCCGAGGGCAGCACCTCGACGAGCTCGCGCAGCCCTTCGGTCGCGGTCCGGCGTACGGCCGGCGCGTGATCGGCCAACGCCCGCACCAGGATCGGCGCGAAGCCCTCGGGCGTGTTCTCGGTGAGCACCGAGATCGCGGCGACCCGCACCTGGGTGTCGGTGTCGGCGAGATAGCCCGAAAGATCACGCACCGTGGGCGAATCCAGTGCCAGCAGGCTGACCAGACGCGGCGACGGGGGAGCCGCCGGTTCGCGCCGCACCTGCGGCGCCTCGGCGACCTGCGGGGGCCGCTGCCCGACCAGTTCGGGTTGGTCGATCGCGATCACGGTGGGGTCAGCGCTGGGCAGGTCGTCGAGGCCGGGTACCGGCACGAGGTAGGGCGCGACCGGACGCTTCAGGAATTCCATTGCGCCCTGGGCGTTCTTGCGCAGGTTCAGGTGATAGCGCCACTCTTGGTCGTCACGCTCGGGGATGTCCGCGCGGTCGTGGTAGAGCCCCCACCGGGATTCGGTCCGGGTGAGTGAACTGCGCGCCGCCATCTCCGCGCAGTCCCGGATGAAGGAGACCTCGGCGGCGCGCATCAGCTCATGCGGTGTGCGCGCGCCGATTCCAGCGACGTCGTCGCGCATCCGCTCGAAGGTCTCCACCGCGATCGACAGTTTCGCGGCGGTCTTCGGCGGCGCTACATAGTCGTTGACGAAGCGGCGGAGTTTGTACTCGACCTGCGGCTGCGGCGGACCGTCCGGGTTGCGCAGCGGCCGGTAGATCAGGTCGTGCGCGGCGGACAGCTGGTCATCCGGAAGGTCCACCGGCGCAGCGACATCGGTAAGGGTCCCGGCCGCGTGCGCACCCGCGAGGTCGCCGAAGACGAATGCGCCGATCATGTAGTTGTGCGGCACGCAGGCCAGATCGCCCGCGGCATACAGGCCCGGCACCGTGGTGCGGGCATTCTCGTCCACCCACACACCGGACGCGGAATGTCCACCGCACAAGCCGATCTCGGAGATGTGCATCTCGATGTCATGGGTGCGATAGTCGTGCCCGCGGTTGGCGTGGAAGGTGCCGCGCGTGGGCCGCTCGGTGGTGTGCAGGATGCCTTCGAGCGTGTCGAGGGTTTCCTCCGGCAGGTGCGAAACCTTCAGATAGATTGGCCCGCGCGCGGATTCGATCTCCCGCTTGACCTCGGCCATCATCTGCCCGGACCAGTAGTCGGAGTCGACGAACCGCTCCCCGTGCGCGTTGACCTGGTAGCCGCCGAACGGGTTGGCGACATAGGCGCAGGCGGGCCCGTTGTAATCCTTGATCAGCGGGTTGATCTGGAAGCATTCGATCCCGGACAGCTCCGCCCCGGCGTGATACGCCATGGCGTAGCCGTCGCCCGCGTTGGTCGGATTCTCGTACGTGCCATACAGATAACCCGAGGCCGGTAGGCCGAGCCGCCCGCACGGACCGGTCGCCAGAATCACCGCTTTCGCGCCGACGGCGACGAATTCACCGGTGCGCGTATTCAATGCGGCGGCCCCGATGGCCCGGCCGCCCTCGGTCAGCACCCGCACCGGCATGAGCCGATTCTCGATCTGGATCTTCTCGCGCATCTTCCGTTGCCGCAGTACGCGATACAGCGCCTTCTTCACGTCCTTGCCCTCGGGCATGGGCAGCACATACGACCCGGAGCGGTGCACGCGGCGCACCGCGTACTCGCCGTATTCGTCCTTCTCGAACTTCACCCCGTAGCGCTCCAGCCGCTGCACCATGGCGAAACCGCGGGTCGCGGTCTGGTAGATGGTGCGCTGGTCGACGATGCCGTCGTTCGCGCGGGTGATCTCGGCGACATAGTCCTCGGGTTCGGCCTTGCCGGGGATGACGGCGTTGTTCACGCCGTCCATGCCCATGGCGAGCGCGCCGGAATGCCGCACGTGCGCCTTCTCCAGCAGCAGCACGTTCGCGCCGGCCTCGGCGGCGGTGAGCGCGGCCATGGTGCCCGCCGTGCCGCCGCCGATGACCAGGACATCGCAGTCCAGGCGGGTGGTTTCGGCCAGATCAGGAATTTCCATCGGTGACAACACCATTCGGTCAGAGGGCGGCGAGCTCGGACTGGCCGAGCGCGGCGATGATCTCGGCGCGCGCGGCGGAGCGATCGACGCCCGGGGTACGGGGACGTGGCACCTCGAGCAGGGCGCGCAGCGGCTGACCGGCGCGGCCGAGCACGGCCACCCGGTCGCCGAGCAGCAGCGCCTCGTCGACGTCGTGGGTGACGAACAGGACGGTGCTCGGATGCGTCTGCCAGGTCTGGATGAGCAGGCGCTGCATGGTGGCGCGGGTCTGGGTGTCCAGGGCGCCGAACGGCTCGTCCATCATCACCGCGCGCGGTGCGCCCGCCAGGCCGCGCGCCAGCTGCACGCGCTGGCGCATGCCGCCGGACAGGCTTTTGGGCAGGAAGTCGGCGAAGCCGGTGAGTCCGACCTCCTCGATCCACTTCTCGGCGCGCTCACGTCGACCGGCGCGGGGTTCGCCCCGGAGTTTCAGTGCCAGTTCGATATTGGCGCGCACAGTGCGCCAGGGGAGCAGGGCGTTGTCCTGGAAGACCACCGCCCGGTCCCGGTCGGTGCCGGTGATCGCCACGTCGTCGGCCAGGACGCGGCCGGAGTCCGGGCGCAGCAGCCCGGCCAGCGCACGCAGCACCGTGGACTTCCCGCAGCCCGACGGCCCGGTGAGAATCAGGATCTCACCCGGCCGCACGTCGAGGGACAGGTCGGCGATCACCGGTGCGCCACCGTAGGACAGGTGCACCCGGTCCAGGCGCAAATGTGTTCCGATGCCGGTCATTTCGAGACCTCCTGCACTCGCGGCAGCCAGCGGGTGGCGCGGCGGCCGATCAATTCGACCGCGGCGGAGGTGGTGTAGCCGAGCACGCCGATGGTGATGATCCCGACGAACACCCCGGGATAGTCGACGATGGTGTACGCCTGCCAGGTGCGGTATCCGACTCCGAGTCGGCCGGAGATCATCTCCGCCGACACCACACAGATCCAGGCGACGCCGATGCCGACCGACAAGCCGCCGAATACGCCGGGCAGGCTGCCGGGCAACACCACTCGCCACAGCACGTCCCAGCGACTGCCACCGAGCGTGCGCACCGAGTCCTCCCACAGCGTCGGCAGGGCGCGCACCGCGTGCCGGGTGGACACCATCACCGGGAAGTAGGCCGCGATGAAGGTGATGAAGACGATGCCCGCCTCATCACTGGGGAACAGCAGAATCGCCACCGGCACAATGGCAATGGCCGGAATCGGCCGGGCCAGCTCGGTGAGCGGCCCGATAGTGTCGGCGAACCACCGCGAACGGCCCAGCGCCACACCGGTGCTCACGCCCAGCACCGCGGCCAGCCCGAACCCGGTGAGGATGCGGATCAGCGACTGACCGAGATCCAGATAGAAGGTCTGGGTGCCCAGCTGGGTCTGGAAGGCCCGCACGATCTCGGTGACCGTCGGCAGCGTATCGAACCGCACCCAGAGCCGGATGTCGTTGGCGGTCACGAACTGCCACACCGCGATCGCGGCCAGCACGGCGGCGATCCGGACGATCCGGGACCGCCACACCGCCCGCCCGGCTCGGGGCCGGATGTCGGCCGCGGCCGACTCGGCGACCGGCGCGGCCGCCAGATCCAGGACAGCGGTGCTACTCATACCCGCACCTCGGTGACAGCTTGCTCGAAGCCGACAGTCACACCCGAGGGATGCTGGGCCAGGTAGCGCCCGGCCGCGGCGGCTGTGGTGAAGGGCAGGTAGGTCTCACCGTCGCGCACCCAGACCGCCTTGTCCGCGAACCAGCGGGTGCCGAGTTCGGCGTCGGGCACATACGCGACCCGCACCGACTTACCCTGCGCCCGGCCCTGTTTCAGAGCCCGCAGCAGACTGGTCGGATCGGCCGCCGGTTGTGTCGAATCCTGCCCGGCGAACCAGATCTCGCTCGCCAGCGCCGGATTGTCGACTGCCTTGTTGCTCAGCGGATCGGTGCCCTTGACCAGCGAGGGATTGGCGGTAGCGGCCAGGGCGGCGTCATAGTTCTGCCCGCGCTCGGCGAACGCCTTGCGGATCGTGGTGTCGTCGACGAACTTGTCGATATCCAGTTCGGCGAAGTCACCGATCGACTTCAGGTAGGTGACATCGCTTTTCAGCGTCTCCACCAGGCGCGATTTGATAGTGGTGTCGAAGGAGGTGCCGCCCGGTCCGTTGTAGAGGTACACGACCTCGGCTGGGAGGCCAGAGCTCTCGGCCACGATCTGGGCTGCCTCGAGGGGCTTGTCGTTGAGGAACTGGGTGGCATCCAGCTGCGCCTGCAAGAACGCATCGAGAACCTCCGGATGCTTGGCGGAGTAATCGCGGCGTGCCACCACCGCGTGAAAGGTGGGCACGTTCAGTTCGGCACCGTCGTAGAGCAGCTTGGCCTTGTTCTGGAAGACCAGCAGGCCGGGCCAGGCCACGAACTGCGAAAGGCCCTGCACCTGACCCGATTCCAGCGCGGACGCGCCGATCTGCGGCTGCTGGTTGAGTACCTCGACGCCGGATTTGGGATCGATTCCGGCCCGGGTCAGTGCCTGCACCAGCGTGCCGTGCCCGGCCGAGCCGACACTCGCCGAGACCTTTTGCCCGGCCAGGTCGTTGAGCGTGCGCGCCGGGGAATTCGGCGCCACCACAACCATGTTCAGCGCGCCCTTAGGGTTGTAGCCGGTCACCGACACAAGGGCGGTCTTGGCGCGCTCGTTGGCCTGGGTGCGGGAACCGTTGATCAGCACCGGATAATCACCCATGGACCCGATGTCGATCTTCTCCGCCACCATCTGCGCGGTGATCGGCGCGCCGGTGTCGTAGTCCTGCCACTCGACCTGGTACTTGGCGCCGCCGATCTTGTTCAACCGCTGCTCCAGGAAACCCTTGGCCCGCAACAGGGTTCCGGCGGTCACGGTGTTGATGGTCTTGGACTGGTAGCCGATGACCACCTTGACGGTGTCACCGGAGGTGGCCTGCTCCAGCGAGCAACCGGTGAGGGTGAGCGCGGCGGCGAGCAGGATGGGGGCGAAACGTGTTCTCTTCATGGGTCTTTCCGGGTTCAGCGCAGCAGATAGGGCATGTTGACGGTGACGGCGCCGGTGGGGCACCGGGCCGCGCACGGGCCGCAGTACCAGCACTCGTCGACGTGCATGAAGGCCTTGCCGTTCTCGGGGTTGATGGCAAGGGAATCCAGCGGGCAGATCTCGACGCACAGCGTGCAGCCCTGGATGCACAGCGATTCGTCGATGGTGACGGGGATATCGGCACGCTGGTTCGCGAGCGCCATCAGATGACCTTCCATTCGGGGGTGGTGCGGGTCAGGTTGCCGCGCATGGTGATTCGGTCGCCGCGCATCCGGATGAACTCCAGGTCGACCGGGGTGCCGTCGTCGAGGCGGGTGAGCCGCTCCAGCATCAGCAGCGGTGCGGCGGCGGGCACGTCCAGGGTGGCGGCGGTGTGCGGGTCGGCGGCGACGGCCTCCAGCGACAGGTCGGCCGAGCCGAGGCGCTGTCCGCTGATCTGCTCGAGCAGCACGAAGATGTCGGTGGTTTCCAGGTCTTGTTCGAGCACCTGGGCGCCGATCTCCGGGGTGAGGTAGGTCAGGTCGAGGCTGAGCGGCAGGTCGGCGAGGTAGCGCAACCGCTCCAGGTAGACCACGCGGGCGCCGGGTTCCAGGCCCAGCCGGCGCGCGACCGCGGCCGGTGCGCTGATCCGCATGGCGGCGCGCACCTCGTTGCGGACGGTGCCGTGGCCCTGGAAGGTTTCCTGCAAGCCGAGCAGCGCGTCCAGTCCGTGATCGTATTTCCGGGCGGCGACGCGGGTTCCGACCTTGGGGAGGCGGTCGATCAGGCCCTCGTCCTTGAGCAGCGCCAGGGCTTCGCGCACGGTGTTGCGGGAGGCGTCGTGTTCGGCGGCCAGCTGCTGTTCGGTGGGCAGCACGTCGTCGAAGGCGCCCGCGTGGATCTGATGGCGCACCAGATCGGCCACCCGGCGCGCTTGGTCGGCGCGTAATCGCCGCACCGGCGCGGGTGCTCTCTGCTCGTCCTGTGGGTCGCTGACCTGCATGAACAGTGACGATAGTGGCGTTTTGAGGGCCCGCTCGCCGCCACGAGCGGGCCACTCGACCCGGCGCTGGTATTGCGCCGGGAGGGGTCCCGGCGCTACCTGGGGAAACAGCGGTGCGCCGGTGCTTTACGCCACCTCGCGGGGCGGGGCGGAAGTTCGGATCACGGGGATTTCAATGAGCTAGAACCAGGAGTCGCGCATTTCCAGCGTGGTGCGATCACCCGAGGCGAGCAGGTCCAGCTGCGGCGCGGTCTTGGGCAATTCGTAGGCGAAGAAGTAGCGCGCGGCGGCCCGTTTGCCCTCGTAGAAGTCGCCTTCCTGGCCCTCGGCGGCCAGTAGCTGCTCCAGCCAGATCCACGCGACGACGTGGTGGCCGAACGCCTCCAGGTACACCGTGGCCTGCGCCATCGCGGCGGCCGGATCCGAGAACAGGGCGGCGGTGACGGTCAGCAGGCGCTGCCACGAAGTCTCCAGCTGCGCACCGAATTCCGCGGCCGCGCCACCGGCTTCGGCGGCCTTGCCGACGGTGCCGGTGATCCGCTCGGTGAGCAATCGCAGGCTCGCGCCCTGGTGCTGAATCACCTTGCGGCCCAGCAGGTCCAGGCCCTGAATGCCGTGCGTGCCCTCGTGGATCGGGTTCAGCCGATTGTCGCGGTAATGCTGTTCGACGTCGTATTCGCGGGTGTAGCCATAGCCGCCGTGCACCTGGATGGCGAGGTTGTTGGCTTCCAGACACCATTGCGACGGCCAGCTTTTCGCGACGCCGGTGAGGATTTCCAGCAGCAGGGTGTACTCGCGCTTACGGTCCGGGTTGGTGGCGGTGCGGGCCAGGTCGACCAGTTGGTTGCAGTACAGCAGCAGGGCGAGCGCGCCCTCGGCGTAGGACTTCTGCGCCAGCAGCATCCGCTTGACGTCGGCGTGCTCGATGATCGGGAGCTGCGGTGCCGCAGGGTCTTTCGCGGTGACCGAGCGACCCTGGTGGCGCTGGCGGGCGTAGTCGAGGGATTTCAGATAGCCGGTGTAGCCGAGCGCGGTAGCGCCGAGGCCGACGCCGAGCCGGGCCTCGTTCATCATGTGGAACATGTACGACAGCCCGCGATGCGGTTCGCCCACCAGATAGCCGACCGCACCGGGCGCACCGTTCGGATTGTGCTTGCCCTCACCGAAATTCAGCACCGTATTGGTGGTGCCGCGGTAACCCATCTTGTGGTTCAAGCCCGCCAGCACCACATCGTTGCGGGCGCTGAGCGAACCGTCCTCGGCGACAAGATACTTCGGCACCACGAACAGCGAGATGCCCTTGGTGCCCGCCGGTCCGCCCGGAACCTTGGCCAGTACCAGGTGCACGATGTTCTCGGTGAGCTCGTGATCGCCGCCGGAAATCCACATCTTCGACCCGAACAGCCGGTAGGTGCCGTCCAACTGGGGTTCCGCGCGGGTGACGATATCGGCCAGCGAGGACCCGGCCTGCGGTTCGGACAGGCACATGGTGCCGGTGAACCGGCCCTCCACCATCGGCTGCACGAACCGCTGGACCTGTTCGGGGGTGCCGTGCGCGGCCAGCAGGTTGGCGTTGCCGACGGTCAGGAACAGATAGCCGGTGGTGCCCACGTTCGCGGCCTGGAAGAACCCGAACCCGGCTGCCTCCACCGTCGCGGGCAACTGCAGCCCGCCGATCTCCGCGTCCATGGCCGCGCCGATCAGATTGGCCTTGGTGAACGCCTCGACCGCCGCCTTCACCTCCGGGATCAGCGTGACGCGTTCCCCGTCGAAGGTGGGTTCGTTGGCGTCGCCGAGCTTGTTGTGCGGGGCGAAGTACTGGGTCGCGAGGTTCTCGCAGAGATCCAGGAATCCGTCGAAGGTCTCCCGTGAATGCTCCTCGAACCGGGGGAGCTCGGTCAGCTCCTGGACCCGCAACCATTCGTAGAGCAGGAACTCCAGGTCCCTGCGGGAGAGCAACATCGAACGCACGGGCAATCCTCTCGCACTGTATCCAGCCCCGGTGGCGGGCTAATTTGATACGTTACTACGGCCGTGTCGCCAATGGGCGTGGGGATCCCCAGACGCTCAGCGCGGGCCGTAGGTATTGAGGAACAGCGTCGGCCCGTCCAGGTCGCCACGCGCCGAGAGATCGGTGATGGCGGCGAAAGCTTTTGCGGTGTAGACGGTTTCGAGGTGCAGGCCGACCGTGTTGGCGCGATCGCGGGCCGCGATCGCCGAGAGGGTCTCATGGCCGTAGCCGGGCCCGAGCCAGTCGCGCAGCATGGTCACGTCGTCAGGGATCAGGCCGACGGGCTCGAATTCGGCGCCGCGCTCGCGCAGCACCTCTTCGGCGCGGGTCGCCAGCTCGACGATGTGTTTGGCCTCCAACGGGAGGGTGTCGTTGACGACGATGCCGAGCACGCGGGTGCGCAGGCCGGCCAGGCGCAGGCCGAGCGCCAGGCCCGCGGCCGTGCCGCCGGAACCGACGGCGGTGACGATATGCGCCGGCTCCGGCAGGTCACCGGCCTGGACCTGGGCGGCGAGTTCCAGCGCCGCCTCCACGTAGCCGAGCGTGCCGATCGGTGAGGAGCCGCCCACGGGCAGGTAGTAGGGGAGCTTGCGGCCCGAGGAGTGCCGCAGCATCAGCCACGGCGCGGTGACGATGGTGCGGAGTTTGGAGCGCGTGTGATGCAGGGTCGCCCCGGAGGCTTCGAGGCGTTCCAGTTGCGCGCGGACGTGGTCGTCCTCGGGCTGGTCGACCAGGGCCAACGCGATATCCAGCCCGAGTTCGCGGCCGTAGAGCGCGGCCGCCAGGCCCCAGTTGGTGCCGGTGCCGCCGACGGTGACGATGGTCTTGGTGCCGCGCCGCTGTGCGTCGGGCAGCAGCCACTCCAGTTTGCGAATCTTGTTGCCGCCCCAGCCGCCGGACCCGTAGACGCTTTCGTCCTTGCACCACACCGGGATTCGGATGCCGAGCGGCAGTTCCCGGACCGGTGTCGGGGTGTCGCCGAGCCGGAGAAACGGAAGCTCCGGCGCTACCTCGGGAAAGCGCTGGTGCAGCAGTGAATCCGTCAACGTTCCTCCTTCAAGCCTCGTCGCTGAGAATCTATACGACGAAGCTCAGGGGCCCCGGTGCGCGCTGGGGGCGAGGCAGCGCCGGGAAGCGTTGGACTCAGTCTAGTAACTGATCCAAGCGCGCCACACAGACCGCGGAGAGATCCCCCATGCCGAGATGGCTCGACATCCGCAACAGCGGCACGGAAAGCAAGATCGCGGACAGGATTTCGTTGAACAGCAGGTTGCGGACGGGGCGGCCGGTGCTCCTTTCGTAGTAGGCGATGGCTTCGTCGCGACTCGGGGTGCCAGGGAGTTTCGCGCGGCCCTGGAATTCGCTGCAGAGCCAGTCGGTGAACAGCAGCCAGGCCAGATCGGATTCCGGGTCGCCGAGGCGGGCCGTTTCCCAGTCGAGGACTGCGAGCACCTCGAAGTCGGTGCGGTAGAGGATGTTCGACAGGCGGCTGTCACCCCAGCACAAGGTGGTGCGCTCGGGTTGGTAGCGGTGCTCGCGGAGCCATCGCAGGGCTCGCTGGATGGTGGGTGCGGGGGTCGCGCTGGCCCAGTGCACGGTCCAGTCGAGATAGTTGATCGCCTGCTCGATCAGGTCGGTGCCGAGGTGGTCCATGCGCAGGAAGTCCAGGCGCAGGGCTGCCGGGTCCAGCCGATGGACCCGGGCCATCGTGTCGATGCACCCCCACCAGATCTTCGTGCGCTGTTCGGGTGTCGCGTCGAAGTACATGCCGGCTTCGTGATAGGTCGGCACGTCGCTGGGGGTGCTGCCGCCGTCGATGCGGTCCATCACGAAATAGGGTGAGCCGAGTGCGGTCGGGCCGGTGTCTATCCAGCGCACCGCCGGCACCGGAAGATCGGTGGCGGCAAGGCGTTTCATCACCAGGTACTGCCTGCGCAGATCGTAGTCCGGGAACAGCGATACCTCGGGTGGGCGGCGGAACACCAGACCTGTTGTGCCACCGGCGGGGTCGACGGCGTCGAAAAGGTAGGTCTCGGTGGCGAAGCCTTGCTCGGCGCGTTTCCAGTTGACGACAACCGTGCCGGGGATGTGCTTGCGCACAAGCGGTTCCAGCGATGCGGGTAGATCCTCGGGAGCGATTCGCACGCTGCTCACCACCCGGTGTAGCCGTAGCGCGGATACGCGCCGACGAACACCATCTCCAGCAGTCCGTGCCCGACCTGATCGCCCATCCGCACCTCGCACAAGGACTCACTGAGGAAGCTGACCGGGCGGATCTGCTCCAGATCGGTGGTGTCGACGGTGAATCCGTCACTGAAGGAGGTCCCGCGCCACATGCCGGAGGCGTAGCCACGGTATTCGTTGTATCCGGCCAAGCCCGGCCAGAACCGGCAGCGCGGCGCGACCTCGATCAACGAGGTGCTGCGGTCTGCGTGATGCACCGTGAACGTGCCGCCGCTGGCGAGCCGCAGATCCTGTTCGAAGGTCAGCTCGTGCTCGACGTCGATGATCTGAGTGGACTCGCGCGCGGTCGCGATCGGATAGAGCACCTCGCCCTCGAACTGCCACCGCTCGCCGGTACTGGTCTCGCGCTGCGCGAAATGCAGTAACTGGTCCTCGAATTGGAAGATGCCCATGTAATAGAGCACGCCGTCGGGCACTTCGGAGGGTTGCAAGCCGGGCCCTTCGCCGAGGCTGCCACCGCCCGGGCCGTGCCGCACACCCCAGGAGTGGTCGCGCCCGAACCACCACTGGTCCGGATCGATTTCTATTCTCCTGCCGTCGATTTCGAGCCAGCCGGTGACGGTGCCGTTCTGGTAGTACCGGCGGGCGTCCTCCCGGACCCGGCCGCGTTCGCGATGGAACGCGGGTGTCTGCTCGTAGGCCGGGAAGTCACCGTGCAGGTCCAGGTGCAGGCTCAGCCCGTGTTCGTTGGTCACCAGGGTGACGCGAGTGCTGAGTAGCGGTTCGGTGACCTCGTAGGTATAGGGGCCGACACTCCAGACGCCCAATCGGCCTCTGGGTGAACGGTATTCGGTGGACAGCCGCACTACCTTCGCCGTTTTGCCCGCGACGGTGACCATGGCGTAGGCGTCCATGACATTGCGGTTCGGGTAGCGAGCCAGCCCGGTCATGATGCTGATCTCGCCGGACTTGTCGAAGCCGTACATCACCACCCGCTCGGTCCAGCGCAGATCGCTCTGGGCCACGTGATCGAAGGTGGTGGGGAGTTGATGGGACAGCAGTTCGTCTTCGGGTACGAGCACCGGAACTCCTTCGGAAGGGATGTCCCACCAAGGTAATACGGTGTGTCATGCAACGTAATTGTTTTCGGGTAATCGCTCCGGGTACGCTCCGCCTGTGACGTCCAATGGATCTTCGAGTACCAGGTCGGCGGCAGGCCGTCCCCGTGATACGCAGATCGATCGGGCGGTCCTGGAAGCAACCCGTTCCCTGCTGGCGGAGGTCGGCTACCAGGACACCTCGATCGCGGCCGTCGCGCGTCGCGCGCGCGTCGGCACCGCACCCATCTACCGCCGCTGGCCCGGCAAAGAAGCGCTCATCGAAGACGCCGTCTTCGACACCGAAAACATCTGGCTCCCAGCCGAAACCGCAGACCTGCACGCCGACATGTCCGAGTGGGCCCGCGTCTTCGTCCGCCGCATCGCCGAACCTTCCACCCGCGCCGCCGTCCCCGGCCTCATCTCCGCCTACCACGCCGAGCCCGAGCGCTACCGTGAGCTGCACAACCGCGCCGACCTCCCGGCCCGCCAAGCCTTGCGCGAGCGCATCCGCGCCGCCCTCCCCGCCGACGCGGATGAATCCGCTACCGCCGACCTGGTTTTCGAGATCCTCGTCGCCCGCACCCTGGTGCGCGGCCTGATGCACGGCTACGACGAGATCGACGACTTCTGCACCCGCACCGCCGACGCCCTGGTGACTTTGATCAAAGCCGCCGTGTAACCGCTCAGAAGTCGGCGACCACGTCGTGGTGGGTGACTTCTGGGTCCCAGCGGGAGAGCAGGACGCGGGCCATGTCGTCGACGACCGCGCGTTCGGGGTGTTTGCCCGCGAAGACGCGAACCGCTTGCATGCTGGAGAAGAACGCGATCGAGGTGAACTGGACTTCGTTGCCCTCGCGGTGACGCAGCAGGCGGGCGCCGCGGAAGCCGTGGCCCAGGGTGAGCTGTGCGGCGACTTCGGACTCGTAGTGCCGCTGGTAGTCGTGAGCTTTGTCGAGAGGGGCCCAACCCCGCCAAATCCGTGCGATCATCTGGCGCTCCGTTCGTAATCCATGGTAGCGCCGGAACGGGTCGTTTTCGGATGACTTCGAGGAGCTCGTGGGCCTGAGACAGCAAGTAGCCCACGGGTTGTCAGGGCGCGGCGGTGTCCAGGAGCCGGTGCTGATGAGCGAGAGCGGCGGCCTCGGTGCGGGAGGTGGCCGAGAGTTTGGTAAGGATCCGGGAAACGTGGACGCCGGCGGTGTTGGCGCTGATGAAGAGTTCGGCGGCGATCTGACGGTTGCTCAGTCCCTGGGCGACGAGGCGCAGAACGTCGAGTTCGCGGGTGGTGAGGCCGAAGGTGCGCGGCGGCGCGGTGCGGACAGGGGCGGACTCGTCGAGGGGGAGTCGAGCGCGGTCGGCGGTGTCGCGGATCGCTTCGGCGAGCGGTTTCGCGCCCAGGTCGTCGGCGAGGATCGCAGCGGCGCGCAGCGCGGTTTGGGCCGCGGATCGATCGCCGTCGGCCAATTCGGCTCGGGCGCAGTGGAATAGGGTGCGGGCCTGCTCGAAGGGTTGCGATAGCCCCTGCCAGGCTGTGACAGCGGTCTGCCAGTCGGCGGAAGTGGTGGCGGCGGTGAAGACCGCCCGGTGGGCTGCGTCGACCCGTGTCGTGCACGGCAGTGCGTCGGCCAGCGGCTCGAAATCCCTGGCCTGCTCCGGAAGCCGGGTGCCGAGGACCAGAAGCGGCCAAGTTTCCTGCGGATACTTCCTGACGTCGTCCGTGCTGAGCGCGTCGGCCAGGATACGTGCGGCCCGGGCCGGATCGGCTTGCGCGAGCTCGGCCTGGACCCCGCTCAGCTCCAGGCGATACGGCCCGACCCACCCCGCCTGACCGAGCTGTTCCTCGGCGGCCAACACTGTGGTCCTCGCGACCTCGAACTCACCCCGCGCCAACGCGATTCGTGCCCGGCACAGCTGCAGGGCCGCCGTACTCAGCGGCGGCGAGGGAGCACTGAGCGTATCCGCGATCAACTCCTCCGCCTGCGCCCAGCGACCGAGCGCAGTGAGCGCCTGCGCCCATTTCACGACGAGGATCGGCCCGCGTTCGCCGAACTGGAACGCCTCATGCGCGGTCCGCAACCCTTGCTGAATGGTTTCGATGGCGGCGCTGTAATCGCCCGCGGCGACCAGGGCCGCGGACTCCCAGGTAGCCACCGACAACAACGTATGCACGTCCTGCGCCTCCTGCGCGGCGGCCCGTGCCCGCGCAAAATGCTGCACCGCTATCTGTGAATCCTCCTCGGCGAGACCGAGATACGCGTGTGCACGGGCGGCGAGTGCGTTGCCCGAGGCGCGGCCGGAGTCTTGATGATCGGCGATCGCCAGCGCGGCTAGGGCGTTGTCGCGGGCTGTGCGGGAGTCTCCTGCGAAGACGTGAGTTGCCGCGAGTTCTGCGAGGATTTCGCCGCGCAGAAGGGTTGGGGGATCGGCCGGGAGCAGGGTGAGGGCCTGCTGGAGGTCCTCGTGACCGCCGGTGCCGTTCTGGTTGCGTAATTGGGCTCGTTGCTGGTGCAGGCGGGCGGCACGTACTGGCTCGCTTTCCGAATTGATCTGGGCGAGAGCTTGATCCGCCGCCTTGATGCCGCGTTTCACCGCATTGGTGTGGCCGCATGCGTCGACGATGTGCTCGAGGACGACCAGCCGTTCGAGTTTCGGATGATCTGTCGTGCGGTGCGGTTCTGGGTTGGAATCCGTTGTCCGCGTCCAGTAATCGATAAGGCGCTGCGTTGCGGCACCGAGGTCTACCGTCTGTTCGTCGGCGACTTTGCTCCAGATTTCGAGCACCACGTCCAGGTGGTGCAGACGCTCGGGATGCGCGCCGGCTTGCGCGGCGTCCATGGCTGCTGCCAGCGCTGAGGTGAGCGCGGTCGAGTGCTGGCCTGCGGCGTGGGCGTGGCGGGACAGCTCCGCGTTGCCGCGTTCTGGTGGGAGCAGGCCCGGCTGGTCGCGCAGGAGTTCGGTCAGCCTGGCGTGCAGGCGCTTTCGTTCGATCGGGAGCAGATCCTGGTAGACGGCTTCACGGATGAGGACGTGCCGGAATTCATATCCGGTGTCGGTGGGCAGCAGTAGATGGTGATCGATCAACTGGCGCAGGGTGTTTCGGAGTTGCGCGGCCGGGAGTTCGGCGGCGGCCGCGAGCAGGTCGTGTTCGACGGGCGAACCGGCTACGGCCGCGAGTTGTAGTACCTCACGCGGTGCGTCTTCGAGGTCGGCTTGGGCCGCCAGCAGCAGGTCGGTCAGTTCGGCGGGAGTGTCGTCGGGGGACTGGCTCAGCGCTTCCACGAAAAGCGGGTTGCCCGCGCTGCGTTCGAAGACGCGGGCGATCAGCGGCGGTTCCGGTTCTCGTCCCAGCAGCGCCGCGAGCTGTCTGCCGACTTCGTGTTTGGTGAGTGGTTCCGGGGCGATCACCTGGACGGCGGGATTGCGGCGGAGCTCGGCGACCAGTCGGCGCAGCGCCGCCGAGCCGGACGGGCGGTAGGTGCCGACGATCAGCACCTGGGGCTCGGCGAGGTTGGCGGCGAGGAAAGCGAGGAGCTCGCGGCTGGAGTCGTCGGCCCAGTGCAGGTCCTCGAGAATCAACACCAGCGAGCGCTGGGCGGCGAGTTGTTCGAGGAGCGTGAGCAGTTCACCGAAAAGCCGAATTCGATCGGAATCGGTATCCGCCGGGCGGTTCTCGGCTGCCAGCTCCGGGATCCAGCGGGCCAGCGCGGGGCGCGCGGGTAGGAGTGCGGCGAGCTCGGCGGCACCCAGCTCCCGCAACAGCGCCCGCAGCACCGCGATGAACGGCGCGAACGGCACCCCGGCATTGCCGAACTCGGGGCACCGCCCGATCAGCACCAGCGTCCGGGAATCTTGGCGAGCAGCGAACTCGGCAACCAGCCGCGACTTCCCGATCCCGGCCTCACCCGCCACGAAAACAGCCCGCACATGCGGAATGTCCACGGCCCGCAGCAACGCCGACAGCTCATTCCCGCGGCCGACGAAAACACTACTGGCCGAAACACTCACCACCCGCTGATCATCCTCGCCGCGCGCGGGCTCGCCAACCCGTAGCGGCCGCCAATTCGGGGGGCAGTGCTGGACTCACCAGCTGGTGACCTCGTCCGGAAGGTCCTTCCTGGGGACATTGATTTTCACCCAGTTCCCACCCGGGTCTCGGTAGACCTTCGCGCACGACACATCGCCGGAGTAGATCCACAATTGCTCGGGCTCGGTGGACAACCAGCCGACCCCGAACGCGTGCAGCCTGCTCCGGCTGTAGCTGCCAGCCTCGAAAACAGCACCGCCCGATGCGATTTCGACGATGGAGACAGCGGCCATGAAGTTCTCCTGAACCGTGAGGTCAACCCGGAACTGTCCGCTAGGAGATATGGGGTCGGTGGTGAGCCACGTTTCACCTGAGGAACCTGGGGCGGGTGGCGCGGGTTCCTCCCGCGTACAGGCGCCGCTGAACATCAGCAAGGCAACCGCCAGCCAGATAGCGACACTGCTATTTCCGTGTACCCGAGGCATCAAGAACCTTCCCCTCCCGTCGATTCATATGAGCCGAGCTCGCCCACAAGGACCCGGGTCCAGGTGGAAACAGGAGTGGGGCCGACGGGATTCGAACCCGTGGACCGCGACAGGGCAGGTCCGCCCCGTCGCCTCAGTCGGCGTACGGGGACCTCCGCACGCCGATCGCATTCGGCCGCTCTGCCACGGCCCCACACCCTGCCGGGAACGCGCTCCCGGGTGGCGTGAGCCTAACGGGCTGGTGCGGGCAACGGCCAATGGTTTTAGCGCGGGAAATAACGAGTTCTCGTGATGTGGGGACCCCCTCTTTACTCGGAGTATTACTGCCATGAGCAACAACGAGATCCGCCCCTTCCGCATCGACATCCCGCAGGCCGACATCGATGATCTGCGTGACCGGCTGGCCCGGACCCGCTGGATCGACGAGGTCCCCGGCACCGGCTGGGAGCGCGGTGTGCCCACCTCGTACCTGAAGGAGCTGGCTGGCTACTGGTCCGAGAAGTTCGATTGGCGGGCGGTGGAAGCCGAGCTGAACGCCTACCCGCAGTTCACCACCACCATCGACGGGCAGAACATCCACTTCCTGCATGTGCGGTCGACCGAGGAGAACGCGACGCCGCTGCTGTTGATTCACGGCTGGCCGAGTTCGGTGGTCGACTTCCTGGATCTGATCGGCCCGCTGACCGACCCGAAGGCGCACGGTGCGCCCGACGCTCCGGCCTTCGACCTGGTCATTCCCTCCCTGCCGGGCTACGGATTCTCCGGGCCGCTGACCGAGAACGGCTGGAACGATGGGCGCATCGCGGCCGCGTTCGCCGAGCTGATGGCCCGCCTCGGTTATGACCGCTACGGCGTGCAGGGCGGGGACCACGGTTCCTTCATCGCGCCGGCGCTCGGCCGTGTCGACGCCGATCATGTTGCGGGCGTGCACGTCAACGCGCTGGTGACTTTCCCGATCGGCGACCCGTCCGACTTCGCCGCCCTCACCGAGGCCGAGCAGGCCCGGCTGGCCGCGATGAAGCAGTTCCAGGACGACGGCGCGGCCTACATGAACCTGAAAGGTTCCCGCCCCAACACCATCGCGCAGCTGCTGGCGGATTCGCCGACCGGGCAGCTGGGCTGGATCGTGGAGAAGTACCAGGAGTGGACCGACCAGACCAAGGCGCTGCCCGAAGACGCCGTCGACCGCGACCGCCTCCTGGCGAACGTGAGCGTGTACTGGTTCACCGACACTGCCCGCAGCGTCGCCGGCATGTACTACGAGCGCTTCCACGACGCCGAGATGTTCGCCCCGAAGGGCACTGTCCCGACCGGTGTCGCGGTCTTCAAGGACGGCGACTACGCCATCCGGCGTTTCGCGGAGAAGTCGCACAATGTGACGCACTGGTCGGAGTTCTTCTCCGGCGGCCACTTCCCGGCCTTGGAAGTCCCCGACCTGCTCGTCGGTGACATCCGCGAGTTCTTCGGTTCGCTTGCGCAGTAGGAAAATACGCGAAGCGGCGGCCAGCTGTCAGCTGGCCGCCGCTTCGGCGTGCAGATCCGTCAGTCGAGGTTGGTGAGCAGGGCGATGATCGACTGGGCCATCGTGGCCGGATCGCCGTCGTCGGGACGCAGGACCAGATCGGGGTTGGCAGGGGTCTCGTAGGGGGCATCGATCCCGGTGAAACCGCGGATCTCCCCGGCCCGGGCCTTGGCGTACATGCCCTTGGGGTCACGGGATTCGCAGATTTCGAGGGGTGTGTCGACGAAGACTTCGACGAACGGGATACCGGCTGCCTCGTGCACCGCCCGGGCCTTTTCTCGATCCGATTGGTAGGGGCTGATGAGCGAAACCACCGCGATCACACCGGATTCCGCGAACAAGCGGGCGACTTCGCCGACGCGCCGGATGTTCTCGACGCGATCCTCGGCCGAGAACCCGAGGTCGGCGTTGAGACCGTGCCGCAGATTATCGCCGTCGAGGAGGAAGGCGGGACGCCCCGCGGCGACCAGCCGGCGTTCCAATTCGACTGCGACCGTGGATTTCCCGGATCCCGACAAGCCGGTCAGCCACACCGTGAGACCGCGGGTCGCGCGCTCATCGCGTTCGACGGCCGTGGAATGCCAGACCACGCGCGCCGAGGGCAGGGTAGGCCCGGTGATCATGCCCGCGGCGACGGTATTGCCGGTGGTTTCGTCGACCAGGATGAAACTGCCGGTGTTGCGGTTGCGGCGGTACGGATCGAACAGCAGCGGCTGCCGGGTGCGCAACTGGATGCGCCCGATCTCGTTGAGCGACAGAACTTCCGGGTGCTCGTCGCGGTGCAGCGTGTTCACGTCGAGGCGATAGTCGAGCGTGCGCACCTCGGCGGTGACGGCCCGGGTCGTGTGCCGCACCGTGTACGTCGCGCCCGGCGTGAGCTGCGAGTCCTCGGCGAACCAGCACACCATCGCATCGATATCGCGCCCGGTCAGCGGCCGATTGGCCGGACGGCAGATCAGATCACCACGCGAGATATCGATCTCGTGCGCGAGCTGCAGCGTGACCGCCTGCGGCGGAAAGGCTTCCGCGATAGGGGTGCCACCGGGCCCCCAGATCGCGGTCACCGTCGTCGTCAATCCCGAAGGCAGCACCGAGACTTCGTCACCGGTCTTGAATACCCCACCCGCCACGGTGCCCGCGTAACCGCGGAAATCCTGGGCGTGGCTGCGCGTTACGTACTGCACCGGGAACCGCGCGTCGATCAGATTCCGGTCGGAGGCGATGTGCACCTCTTCGAGATGATGCAGCAGGGGAGTGCCCTCGTACCACGGCATACTGGCGCCGCGATGCACGATGTTGTCACCGTGCAACGCCGACATCGGCACGAACGACAGATCGGAAACGTCGAGTTTCATGGCGAAACCGGCGAATTCCTCGCGGATTTCCTCGAACCGTTCCTGCGACCAGTCGACGAGATCCATCTTGTTCACGCACAGCACCAGGTGCGGAATGCCGAGCAGGCTCGCCAGGAACGCGTGCCGGCGCGTCTGCTCGACCACGCCTTTGCGCGCGTCGACCAGGATCAACGCCAGGTCCGCGTTGGAGGCCCCGGTCACCATATTGCGGGTGTACTGGATGTGCCCCGGAGTGTCGGCGATGATGAATTTTCGCCTGGGCGTGGAGAAATAGCGGTGCGCGACATCGATCGTGATGCCCTGCTCACGTTCGGCGCGCAGGCCGTCGGTGAGCAATGCCAGGTTCGGGTAGGCATCACCGCGGTCCCGGCTGGTGCGCTCCACCGCGGCCAGCTGGTCGGTGAAGATCGTTTTCGAGTCGTACAGCAGCCGGCCGATGAGCGTGGACTTTCCGTCGTCCACACTGCCCGCCGTGGCCAGTCTCAGCAGCGTGGTCATCAGAAGTAGCCCTCTCGCTTGCGATCTTCCATGCCCGCCTCGGAGATGCGGTCGTCGGCGCGGGTGGCGCCGCGTTCGGTGATGCGGGTCGCGGCGACCTCGACGACCACCTCTTCCGGTGTGGCAGCCGCTGATTCGACGCAGCCGGTGCAGGTGGCGTCGCCGACTGTCCGGAACCGCACCGTCGTCTCGAACGGCTGTTCACCGTCGAGCAGTTCCAGAAAACGGGTGTGCGCCAACAACATTCCGTCGCGTTGCACCACCGTTCGGCGGTGCGCGTAGTACAGCGGCGGCAGGTCGATCTGTTCCGCGGCGATGTAGTTCCAGATGTCGAGCTCGGTCCAGTTCGACAGCGGGAACACTCGAATGTGCTCGCCCCGGCGATGTTTCCCGTTGTAGAGGTTCCACAGTTCGGGCCGCTGGTTGCGCGGATCCCACTGCCCGTATTCGTCGCGGAAACTGAACACCCGCTCCTTGGCGCGCGCCTTCTCCTCGTCGCGGCGGGCGCCACCGAACACCGCGTCGAATTCACCCTCCCGGATGGCGCGCAGCAAGGTGGTGGTCTGCAGGCGATTCCGGGATGCGCGCGGCCCGGTCTCCTCGATCGATCGCCCGGCGTCGATGTCCTCCTGCACACTCGCGACCACCAACCGCAGGCCGTACTTCGCCACGGTGTGATCGCGGTACTCGATCACCTCGTCGAAGTTGTGCCCGGTGTCGATGTGCAGCACGGGGAACGGCAGCGGCGCGGGCCAGAAGGCCTTCGCCGCCAGGTGCAACATCACCACCGAATCCTTGCCGCCGGAGAACAACAGGACCGGACGTTCGAAAGTCGCTGCGACTTCCCGGAATATGTATGCCGACTCGGCCTCGAGCGCGTCCAGATGCGGCAACTCGTAGGTGCTCGCCGTCGACTTCGCGTACTGGCTCACGGATCAAAACTAGAACACGTTTCGACCATTGGTCAATGGGTGCTGTGCGGGAGCCGCCGACCGCCCGACGCTTCGGTCACCGCATCGGCCGCCGCGACGAGAGCCTGTCCTCGGCGGTCGATCTCGGCGCCGGTGATCGACGCCCCGACGTGCATGGTCAGCACCATGTTCTGCCGCCCGTCCCCGCCGAAAGTGGGCGCGGCCAGCAGGCTCACCGGGTGTTCTTTGCGGGGGCGCAGATCGGTACCGAGGTAGACCCGCTCGCCCAGGTTCGTCACCAGCTCGGCCACCAATTCGCGCAGCTCATCGGGCAATTCCCGGGCGGCGACACCGGCCAGCAACGAATACAGTTTGCGCCCGGCGGCGGTGAGGCTTTCGACCAGATAGCCACGCTCCCGGCACTCCGCGACCACTTGCCGCAGCCGGGTCTCGTCCTGCTGGACCGGCACCGTCGGGGGCTTGGCCAGCCACGCGTCGAACGCCGCGTCGGTATCCCAGAGCACGTACATCAACCCCACCGGCGGGGCGAAGGCGTACGCCGCACCGACTTTCACCATGCCGGGCCCGGTGCTCTCCAGCACCAGGATCTGCTCGCCGACCACGGCCGAAGCGGTGCAGGTGGTGCGGTACTGCGCGCTGAGTTTCTCCAGCTCGACGCGGGCGATCGCGGAGATCGCGAAGCTGTCCTGCGCCACCCGGCCGGCCGCGATCAGCGCCGGCCCGAGCCCGTAGGTGAGTGCCCGCGGGTCCCGCACCAGGTATCCGGCGGCGGTCAGTTCGGTGAGAATCCCCAGGCAGGTGGGTTTCGCGAGGTCGAGTTCGCGGGCGAGTTCGGAGAGCCCGAAGCGCTTCCCGCGCTGCTCGACGAGGAAATCGAGTACCTGCACCACCCGGGTCGTGGGTGCGGATCTACGGGCAACCATGGACAACTCCTAGAACAGGTTCTAATCTTGCTCGTATCGAAATGTACCAGAGCGGTACAGATTTGGAACGTTGGAGATGCCCTTGACCGAGACCGCCCTGCTGACCCAGCCGTTCGCCGACGCGATCGCCGCGGCCGAGCAGATCATCACCAGCGCGCCGCACATTCGCACCGACCAGGATCTGGTCGAGGGTTACGACTACCTCGCGGGCAGTATCCGGGCCTCGCTGCAGATGGCGTGGGCGTATGAGCGCGATTTTCCGTTCTTCGTGCAGTCCACCGGGCCGTACACGAAAATGGGCCTGGACAACCCGGACACCCTCTACTTCCACTCCTACCTGCGCCCCGACGCCGAATATGTGGTGACCGGGAAGCGGGGGAGCACCCGGGATCTGAGCTTTCAGGTGCTCAACGGCGACTATTCGCCGGTGGACGTGCCCGACAGCCTGACCGCCTTCGATGACCGCGCTCTCGACATCGCGGCGGACGGTACCTATGAGATCCGGTTCGGCCCGGGCGAACCGCGCCCCGGTTACGTGCAGCTGGGCGCCGACGCCGCGATGCTGGTGGTGCGGGAGGTGTTCAGCGACTGGGCCACCGAGAAGCCGGGTGTCATCCGCATCCAGCGGGTCGACAAGATCGGTGACGCGCCGCCGCCGCTGACCAAAGACCTCATGACGAAGCGCTACGGCGTGGCGGGCAAGATGCTGATCTCCCGGCTCAACACCTTCCTGGCGTTCCCGAAGTGGTTCTATCTGAACCTGCCGGTCAACACGATGACCGAGCCGCGGCTCACCCCCGGCGGCCTGTCCACCCAGTTCTCCTCGGCCGGGCACTACGAGCTCGCGGACGATCAGGCGCTGATCATCACGGTGCCGAAATCCGATGCCCCGTACCAGGGTTTCCAGCTCGGCAGCATGTGGTACCTGTCGCTGGACTACATCAACCACCAGACCAGCCTCACCGCCGACCAGGCGCACGTCGATCCGGACGGCAAGATCCGCTTGATCGTCAGCGAGCGAAACCCGGGTCTGGTCAACTGGATCGAACGCACCGGGCACGACCGGGGATACGTGCAGTTCCGCTGGCAGCGGGTCGCACGCGAGATGAAACCGGAGGACGGACCGACGGTCGAGGTGGTTCCGGTCGGCGAACTGGCGCAGCGGCTGCCGTTCTACGACGAAGCCCGGATCACCCCGGAGGACTGGCAGGCGCGCATCGCGGCCCGGCAGGTGGCAGTCGCTGAAAGGATGCTCGGCTGATGTTGTTGCAGGACAAAGTGGTAGTGGTCTCCGGGATCGGTCCGGGACTCGGCCGCGCGATCGCGGTACAGAGCGCTAAGGCGGGCGCGGACGTGGTGCTGGCCTCCCGCACCGAATCCCGGCTCACCGAGGTGGCCGAGGAGATCAAGGGGCTCGGCCGGCGCGCGCTGGCCGTCCCGACCGATATCAACGACGAGGCCGCGGTCGTGAATCTGGTCGAGACCGCACAGGCGGAGTTCGGCCGCGTCGACGCCCTGGTGAACAACGCCTTCGCCATGCCCCCGATGGCGAATCTCGGCGACGTCGACCTGGACGAGGTACGCGCCGCCTTCGAGACGAATGTGCTTGCCGCACTGCGCATGACGCGGTCCTTCGTACCCGCGCTGGCCGAAACGAAAGGCGCGGTCGTGATGATCAACTCGGCCGTGCTGCGGCATTCGCGGCGCACCTTCGGCCCGTACAAGATGGCCAAGGCGAGCCTGCTGGCGATGTCACAGAGCCTGGCGACCGAGCTCGGTCCCAAGGGTATTCGTGTGAACTCCGTTGCGCCCGGGTATATCTGGGCGGAGAACCTGAAGTGGTACTTCGGTTACCTGGCCAAGAAGCGCGGCATCACCTCCGAAGAGGTGTACGCCGAGACCGCGAAAACCCTCGACCTGCGCAAACTGCCCGAACCCGACGAAATCGCCGACGCGACAGTCTTCCTGGCCTCGGACATGGCGCGTGCGATCACCGGGCAGTGCCTGGACGTGAACTGCGGCGAGTACCACCACTAGAGGTATGCAGATCGCGCACTTTCCGCCTCGAAGCGGCCGATTCGGCCCAAATTCGCGGGAAAGTGCACGGTTTGCATACTCGTTACTTCTGAGGAGAACCAGATGATCGGTCGACCGGACGTCGGCACCATCGATGACCTACATGCGTCGGCGACCAAGGTGGTGGGCCTGGATGATTTCGGCGACGACGGCTACCGCGAAGGTTTGCAGGTGCTGCTGGAGTCCTATGCCAAGGACGCCGAGCTGACACCTTTCGGCAACAAGATCAATCGGGCGTTCCTGCGCGGGGCGCTGATCGCCCGATTACTCAGCGAGTCGGCGTGGCAACGCTTTCCGGAGCACGCCGAGGTCGCGATCGACCGCCCGATCTTCGTCACCGGCCTGCCCCGTTCGGGCACCACGGCCGCGCACCGGCTGCTCAACGCCGACCCCGGGCACCAGGGCTTGGAGATGTGGCTGACGGAATTCCCGCAGCCCCGCCCGCCGCGCGAGACCTGGGCCGAGAACCCGGTGTACCAGCGGCTGGAAGCCGCCTACGAACAGCACCACGTCGAGCATCCGGAATTCATGGGCGTGCACCACATTTCGGCCGACCAGGTCGAGGAATGCTGGCAGTTGCTGCGCCAGTCCGCGCTGTCCGCGTCCTACGAATGCCTGTCCTACCTGCCGACCTATTCGGAATGGCTGCGCGAGCAGAGCTGGACCGACGCCTACCGCCGGCACCGGCGCAATCTGCAACTGATCGGCCTCAACGACGCGAATCGCCGCTGGGTGCTGAAGAACCCGAGCCATCTGTTCGCCCTCGACGCGATCATGGAGGTCTATCCGGACGCGCTCGTCATCCAGATGCATCGCGACCCGCGCACCATCATCGCCTCGGTCTGCAGCCTGAACGAACAGGCCTCCGCAGGCTGGTCGGAGAAGTTCCGCGGCCCCGTCGTGGGCGCGGCCCAATTGGACCTATGGGCCCGTGGTGCCGACCGATTCCTCGCGGATCGCAAGCGCCACAATGCCGCTCAGTTCGTCGACATCTACTACGAGGACTTCGTCGCCGACCCGATCGGCATGGTCGCCTCCATCTACCGGCACTTCGGCCTGGAACTCACCGACGAAGCCTGCGCCTCGATGGCCGCCCTGCACTCCGAAAGCACCTCCGGCGCAGCCCGCCCCGTCCACAAGTACACCCTCGACGACTTCGGCCTCACCGCCGACCAAGTCGATGCCCGCTTCGGGGACTACCGGGCCACCCACTTTCCTAGCCGCTGAACCTTACGTCCAACCAGGCGGGCGCACGACGACCAGTCGGCGTCCGTCTGGTCTGTGTTCGGGGGGTCGCGCGGGTTACTGCTGGCCGGGCTTGAGGACGATGAAGAGCCCGTGGGCTTCGGCGCAGAGGCGGTCGCCGTCGTGCAGGGTGGCCCGCAGGTAGACCTTGCGGCCGTCTTGGCGTTCGGCCCAGGCGCGCAGCTGGAGCTCGGTGTTCAGGGGGGTGACGGAGCGGTAGTCGACCGTGAGGGAGGCGGTGCGGGTCACCGAGCCGGTATGGACGGCGGCGGCCATGCCCATCAGGTCGTCGAAGCCGAGGGAGATGTGGCCGCCGTGTGCCGCATTGTTGCCACCGAGGTGGAAAGTGCGGAAGGTGATACGTGCGTGCACGCCGTCGCGGTCGGCGGTGTCGATGATGAACGGCGGCAGCGTGATGTTGCCGCGGCCGGGGAGATCGTGCCGGGTCCAGGTGGGGGCGGACCATTCGGTGACGACCGCGGCCTCGAGCTGCTCGTTCAGCTTCTCCAGGATGCTGATCGTTTCCAGGGCCAGGTCATCGCTGGGGCTGAGCAGGCGGGCGCGGTCCATCAGGGTGCGCACCTGCTCGACCAGCTCGCCGTAGTGCGCGCCGCCGCGGACGGTGTCCTGGCCGTTGGCCAGTTCCGCGTCGATCGCCTCCACCATCGGCCGGAACCCGCCCTCGTGGTGCTCTTCGCTCGGCAGCGCCGCGGGCCGCAGTTCACTCATATAGAACATGTTATTGGTTGCCCGCCGGGTGCTCGCGCACGGGACCCGGCTACGACCAGGTGGCGGCGGGCGCTGAACAGGCGCTGGAGGCGGCCCATCGACGGGTGTCGAATGGGGTGCACCTAGTCTGGGTACCCGATTACCCGTCAGGTCTCGACGAAGAACCCCACGCAGGCACCTTCCCCGTGTGCGTGCGGCTGGCGAAAGGCGTTGTCCCGATGCGTATTACGGCTGTCGTCTTCGACATGGACGGCATACTGATCGACTCCGAACCGGTGTGGGAGCGGGTTCGGCGCGACTATGTCGCGGAAAAAGGCGGGCGGTGGTTACCGGATACGCAGAAGCGGCTGATGGGCATGAGCACCGGCGAATGGTCGGAATACCTCAGTGCTGAACTCGGCGTGGGCGCAGCGCCCGACACGGTTGCCGACGACGTCATCGAGCGGATGGCCGCGCACTACGACCAGGCGGTGCCGCTGCTGCCCGGCGCGGTGGAGGCGGTGCAGCGGATGAGCGAGAACTGGCCGCTGGGCGTGGCCAGCTCCTCGCCGCGGACGCTGATCAACACGGTGCTCGGCCGCACCGGGCTGATCGAATTCTTCGACGTCACCTTCTCCACCGAGGAGGTCGACCGGGGCAAGCCGGCGCCCGATGTGTACGTGGCGGTCGCGGCATTCCTCCGCAAGAAGTCGACAGACTGTGCGGCAGTGGAGGATTCGAGCAACGGCATCCGCGCCGCACACGCCGCGGGCATGCGCGTCATCGCCGCCCCGCGCCCCGAGTACCCCCTCGACAACGACGCCCGCGACCTCGCGGCGCACGTCATCGACGGGCTCGACAAACTCACCCCCGCCCTCGTCGACGAGCACATCTGACGGTCGACAAGATCATCAGGGACTGTGGGCGTGGGCTACTCGGGCGATGCCGCCACCAGTTCCTGATGATCTTGGTAGCTAGTCACACGCGGCAGGACTCCAGGAGGGTGCGGGCGGCGGCGGCGATGTCGTCGTCAAGCCAGGTTGGCAGGGTGGGGGCGTGGGCGTGGCGGCGCAGTGCGGCGTAGGGGAGGTCTACGACCGCGCGGCTGACGGCGTCGATCTCGCGGTCGCCGTCGTGGCCGGTGAGATCGCGGGCGATGCGGCGCAGGTGGTCGATGAGCGGGGCGTTCATGCCGGTGAGGCGGGACTGGAAGGCGTCGTCGGGTCCGCCGTCGAGTAGGTCGCTGGGGCGCAGGCTCAGTAAAAGCCTTGCGTCATCCGGCAATTCGCGTCCGAAGTGGATGGCGGCGCGCACCATGGCGACGCCCGCCGCGACGGGATCGGATTCCGCGGCGGCCGCCAGCACGCCCGCCTGGAACCGGGCCAGCGCGCGCAGCCATGCCTCGGTGAGTACGCCGTTGCGGTTGCCGAAGCGGTGATACAGCGTGCCGACCGGAGCGCCACTGGCCGCGGCGATGGCGGCGACGCTCGCGGCGCGTGGACCCTCGCCGAGCACCAGAGTGCGTGCGGCGTCGAGGATCACATCCGAATCATGCTTGCGGGGTGGTGCCACTACTAGTACGTTCCTTCTATATGGAGCGGTTGCCCTATATTGATGAGCATTCCACAGTAGTTGACGCGAATCGCGATCGGGCGTGGAAAGCGGTGCTGAAGGTGGTCTGCAAAGACCCGCACGATCCGTCGACGGTCCCTTCCGGATTCGTGCTCGTCGCCGCCGAGGAACCTGCCCGGCTGGCGCTCGAAGGCAGGCACTGGTTCTCGAAATACGAGCTGATCTTCCGGCTCGACGAGGAAGGTCCGAGCCGCACCCGGGTCCGCGCCGAGAGCTGGGCGGAATTCCCTGGGCTGCACGGCAAGATCTATCGGGCCCTGGTAATCGGAAGCAGCGGCCACAAGCTGGTGATGCGCCGGTTGATGCGCCGAATCGCGGCGGCGGCATGATCCCCGGCGTGGTCTGGGGCGCCACCGAGGCCGAACAGGAACTGCCCCTGCCCTGTGACGAGGTGCAACCCCTTGGGCGCCAAGCCGATCGGGCGATCAGCATCGCCGCGCCACCCGGCCTGGTCTACGCCTGGCTCTGCCAACTGCGCGCATCTCCCTACAGTTACGACCTGCTCGACAACTTCGGCCGCCGCAGCCCGGCCCGCCGCGACCCCGACCTCACCGAACTCGAAGCAGGCCAGCGGTTCATGTCCGCCTTCCGCCTGCACTCCTTCATCCTGGCCCGCCACCTCACCCTGGTCTCGGGCAACCTCTGCGTCACCTACGCGGTGCGCCCGGAAGGGGCCGGCACCCGTCTGCTCGTCCGCCTGCGCTGGCGCATTCCCCGAATCGCCTTCTACGCCTTGGCTTTCGGGGACCTCATCATGATGCGTAAACAGCTGCTCAACTTGAAGTCTCTCGCGGAGGCCGAAGCCCGCGACGGCGCAGACCAGTAAGCGATATCGATCGCGGCCGGGCCAGCTGCCGTCCGGGGCGAAACGCTGCCATAGCGCGGCGGCGCGGTCGAAAGATTCTGCGGCCACAGGTAATCCAGGCGACGAGATCGGAGAGCGCAAGGTCGTACACTCCCTGGTTTGGTCGGCGAACCTGCTGTGCTCCGAGGTGGCCCCGTTCACAGCAAAGGAGGGTGGCCGTGGGCACGCGGGCAGCGGCGGCGCATGATCGACTGATGGTGAACTATGTTGAGCTCGGGGATGTTCGGACCTGGTACGACGAGACCGGCGAGGGCGAGCCGGTGTTGTTGCTGCACGGCGGGTTCGTCGACTCGCGCTCGTTCGACCAGGCCGTGCCCGCGCTTGCCGAGCGTTTCCACGTCTACCGGGCAGACCGGCGTGGCCACGGCCGCACGGCGGACGTCGCGGGACCGCTGTCCTATGACCTGATGGCGCAGGACACGATCGCGTTCCTGGACAAGGTGATCGGTACTCCGGCGCATCTGGTCGGCTACAGCGACGGCGCGATCGTGGCACTGCTGGTCGCGATCCAGCGCCCGGACCTGGTCGGCAAACTGGTGTCGATCAGTGGCAACTTTCACCGGGACGGCCTGGTCCCCGGGGTGCTCGATGGGTTCGAACACGAGGAGCCGATGCAACGGCTGGCAGCCCGCTACGGCGAGGTCTCGCCGGACGGGGAGGCGCACTTCCGGGTCGTTGCCGAAAAGGTGCTGTCCATGGCGCGGATCGAACCGAACCTCACCACCGAGGATCTGTCCGCCATCACCGCCCGCACCCTGGTGCTCGCCGCCGACGACGACGCGATGACCTTGGAGCACACCATCGCCCTGTACCGGGCGATCCCGAACTCCGAACTATCCATCATCCCGGGCACATCCCACCTGCTGGTCGTCGAAAAGCCCGCCGAGGTCTACCGCCAGGTCGGCGACTTCCTCACCTCCGAACCGCCGCAAACCTGGCAGCCGATCCGCCGCGCCTGACATCCCACGATCGACAATTTGCGGAATTCGTGAGGACTTCCGGTCCGATCCGGGTGGGCATGCGACTGAGCACGGAACCGCAGGAAGGTGGTGTTTCAAATGCGACTCGGTGCGGCGGCCGGCATATGCGGTGCGTCCAGCGCTCGCACCAATGTTGCCGGGAGAGGGGTGTGTGCACTGGTCTGCGTAGTTAGCCCCGCCCGGTGACCGAGTCGTGTTGCCGGAGATCTAATGCGGCACGGTGAGACGGCCTTCGTGATCGCGGGTCGACCAACGGCCTGGTTGTGCTACCAGGGACCGCAGGAGGATTCGTTGGTGTGAGTGGTTCAGTGCCGGGTTGTGTTGTCTGAAAGTCAGCGCGGGTGGTTCGCGTGCGCGCGAGCCGTCCAGCGGCCTCGGTCGTGGCGGACCTCGACGGGGTGGTCGAAGGCGGTGGTGACCGTTTCCGTGGTGAGGACCTCGTGGGCAGGGCCGGCGGCGATGGTGCGGCCGTCGGCGATGAGGAGGGCGTGTGTGGTGGTGGTCGGGAGTTCCTCCAGGTGGTGGGTGACCAGGATGGAGGCGACGGCGGGGTGGGTTTCGCCGAGGGTGTCGATGGTGTGCAGGAGTTGTTCGCGGGCGGCCAGGTCCAGGCCGGTGGCGGGTTCGTCGAACAGCAGTAGCAGGGGTTCGGCGACCAGTGCGCGGGCGATGAGGGTGCGGCCGCGTTCGCCTTGGGACAGGGTGGGCCAGGTGCTGTCGGCTTTGCCCTTCAGGCCGATGGTTTCGATCATCGCATCGGCGCGGCGGACTTCGTCGGGGCTCGGGGTCCAGCGCATCGGGAGGTCGATGGTGGCGGAGATGCCGGTGAGCACCACTTCGCGGACCGTGAGCGGATACCGCAGTGGGTGACGGGGATTCACGTGCCCGATCGAGCGCCGCAACCGGGCCAGCTCGACCCTGCCCATCTGTTCCCCGAGGACATGCACCGTGCCGGTGGTCGGGAAGGTGACCGCACCGCAGAACCCCAGCAGGGTGCTCTTGCCGGCGCCGTTGGGTCCGAGTAGCGCCCAGTGCTCGCCGGGCCGCACGGTCAGCGAGATGCCGTGCAGGATCTGGTTGCCCTCGCGGCGGAAGGTGACGTCGTCGAGTTGCAGGACAGGTGAACCGGTCACCGGGTGACCTCCCTCTGTTGTGATCACGAGAACGCGGCCTTCAGTCGAGTCAGGTGGGCGCGGCTGAATTCGGCTGCGGCGGCAGGCTTTCGGTGCGCGATGGCGTCGGTCAGGTGGATGTGCGCGTCGTGGTCGGCGGCTTCGGAGGGCACCGGGCGGATCTTCAGCATGTCGATCATCGCGATCCGCAGCCGGGGCAGGAAGCTGTCGAAGAGCTGGGTCAGCACATCGTTGTGAGCGGCGACGATCACGGCGCGATGAAATGCCATGTCCGCGTCCACATGGACGTCGATCGGCTCCCCATGCGCTTCCCTGGCGGCCAGCGCGCGCCGCATGGCGCGCAGATCGGCGGGGGTGCGGCGCTGAGCGGCGAGCGCCGCGGCCTCGGCCTCGATGGCGATCCGCGCTTCGATCACCGCGGCGATGGTGGCCCGGCGCAGCACCACGTCCCAATCCTCGGTGACATCGAGCGCGGTGACGAACACACCAGCACCCTGGCGGCTGTCGAGCACGCCCTTCCCGGCCAGCTCGCGAATCGCCTCACGCAGCGTCGAACGGCCGACCCCGAGCTGTGCGGCAAGGGTGGTTTCGCCTGGTAGACAGTGTCCCAACGGCCATTCACCGTCACGAACGCGGGCGAGCAACAGCTCGGCCGTCTGCGCCGCCAGCGGGTGGCGGCGGACTTGGGCGACCATCACGACCTCTCTACTTGTCTGAGGAGTTGTGTACAGTCTAACCATCATGCGCACCATGCTTCTGCTTAGCCGCCACGGCGGGGCCTGACCGACCGGCCGCCCGCCGTGGGGCTTCGTCGTGGCCGGTCACCATCGCTATTCGTGACAGGAAGCAGAACCTTGAGTACGCGCGTTTTTCCCTGGAATCGCCAAAAGCAGTCACCGATGCCCTCGCATCGATATCGCGACGTCTTCGACCGCGTGGAAGTGCCACTCACACAGCGTGATTGGCCCAGCGCCCGAATCACGCGGTCGCCGCTGTGGGTGTCCGTCGACCTGCGCGACGGCAACCAGGCACTGGCCGAACCCATGGACCCGGAGCGCAAACGACGCTTCTTCGAACTGCTGGTGGCCATGGGCTACAAGGAAATCGAGGTCGGCTATCCGTCCGCCTCGCAGACCGATTTCGATTTCGTCCGGCTGATCGCCGACACGGACCTGGCGCCCGAGGACGTCACGATCGTGGTATTCACCCCGGCGCGTGCGGATCTCATCGAACGCACGGTGGAGTCGGTGCGCGGCATCAGCAACGACGTGGTCATCCACATGTACACCGCGACCGCGCCGGCCTGGCGAAACATGGTGCTGGGCAAAGACAGGGCCGGACTGGGGGACCTGATCCGCGCGGGCGGACAGCGCATCCTCGACCTGGCCGGGCACCTGCCGAACGTGCGCTTCCAGTTCTCGCCCGAGGTGTTCAACCTGACCGAGCCGGACTACGTGCTCGACCTCTGCGATCGCATGACCACCCTGTGGGACGCGACTCCGCAGCGGCCGGTGACGCTGAATCTGCCTGCGACAGTGGAGGTCGCGACCCCCAACGTCTACGCCGACCAGATCGAATACATGCACAAGAACCTGGCCCGGCGCGACAGCGTCATCCTCTCGGTGCATCCGCACAACGATCGCGGCACCGGCATCGCCTGCGCGGAACTGGCCGTGCTGGCCGGCGCCCAGCGCGTGGAGGGTTGCGTCTTCGGCAACGGTGAACGCACCGGCAACGTCGATATCGCCACCCTGGCGCTGAACCTGCACGCGCAAGGGGTGGACCCGATGATCGACTTCTCCGATATCGACGAAATTCGTCGCGTCGTGGAGTACTGCACCCGCATGCCGCTCCACGAAAGGCACCCGTACGCAGGCGAGCTGGTGTACACCGCGTTCTCGGGCACGCACCAGGACGCGATCAAGAAGGGGTTCGCCGAACATCGTGCCCGCGCCGCCGCGACCGGTATCGCGGAGCGTGAACTCGATTGGCAGGTCCCGTATCTGCCGATCGATCCCGCGGATGTGGGCCGCAGCTACGAGGCGGTGATCCGAGTCAACTCGCAATCCGGCAAGGGCGGCATCGCCTATCTGCTGGACTCCGAATACGGCATCGACCTGCCGCGCGAGCTGCAGGTCGACTTCGCCCGGCGGGTGCAGGCGCACACCGAATCGACCGGTCGTGAAGTCACCGCCGTCGAGTTGCGCGAACTGTTCCAGGCGGCTTACCCGACGCTGGTCGAGGCTGCCAGACAATAGCTCGCTAATCGAGGTAGCGGCCGACATCTTGACGCAAAATGCTCGAGATGTCGGCCGGGCGTGCGAAGGTAATCGGCGTGGTGCGGCACGTGCAAGGGAACCTCCCGGCGGAGGTGACGAGCTTCGTCGGTCGTGGTGGCGAGGTGGCCGCGGCCAAAGGTCTGCTGTCCAGCACCCGGTTGCTCACTCTCACCGGGCCCGGTGGGGTAGGGAAAACGCGGCTGTCCCGGCAGGTCGGTGCCGCGGTGCGGCGGGCGTTTCCCGATGGCGTGTGGCTGGTCGAAGTGGCGCACGTGCACGACGGGGAACTGGTCGGGTTGAGCGTCGCGAACGCCCTCGGCCTGCGTGACGACACCAGCGCCCCGCTGGCCGGACTCATCGAATACCTGGCCGACAAGAGCCTGCTGCTGATCCTGGACAACTGCGAGCATCTCATCGACGCCTGCGCGGAGCTGGCCAGCCGGCTCATCCCCGCGACCACCGACGTGCGGATCCTCGCCACCAGCCGGGAACCGCTCGGCGTGGACGGTGAACAGATCATGCCGGTCGCGCCGCTGGCGGTGCCCGCGGTGGACGAGGAGGACAGCGGGGAGATCAGGGCGACGGCAGGCGGCGACGCGGTGAGCGAGCGCAGCGACGCGCTGCGGCTGCTCACCGAGCGGGCCTCGGCCGCGAATCCGGAGTTCCGGGTCACCGACGCCAATCGTGGTGCGCTGGCGGCGATTTGCCGCCGCCTCGACGGAATTCCGCTGGCGCTGGAGCTGGCGGCGCTGCGGCTGCGCATGTTCACTCCCGACCAGGTGCTGGCACGCCTGGACGACGCGATGCGGCTGCTGACCACCGGGTTGCGCACCGCACCCCGCCGGCAGCAGACACTGGAGGCGGCGATCCGGTGGAGTTACGACCTGTGCACGCCCGACGAACAGCGACTATGGGAGCAGCTGTCGGTGTTCGCCGGCGGCTTCGACCTGGATGCCGCCGAAGCCGTGTGTTTTCTGGAACCGCCTGCGGTGCTGCTGGATTCGCTGACCGGGCTGGTCGAGAAGTCGGTGCTCAACTACCGGCACGACAGCGACGGCAGCGGCCGCTACACCATGCTGGAGCCGCTGCGTCAGTTCGCGCTCGCCGAGCTCGCGGCGCACGGGGACGAGCGCGCGGTACGGATCCGGCATCGCGAACACTATTATCTGCTGGCCCATCGGGGGCGCACCGACTATTGGGGCAGTGGTGACGCCGACTGGTTCCGTGAAGTAACCCGCGAGCATCCCAATTTGCGTGCCGCGCTCCAGTTTTCACTCTCCGACCCGGACGGCGCGCACCGCGCCTTGGAAATCGCGAACGAGCTGCGGCCCTTCTGGGAGCACTACCGGTTCCTGCTGGAGGGTCACCGCTGGCTGGCGGAGGCGCTGGCAAAGGATCCACAGCCCAGCGTTGCCCGAGCGCGGGCGCTGGCCGCGGCCTCGGTGATCGCGGCCATGCTTTCCGACACCACGGAGGCCAACCGGTTCGCCGGTGAATGCGTCCAGCTGGCAACCGAATTGGACTCGGCTGAGGTGTTGGTCGAGCACAAGCTGTTGTCGGCTCTGCTGACCTTCGCGGCCAGTGATCCCTTCGGCGCGCTCGACATCGCGGTGCAGACAGCGGGGGAGGCGGAGGCGTGTGCGCATCATGGCGTGGAGATGGAGAGCTTGGCGTTCGCCTATGTCTGCGCGCTGATGGTGGCGGACGCCCGGGCCGATTCGATCGCGGAACGGTTCCTCGCGAAAACAGCCGACTATGGATCCCACCTGCTCGGTGGGCTGGCCTACTGGGCGTCGGGCACCAACCAGTGGCGAAATGGCAACCAGGACAAGGCTGTCGCGGAGTTACGCCGGGCGATGGAGCAGTTCCGGCTGTTCGATCGGTGTGTGTGGTCGGCGTCGGGGTTCGACGGGCTGGCCTGGGCGGCCTCGGCCCAGGGCGATTATGTCCGCGCGGCACGGTTGATGGGGGCCGCGGTGTCGGTCCGGCGCGGCAGCACCCATCAGCTGGCGCACGCGATGACCGGCGCCGTCGGTGACAAGGTTCGCCTCCAGGTCGCACATGCCATGGGCGACAGGGAATTCCAGGTCGCTTTCGACGCCGGCGCGGCGATGCCGCTGGACGAGGCGATGAGTTACGCGATCGGCGCCGAACCAGTTCCCGCGCCGGTGCCGAAAGCCGCTGCTGCGGATGTCCTCACGCGCCGGGAGAAGGACGTCGCCCGGCTGGTGGCCGCCGGTTACAGCAACAAGCGCATTGCCACCGAACTGGTGATCTCGATCCGCACCGCGGAGAGTCATATCGACCACATCCTCACCAAGCTCGGATTCGGTTCTCGCACACAGATTGCCGGGTGGGCGACGCAGCACCTGGTCTGAGGTGGTGGATTATTCGCCGGTCGCCCCGTCGATCGCCTCCCGGAGCAGATCCGCGTGCCCGTTGTGCCGCGCGTACTCCTCGATCATGTGCAGATACACCCAGCGCAGGCTGTACGGTTCGGTCCGGTCGGGGCGAGGGTGCGGGAAGGTGTGGTCCAGCGCCAGGTCTTTGACGGCCGCGTCGCATTTGATGATCTCATCCCGGAAGCGGGCGTAATCGCGTGCGCCGTCGGCGATTTCGAGGGCATTGAAGTCGGCATCGACATCGTTGTCGTAGTCATGGACATAGCCGACGTCCTTGCCCGCGGCGGTGCGCCGGAACCAGCCGCGCTCCACCTCGGTCATGTGCCGGACCAGGCCGAGCAGTGTGAGGTTGGAGGTGGGCAGGATGCGCAGCGCGAGCTGTTCGGCGCTGAGGCCGGAGCATTTCCAGAGCAGGGTGTCGCGGTGGTAGTCCAGGTAGGCCTGCAGTTGGGTGCGCTCGTCGCCGACGAGCGGGGGTTCGCGTCGATCGATATCGGGTGCCTTCCACGTCATCCGCCGACCCTAACCCGGTCGATCACCGCCCGCGACCGGGTTAACGCAGCCCGTGGACGAGGAAGTCGGTGACCGCGCGTTCGAAGGCGGCCTTGCGTTCGATCTGCACCCAGTGCCCGCACCGGCCGAACAGTCGCAGGTCCGCGTTGGGTAGCTGGCGCGAGGGCAGCAGCGCGCCCTCGGCGGGAGTCACCCGGTCGTCGCGGCCCCACAGCATGAGGACCTCGTTGCGCAGCCCGCGCAGCCGTGCCCACAACGGAACCTGGTCGGCGAGTGCGGGATCGGCGAAGGTGGCGTAGGCGTCGCGGAGGGCGGCGATGGCCGCCGGGTCGGCGGCGGTGCGCAACCTGGTGTCCACCAGTTCGTCGGTGAGGATCGACTGGTCGAACACCATGGTGCGCAGCCAGTCCAGTACTCGATCCCGGGTCGGGTCCATGGTGAAGTCGAGCAGGCGCCGAATCCCTTCGGACGGTTCGGGTCCCAGGACGTTCACCCCGACACCGCCGGGCGCCATGAGTACCAGCCGGTCGACGCGTTGCGAATGTTCCAGCGCCACAAGGGTTGCGACCGCGCCGCCCATCGAATTGCCCAGCAGGTGCGCGCTCGGCAGATCCAGTTGATCGAGCAAGCCGATGACCCCGTCGGCCGAGATCCGAAGATAGTTGCGCTCGTAGACTTCCGGGCGCGCACTGCCTCCGAACCCGGGCTGGTCCAGGATGAGGCACCGGAAGTGCTCGGCGAGCACCGGGAGGTTTCCGCCGAAATTCGCCCAGCCCGAGACCCCCGGCCCGGAACCGTGCAGCAGCACCAGCGGCGGACCCGAACCAGCCTCGTGGAAGCGAAGTTTCAGCCCGTCGGCGGTGACCCAGCGGGTAGTCGACTCCGCGGTCAGCATCAGAGCATCCGATCGACGACGAGCATCCCGAACTCGCCGCGCCCGAACATCGCCAGCGCCCGCTCCACATCGTTGATGACGTGCACGCTGCCCGCGTGCGCGTCCCGCCAATGCCGTTCGATCGGATTGGGTTTGCGAATCGAATGCCCGCCGGAATTGTCGAACAGCAGCTCGATCGCCTGGATCGACCGCTCGGTGCCACGCACCTGATCGCGGCGGGTCCGCAGGCGCACCGACTGCGGAATCTCCTCGCCCGCTTCGGCATAGCGCAGCAGCTCGGAGATATTGCGTTCCATCTGCAGGATCGCCGCATCGATTTCCGAGGCCGCCCGCGCCACCCGGACCTGCGCGAAGCCATCGTCGGCGACCTTCTGCCCGCCGTAGGACAGCCGCACCCGGTCCCGCATGCGCTCGATGTGCGCCTCGTAGGCGCCCTCGGCGGCCCCGATGATGGGCGCGACGATAGTATTGGAGAACACCGCCGCGAACGGAATCTTGTACAGCGGAGCGGGATTCGCCTCCTGGCCCGGCCCGCGCAGCTCGGACTGCTCCTGCGCGCTGAAGGCCCGATGGTGCGGGACGAAGGCTTTGCCGATGACGATGTCGTTGCTGCCGGTGCCGGACAGGCCCACCACATGCCACACGTCATCGATCTCGTAGTCCGCGCGCGGCACCAGAATCGTCAAATAGGTGGTGGGGTCGCCGTTTTCGTCCGGCGCTATCGCGCCCAGGAACACCCACTCGGCGTGCGCGCAGCCGGAGGAGAAGCTCCAGCGGCCGGTCACCTCATAGCCGCCCTCGACCGGCGTCAGCTTTCCGGTAGGCGCGTACGACGACGAGATCAGCGTGTCCGGGTTCTCGCCCCACACGTCTTCCTGCGCCTGCAGCGGGAACAGCGCCAGCTGCCACGGGTGCACGCCGAGCACCGACGACACCCACCCGGTGGACGGGCAGGCCGCCGCGATCGCCCGGATCACCTCGTAGAACGCCACCGGCGACACCTCGTCACCGCCGAACCGCGACGGCTGCAACATCCGGAACACGCCGGCCTCGGTCAATTCCCGGATGCTCTCCACCGGCACCTGCCGCTGCCGGTCGGTCTCCGCGGCCCGCTCCCGGATCCCCGGCAGCAGATCCCGAACCCGATCGAGCACCTTGTTGGTCATGACGGGCGTCCTCCTGCATTCCGGGAATAAGATTCGGCACCTCCAGGATCGCGCACCAGACGCGCAGATCATGCCGTTTCCCCGACGTTATGCCGGAATATCCAGCGGGTCAGTGCCCAGTCCCGATGATCGGAACCGATAGCCGGTCGGTCGCTGTCGCCGCGGCGCCCGCGCGGCGGCCGAAGTAGGTGCCGTCGCCGAGGGACGTGCCGCTGATATAGCCCTCGCCGTGCAAGCCCGCGCTGGCTCGGCCGGCGGCGTAGAGGCCCGGGATCGGGGTGCCGTCGAGGTGCAGGACTTCGCCGTCGACGGTGGTGTGCAGGCCGCCGAGGGTGAAGACCGACGCGCCGGTGCCGCGGCGGGCGGTGGTCTGCCCGGGTGGGCGGACACCGGCTTTGATGTCGATGGCGGCCAGTGGGGGAGTGAGTGGGCGTAGCCAGCGGGATGACTTGTGGAAGTCGGGATCTGTTCCGCCCGCCGCGAATTCGTTGTATCTGGCCAGTGTGGCTTCGAGTGCGCCTGCTGGAAGCCCGAGCAGAGCGCCCAGTTCGTCGGGGGTTTCGGCGACGTGGGTGGGCTGGACGCCCCAGCGCTGGGGTTCGGGCACTTCCTCGTAGGCCTGCTCGTCGAGGATCACCCAGATGTCCATGTCCTGGCGGAAGAGCGCGGCTTGGCCGATGCGGCCGGGGTAGGTGTCCTCGGTGACGAAGCGCTGGCCGCGGCCGTTGACCACCAGGCCGCGGGCGGCGAATCCGGGCACCAGGGAGACCCCGACCTGGCCGGTGGACATGTGCCGCACGGCCGCGCCGATGGCTTGGGCCATGCGGATGCCGCTGCCGTCGTCGGTGCCCGCGCTCACCTTGGTGTGGCCGAGCAGGCGTGGGGCGTGCGCGGCCAGCATCTGATCGTTGTCGACGAAACCGCCGGTTGTGAGGATGATTCCGCGGCGGGCCCGGACGGTGAGCTCCTGGCCGTACCTGCGAGCCCGGACGCCGACCGCCGAACCATTCTCAGCGGCAATCAGATCCGTCACAGCCGTGTCGTACTGCGCTGTCACCCCGGCGGATTCGGCCGCTGAGACGAGCACGTCCATCAGGAGTTTCCCGCCGAAATCCTGTGCCGTGGGCCGATGTCCGCGCGGGGCCGGGGCCGCGAGTTCGGCGAACGGCCAACTGTTCTCACCCAGCCACATGAGCCCGTCGTCGGTGGGTGGCACCCAGGTCGGGGAATCCCAGAGGCTCGGTTTGAACGGCACCCCACGCTCGACCAGCCAATGGAAGTGATCGACACTGTGGGCGCTGTACAGCGCGATCTTCTGCTCGTCGGCGCCAGGCCCCAGCGCGGCGCGCAAGAACGCCGCCATCTGCTCAGGGCTGTCGTCGAACCCGCAGGCGCGCTGGATCGGGGTGCCGCCACCGAGGTAGATCTCACCCCCGGACAGGGCCGAAGCGCCACCCGGCCCGCCTGCTTTGTCGAGTACGAGGACTTCCGCGCCCGCGGACGCAGCTTCGAATGCCGCTGCGGCACCAGCACATCCGTATCCGACAACCAGGACATCGGTCTCGAGATCGTAGTGCGACGGCTCGCTCGCGTTCATCGCCGCGCTCCGTGGTGTTCGGTGACAGGTTCGATCGCGGGTGCCTCGTTCATAACCGCCAGATTCGCTGCTTCCGTCTGCTCAATGAGGAACCCATCTCGGTGGGCAAGGACGGCCGACCGCTCAGTGGGACTGGGTTCCGTCGCGTCCCAGCGCACTCGCGACAGTGTGTGAACGGCGTCACTTTCACAAACCGGGCGCAGTGAGGAGCGGAAGTCGATGCGGGTCCTGATCACCGGAGTCACCGAACCCAGCGGTCGTGCCGTAGCGCGCATGCTGTTGGCCGCCGGGCATGAGGTGGCGGGGCTGGACCAGCGGTGGCATCGCTTCGTCGATCCGCGCGTGCAGTTCACCGAAGGCAATCCCGCCGATCCGGCGGTGTGCGCCAAGGCTGTCGCCGAGTGCGCGACGGTGATCCATCTGGCCGGGCCCGGGGTTTCGGCGATCGCCGACGCGGTGCGCGAAGCCGATGCGCACCTGGTGGTTCCAGTGGTGGCCGGGGTGCGGTCGGCGGGCGTGCCCGAGGCCGAAATCGTTCAGAGCCTGAAGGATTCGGGAGCCGAACACCTCCTGGTTCGTACCGCGCTGGTCGCGGGCCGCCGCATCGGGCACCAGACCCGGCGCGCCCTCGAACCGATCTTGGGCTCCCGCTCGGAGCAGAACTTCCAGCTCCTGCACACCGACGACCTGGAACGCTTCCTGGTGCTGGCCGCGACCGCACCGCGTGTCGGCGTCGTCGAACTCGCCGCCCCCGGTGTGGTCACCACCGCGCAGGTGCGGGAAGTGATGCGCGACAAGGGCGTTCGCTATTCCGCATGGGTACCCGGCTGGTCGGCGCGCAGGCCGCTGCTGAACCCGGCCGCGGCGCAGGAGGACTGGGGTTTCCGCTGCGGCTGGACCGCTCACGAGGTCGCCGCCGACCTGGTGCGCGGAATGGTCGGGCGCAAACCCGCGGGTGGCGATTTCCGGACCCGTCGCGGCGCGATTCCCCTGCCCGGCCACGTGATTCCCGCTCGCGCGCGCACCTCCGACAACCACGAACTGGCCGACGTCGCTCCCGAAGGCCTGGAGGGCGAATTCGACGACCGAGTCGACCCGCGCTACCCGGTGCACACCGCGACCAACACCTCCGAGGCCCTGCCGGGCCCGCTCACCCCGCTGACCATCGATCTGCACGCCGGCGCCATCCGGCTCGCCAACGAGGCCATGGGCACCATGATCGCCCTCGACGGAATCGCGCTGGAGCACTGGACAAGTCGCGTCACCACGGTGCTCGGCCATCACATCTACATCAACGCCTCCATCGGCGTGCTGGCCGCGGAGAACATGCCCGGCTGGGACGAGGAGAGCATCCGCCGCGACGCCTACGGCAATATTCCCGACGAGATCCCGCTGACCCCGCACGGCAAACCGCCCATGCCGACCGGCCTCGGCAGTGTCGCGGGCACCTGGCGCGCCACCTCCCGGGTGATCGCCACCGCCCGCCGCTTCGGCGCCACCGCCGAACTGATCAACGCCGCCGCGAAGGCCGAAGCGCTGGACGCCGAGGCGATTCACGAACTCGCCGACGAACAGCTGCATGTGCGCGCCCTGCTCTGGCGTGACCGGCTGTATCAGGCCTGGCAGGCGGCCTCGATCGGCGTCATGATGACCGGCGCGGCCACCGCCGTCCACGCCCGCGGCAAGAACGCGGGCGAGGTCCCGATCGACCTGCGTCGCCTGGAGTCGGCGAAACCGATGCTCGCGGTGGAACGCCTCGCCGAGATCTGCCGTGCCGATCCGGATCTGCGCGAACTCGCCCGCGCCGGCGACGTCGCCGGGGCCCGCGCGAAGTCGGCTGCCTTCGCTACAGCCTTGGACGAGGAACTGGCCGAGGTCGCCCACCGCGGCCCCGGTGAATGCGAACTGATCAACCCGACCTTCGGTGACAAGCCCACCCTGTTGGTCAACGCGGCCGCCCGCGCAGCCGAAATGCCCGCTCCGAAAAGGGAACCCGTAGATCAGTCGCCGGGTCGGACCGCTCGCATGGCCGCGGGAGCGACCGTCGCCCGGGAACGCGCCCGCGACGCCGTCGTCCGGATCAACCACTGCCTGCGCATCGCGGTGCGCGAACGTGGCGCCCGCCTCGTCGATGCCGGTGTGCTCCGCGTCCCCGAAGACGCATACTTCCTCACCTTGGACGAAATCTTCGTTCCTCCAGCCGATGTCGCGGGCCTGGTCACGCGCCGGAAGGCCGAGCGCGAACGCCTGAAGGCGCTCCGCATGCCCGATGTCATTGCCGGGCACTGGGAACCGGTCGCCGACGCGGGCGCGCTGGCCGCCGACGAAAGCCTCACCGGCATCGGCGTCTGCCCCGGCGTCGTGGAGGGCCGGGTGAAACTCGTGCTCTCCCTGGACGATGACATCGAGCCCGGCGACATCCTGGTCGCCTCGGTCACCGACACCGGCCACACCGCCATGTTCGCCTACGCGGCGGCCGTGGTCACCGACATCGGCGGCTCCGCCTCACACGCCGCCATCGTCGCCCGGGAGTTCGGCATCCCCTGCGTGGTCGACACCAAGACCGCCACCACCAGCCTCTCGGACGGCCAGCGCGTCCGCGTCGACGGGGCCGCGGGCACCGTCACCCTGCTCGCCGACGCCTGAGGCGCACCCCTGCTTGGGCCCGTGTTCGTGGCTCATGATCGAAAGGAACCCGCTCGTGACTTTCTCGCGCGCACTCCGCGGCACCGTTGCCGCATCCGCTGCCTTGTTCATCGGTGTTCTACCGCTGAATATTCCTGTGGCACTAGCAGATTCGGCCGCCGTACCGGTGCTCCGGGCGCCCGGCCAGGCCGACCGCCCGATGGGTCTGCCACACGCACCCAACGCTCGCGACATCGGCGGCTACCCGGTGACCGGCGGCGGCAAGCTGAAGTTCGGCCAGGTGTTCCGCGCCGACGCGCTGGACACACTGGATGCCGGTGAACAGGCCAAGCTCGAGGCCTTGAAGATCACCGGAGCCATCGACTTCCGCAGCCCGACCGAGGTGGCCGCCGCGCCCGACAAGCTGCCGGCCTCGATTCCGCGCATCGAACTACCGGTGTACGACCCCGCCAACGACTTCTACATCATGATCTCTCAGATCATCGGCAGCGGCCCGGAGAAGCAGCAGGAAACCCTCGGCAACGGCAAAGCCGCCGAGATCATGCGGACCTACTACCGCTGGTTCATCACCAACCCGACCGCCCGCGGTCAGTTCAGCACCGCGCTGCGCAGCATCGCCACCGCGCCCGGCCCGATCCTGTTCCACTGCACCGCCGGCAAGGACCGGACCGGCTTGATGACCGCCATCATCATGGAGGCGCTCGGCGTCGCGAAAGGTCAGATCTACCAGGACTTCCTGGAGTCCAACGACAACCTCGCCGCCGAGAACGAGGCGCTGCTGTCCGCGCTGGAGGCCCGTGGCCTGATCAAGGATCGCGCTCTGCTGATCCCGATCGTCGGCGTGCAGCGCGACTACCTCGACTCCTCCTTCGACCAGATCAAGCAGTCCTACGGATCGTTCGAGAAGTTCCTCAGCGAGGGCCTCGGGATCGACGCGGCGACCCTGGACGCGCTGAAGACCAAGCTGGTCAGCAAGAGGTGAACCGGCCTGCCGCCGCGCCGTGCAAGTGACCTGGCGGCAGTTTCCGGCCGCACTGCACCAGCAGCAGGTCCTGGGCGCGTCCGGTCAGTGGCTCGCCGGAGCCGTAGGTCCAGTCCATGTCGTCGGCGCGCAATTCGACGCCGTTCAGGTCGACGCCGAAGAACTTTATGCTCTTGGGCGATTGCTCGCTGATCACATACCGCAGCCGGTCTTCCGGGACGACGCGATCGAGTCCCAGCGCCACAGTGATGTCGAGCCCGTGGATGATGTCGTGACCGAGTGCGTCCTCGAACTTGCCGCCCGGCGGCTTCCAGGGGTGGGTGATGTTGTCGCGCAGGCATTTCACGAAGGCCGCCGACGAGATGTCGGCGGTCTCCCTGCGGGCCACGCGGTCCGCCATCTTATTGAAGTTGCCGCGCGCCTTCATCATCTCGAGCCCGAACGTAGGGAGCGACATCCGGAACGGCATGGTGATGTGGGCGACCACCTCCCGCACCCGCCACCCGGCGCACAAGGACGGCTTGTCCCATTCGCTCTCGTCGAGTCCGGCCAAAATATCGGCCAGCTCGCCCCGTTCCGCCTCGATCGCCTTGCGTACGTCACCTTCGGTCATCGGCACTCCTCGGTTCGGTCGAAACTCTCCTCGAATCAGGACGGTGCGAGACAGGCAGAATCATCGGATACGGCTAGGACGATTACCTGAAACGCTGGCTGTTCACGCCACGAGCCGGAGCTTTCAGCGGGCGCGTAGGAATGTTCCCGCATGCAGGTCGGTGCCGAAACCTTTTGCGAATTTCCCGTACTCGTAGAGCAGGTGCCCGTTCACCAGTGTGGCGGCGACGGCGCGGTCGTTGCGGTTGACCATCCGCCGCACGTCGATGCCGGGCATCGGCGCTTCGGCATAGGCGGCGCTGGATCCGTCGAAACCGGCCGGATCGATCACCGTGATATCGGCGCGCGCACCCTCACGCAGCTGACCGGCGTCGAGTCCGTACCAGTCGGCGAGCTCGCCGGTGAGCCGATGGACGGCCTGCTCGATCGGCATGAAACCGCGCTGATGCACCCGTTCGAGCAGGCGCAGACCGAAGTTGTAGAACGCCATATTCCGCAGGTGCGCACCGGAATCGGCGAATCCGACCTGCACCTGCGGTGACAGTTGCAGCCGGTCCAGCACGTCGTCGCGATCGTTGGCGATGACCGTGCGCCAGCGCAGGGCGGAGCCGTGCGCGACGGTCAGATCGAGCAGCGCGTCGGCGGGATGGATGCCGCGTTCGTCGGCGACCTGGCCGAAGGATTTACCGATCACCGCGGCGTCCGGGCACCCCACGATCTCCGCGTCGTAGAGATTCCGGTGCCACACCCGTGGCCCGAAGCGCTTGCCGAGATCCTTACGGAACCGGCGACGGTAGCCCTCGTCCGCGAGCAACTCGCTCCGCCGCATGACGTCACGAATGTTCAAAGCCGCTACACCGGAACCGAATTCCTCGAACACCACCAGGTCGACGCCGTCGGCATACACCTCGAACGGCACCGGCAGATGCTGCCAGCGGAACCGCGCACCACCCAGCTTGTTGGACAGCCAGGCCGCGGCGACAGCGGCGCGGGCGGTGGTCCGGTCGGCCTTCACATCGGCGGCGGCGATCAGCGTGGTCTTCAACGGCCGGCGGAACCGCCCCGCGCTCTGGGCGAAGTACCGCGCCATCTCCAGCCGCGAGGTGAGCGTCGGCGTGCTCTGATGCACCCGATTGCGTTGCCGCAGAATCTCATTCAGCGCGGCGTACTCTCGCCAGCTGGCGTATGTCGAAGGCAACTGCCGAGTGGGATAGCGCTTACCTTCCAGCTTGGAGAACGAGCTGCGGATAGTGGACAATCCGACGAACCCGGCATCCAGTGCGTCGATCAGCATGTGGCGCATGCGATCCAGCTCGGCCGCGGTCGGCTCCACATTCCCATCGACCGCCCGCTCCAACCCCATGACGGCGACACGGATATCCGAATGCCCGAGCAGCGCAGCCACATTCGCGCCGAGCGGCCGCCCCGCCAGCGACGCGGCATAGGACTTCGGATCGTCCCAATCCTTATGCTCCTTCACCGCCGCATTGACCGCGTCCCAGGGCAGCGCCTCCACACGCGCGAACATATCGGCGCAATCCTCCGCGTCGGCGTAAACCGTGGACAGCGAACAATTCCCGAACACCACCGTCGTCACGCCGTGCCGCACCGATTCCCCCAGCCCAGGGCTCCCGAGCACCTCCGCGTCATAGTGGGTGTGCACATCGAGCATCCCGGGCATCACCCATTTCCCCGCCGCCTCGATCGTGCGCACCCCGTCGGGCAGCCCTTCCCCGATCGCAACAACTTTGCCGTCAGTGACCCCGACATCGGCAACCCGAGGCGCACTACCCGCCCCGTCGAACACCGTCCCGCCGCGAATCACCACATCGCACCGCGTCATCGCAGGCCCCTCACATTGCTCGAGATATCCGGTACCCCCGGTATGCCCTACATGCTCCCACGCATCGCGTCACCCTGTGACGCCATCGACGCCTCTCGAGCGCCGCTCGGACGAATCTGGATCTTTCGGCCCACCCCGTTGCGGAAAGCCTGGAGCGCATCCGGAAACTCGTCGAGCCCGAAGGTGTGCGTGATCATGGTTTCGGCATCGATCGCGCCCTTGCCCATGAGTTCCACTGCGCGCCCGAAACTTCCGAGCACCGCCATCGAACCGATGATGCTGATCTCGTCGTTGTAGATCCGGAACGGCGACACCGCCGCGGTCGCCGCGCCCGGCGCCACCCCGAACTGTTGAAACACCCCGCCTCGCCGGACCCGTGTCAACCCGTCTTCGATCGCCGCGATTGCCCCGGTGCAGTCGATTACGACTTCCCAACCTCGAGCCCGGTCGAACTCTTCGGCCCCAGTCGCAATCGCATCGGCGCCCAACTTCGCCGCCACCTCGAGCCGCGCGGTGTTCACATCCACCACCGACACCGAAGCGGCCCCGGCTATTCGCGCCAGCTGCAACATCAACAAGCCCATCGTCCCCGCCCCGTACAGCAGATAGTGCGCTCCGAGCGTCCGTGGCAACCGGTCGAACCCGTGCACCGCGCACGACAGCGGCTCCACCAACGCCCCGTGCGTCATCGGCATCCCCTCCGGCAACCGATAACAGTTGGCCGCCGGCACCGCCACATACTCGGCCATCGCCCCATCCACGGTGTCGCCGATGGCACCCCATCGCTCACACAGATTCCCGCGCCCGATCCCGCAGTAATGGCAAGCCCCGCAGAACAACGACGGGTCCACCGCCACCCGATCCCCAACCCGCCATTCGCCCGCCGCTGTCACGATCTCCCCGGCGAATTCATGCCCGGGCACAATCGGATACGGCGTCGGCGGAAACTCCCCTTCGACAATGTGCACGTCGGTCCCGCAGATCCCGACCGCATGAACCCGCACCACCACCTCCCCGGCCTGGGGCGCCGGATCCGGCACCTCCCGCACCGAGAACCGCCCAGGCGTCTCCACCACCACCGCGCGCATCCCTCTACCTTGCACCCGCACCTGGCGCACCGGCCGCATTTCTCCCGGTTCCCGCCTCGATGTCGCCGGTCGCCCGTGGTCCGGATTGGTTAAGTGGGACACCACCGGGGGCTTTCTCGGCGGATGCCTCGACCATGTCCCACTTGGCAAGTCGCGCTACGTCGGGTGAGGTATGCGATGTGGTGGTGGGTGGGATCGGGCACACTGGTGCCGTGTCCAGCGTGGTCGATATGGCAGCAGCACGGTTTCCCGGCGGGATCCGGCGGTCGGCGGCGCTGTCCGGTATGGGGTGCCAGGCGGGGTGAACGACAGAGCGAGCGACGAATTCGAGCTCCGGGTTCGGACCGGCGAGGGGATCACGCTGGATGCGCTGACCGAGCCCATGCTCGACGACCTCCTCGACGCACAGGCTCCGCCGGCGGAGCCGTATCTCGAGATCGAACGCGGGAGCGGCCAGTCGATTCGGGCTCGTCTGCTCCCAGATCTCGTCTACCAGTTGAGCCATCATTCCGAGGCCGGGGAGTTCGAGCTCTACACCTCCGACCCGACCCTGGTCCGCGACATCCTGTGGGCCTGGGTCGACGAGGAACCGTGGTGGCTGGACCGCGTCGCCTGGTCACCCGTCGACCCGGCGATCGCCGAAATCGAATCCATGCGCCAGGAAATGACCGGCATGCTGGACGGTATGTCGCTGCTGGATGACCTCGGTGCGACCATGGACGACGCCCTCGCCCGCGCCGACGAACTTCTCGAAATGGATTGGGAAGCAACAGATCCCGACCTGTCCTGAATTGCGATGCAGCGGTGCGGGTTGCCGCGGCACGTTGCGATCCGGCCGCCGTTCGCTCGATCGAGCCCAAACCGCCTGCGCCCCCTGGTATCTGTAGATCCGTCGACATCTCCGACCACCCAGCTGCGGGAGGCACGGCATGGCACGCATCGGCGTTATCAGTTTTTCCGACGGGCGCGACTATGTGCACGCGGGTATCGCGCATTTCATCAGGACGACGGAAGATCGTCTGGTTGCGGCGCTTACGGAGGCCGGGCACGAGGTGATCTGCGGGTCTACGCCGATCAGTGACAATGCGCTGGCCGGGTCGGTGGCGCGGAGTGTGGCGGCGGCCGGGGTCGATTTGACGGTGTTCCATTATGCGGTGTGGGCTTTCCCGCATTTCACGATGCTGGCGGCGGGGGTGACGCCGGGGCCGTTGCTGTTGTTGTCGAATATCGATCCGGTGCAGCCGGGAATGGTGGGGATGCTGGCGGCCGGTGGGGCGCTGGATCAGATCGGGCGTGAGCATGCGCGGTTGTGGGGCGACCCGGCTGATTCGGAGCTGATTGCCGCGATCGGGGCCAGGGCGCGGGCGGCGGGTGCGGTGGCGGCCTTGCGGGGCAGTACTTTCGGGCGGTTCGGTGGGCGGCCGATGGGGATGAACACCGCGGTCGCCAATACCGATCAGTGGCAGCGGCTGTTCGGGATCGATGTCGAGGAGATCGATCAGTGGGAGATCGTGCGGCGCGCGGAACTAGCCGATGGTGCGGAGGCGAAGGGTGCGCGGGAATGGCTGGAGCAGCATGCCACCGTGCATTACGACGGGCAGAAATTGACCCCGGAGCTGCTGGAACGCCAGATTCGCTCGTATCTGGCGGTGCGTGAGCTGATCGAGGAGTGGCGGCTGGATTTCAGCGGGATCAAGGGGCAGCCGGAACTCACCCAGTATTTCGCGACCATGGACGTCACCGAGGCGTTCCTGAACGATCCCTACGATTGGAACGGGCCGAAAGAGACCCACGTGTGCGCCACCGAGGCGGATATGGACGGTGCGCTTACCATGCAGCTGCTGAAGCAGATCGCCGGTACGCCAGTGCTTTTCGCGGATGTACGGCACTATCACGCCGATCGTGACATCTGGGATCTGTGCAATTCGGGGCAGCACGCGACCTGGTTCGCGGCCCGCAGCGACGATCCGGCGGAGAACCTGGCGAAGGTGCACCTGTATCCGGAGGTGTTCTTCTTCCCGGCGGGCGGCGCGTCCGTCCACCACCTCGCCGCACCGGGGGAAATGACCTTGGCGCGACTCACACGTAAGGACGGGGCGTACCGAATGCAGTTGATGCTGGGCGAATTCGAAACCTACGACGCGGAGGCCAACGAGGCGTTGATGCGGCAGTCGACCTGGGAATGGCCGCACGCCTTCGCCCGGCTGGACGCGCCCGCCGACGACTTCCTGTCCCGCTTCGGCGCCAATCACATTCACGCGGTCCCCGGCGATCACCGCGAAACCGTCCGCGCGGCATGCGGATTGCTCGGGGTGACCCTGGACGAGTTCACTCGGGGTGCGCGGTGAGCGACGCGCTATTCCTCGGTGTCGACATCGGGACCTCCAGTTCGAAGGGCGTGCTGGTCCGTCCCGACGGCAGCATCGTCGCCAGAGCCGAACGCGTGCACGGTGTTTCGACGCCACGACCGGGCTGGGTGGAGCACGACGCGGAGAAGATCTGGTGGACGGATTTCGTCGAGATCGCCCGGGAGCTGGTCGCTGCCGCGGACGGTGCCCGCTTGGGCGGCCTCGGGGTCTCCGGTATCGGCCCGTGCCTGCTGCCCGCCGACGCCGCGGGCAATCCGCTGCGCCCCGCGATCCTCTATGGCGTCGACACCCGCGCGACCGCCGAAATCGCCGAACTGAACGAGGAATTCGGGGCGGACACGGTCCTGGAACGGGCGGGTTCACCGCTGACCACCCAGGCGATCGGCCCGAAACTGCGCTGGCTCGCCTGGAACGAACCGGAGGTCGCCGCCCGCACCGAATTGCTGCTGATGGCGAGTTCCTTTCTGGTGCACCGGCTCACCGGCCGCTACATTCTCGACCACCAGTCGGCCAGTCAGTGCGTGCCGATGTACGACCTGCGCAAGCGCGAATGGTCCGCGGACTGGTGCGAGACCATCGCGCCGTGGCTGCGGCTGCCCGAACTCGCCTGGCCCTCCGAGATCGTCGGCGCGGTCACCGAAACCGCCTCGGCGGCAACGGGTCTGCCCGCCGGGCTACCGGTCACCGCGGGCACCGTCGACGCCTGGGCCGAGGCCGCCAGCGTCGGGGTCGCGGCGCCCGGTGACGCGATGGTCATGTATGGCACCACCATGTTCCTGGTCCAGGTACTGACCGAACCGCAACCGCACCCTGGCCTGTGGACCACCTGCGGCGCCTGGCCCGGCACCTACACGGTGGCGGCCGGCATGGCCACCTCCGGCGCGGTGACCGAGTGGTTGCGCAAACTCGTCGGCGGTGATTTCTCCGACCTCGTCGAGGAAGCCGCCCGGGTGCCGCTGGGCAGTCGCGGGCTGCTGGTGCTGCCGTACTTCGCGGGGGAGCGCACGCCCCTGTTCGACCCGGACGCCCGCGGCCTGATCGCCGGACTCACCCTCGGCCACGGCCGCTCCGAGTTGTACCGTGCCGCACTGGAATCCATCGCCTACGGCGTCCGGCACAACTTGGCCGCGATGAGCGAGGAAGGCGGGCAGGCGCAGCGCTTGGTCGCGGTCGGCGGCGGCACCAGGGGCGGTCTGTGGACCCAGATCGTCTCCGACGTCACCGGCATGCCCCAGCAACTGACCGCCGAGACCATCGGCGCCTGCCTCGGCGACGCCATGTTCGCGGCCGCCGCGGCCGGCATCGATACCGCCGGCTGGAATCCGGTGGTGGACACCGTCGAACCCGACCGGCAGCGCTACGACCAATACGAACCGTTCTACCGGCACTACCGCGAGCTCTACACCGCTACCGCCGAGATCGCGCACTTCCTGGCCCGCGAGCAACACCGCGCGCACCCGGCTGGTGCCGAATAGGACCCCCATGCGAGGATGCGAGGTTATTTTCACCATGATTGGGTGTGCGGTACCAGCGAACACCCGGGAGGACCTTCATGCCCACCGTGACCTTGACCCAGCTCAACTTCAGCACCGTCGTAGCCGGTAACAACATCGTCCTCGTCGATTGGTGGGCCGGCTGGTGCGGGCCGAGCACCCACTTCGCGCCCGTGTACGAGGATTCCGCGGAGCGGCACCCGGAGCTGGTGTACGGCAAGGTCGACGTCGAAGCCGAGATCGAGCTGACCGCGCTGGCGCAGGTCGACCGATTCCCGACCCTGATGGCGTTCCGCGAGGGTTTGCTGGTGTTCAACAAGGCCGGGTTCCTGCCTGCCGCCGATCTGGAAGAGGTTGTGCAGCAGATCATGTGGCTGGACATGGACGCTGTGCGCCGCGCCGCCGCCGAAGGCGAAGGCGGTCAGGTCGCCGCGAAACCCAGCGTGTCGACGAATTCGCAACGCCTCGCGGGCCAGGCCGCCGGACCCGCCCGATATGGCTGGCCGGGCTTATGACCCCAGCGGGATCTTCCCCGGACCTGTGGCGCCTCGACGCCGCGCGCACCCGCTCGGTCAGCCCGGAGAACCCGACCGGCGCGCGCGGCGGCGGCGCACAGGCCACCGAGGGCACCGGCGCGCACGCGTCCCGGTTTCTCGGTCCCGGCTGGAAGGTCTCGCCGTCCATTCACCTCACCCCAGGTGAAACCGCTTTACTGGCAGAGGTTTCCGGCCCCGGGGTATTCCGGCACTTCTGGCTGACCACCGATCGCGCTGTGCTGCGCCAACTCACACTGCGCATGCACTGGGACGACGACCCGCGTTCCGCCGTCGACCTTCCGCTCGGCCACTTCTTCTGCAACGGCTGGGAAGAACTGGCCCTGCTCGGCTCAGAAATGATGGTCGTCGCCCCGGCCGGCGGCCTGAACAGCTACTGGCCCATGCCGTTCCGTTCCCGCGCCCGCATCACCCTGCACAACGGCAGCGACCGCACGGTACCGGTGTACTACCAGCTCACCTACACCGAGGAAGACCTCCCCGAGAACACCGCCTACCTGCACACCGAGTGGCGGCGCAGCGCACCTCTCGGCATTCCCGCGATCCACACCATCCTCGACGCGGCATCCGGCCCCGGCCGCTATGTCGGCACCTACCTGGCCATCCAGCCCGGCGCCGACGGCTGGTGGGGCGAGGGCGAACTCAAGTTCTACCTCGACGGCGACGCCACCCACCCCACCCTCTGCGGCACCGGCACCGAGGACTACTTCGGCGGCGCCTGGAACTTCGACCTGGCCGGCGCCTACCGCACCTACTCCACCCCGTATGTCGGCCTGCACCAGGTCCTTCCACCCGATGAGATCTACCGGGCCCACCAGCGCTTCGGCATGTATCGCTGGCACGTCCGCGACCCCATCTGCTTCCAAGAGAACCTGCGGGTCACGATCCAGGCGCTGGGCTGGGGTGACCCGGAGACATACCTCCCGCTGGAGCACGCCGACATCGCGACCACCGCCTGGTGGTACGCCTAGCGCCGATCCTCAGCGCAGCTTGCGGAAGAACTCGCGCAGGTCCGCGGTCAGCAGGTCCGGAGCTTCCATCGAGGCGAAATGGCCACCCCGGTCGAATTCCGACCAGTGCACCACGGTGTTCTGCTTCTCGGCGAGGCCGCGGATCGTGCTGCCGCCGGGGAAGATCGCGACGCCGGTGGGAACACCGGAGTTCGGGAGGTCGGCGCCCCACTGCTGCGATTCGTGGTACAGCCGCATCGACGACGCAGCGGTGTTGGTGAACCACAGCACTGCCAGATTGGTCAGGAGCAGGTCGCGGTCGATGGCATGGTCCGGGCGTGAGCTCGCCGGATTCGTATAGGTCTGAACCACATCCAGGATCCAGGCGAGCATCGCCGCCGGGGAATCCGCGACCGCGGGCGCGATGGTTTGCGGACGGCTGGCGTGCACCATGGCATAGGCGGAGCTGCCCTGATTCGACCAGTCCTGCAGTTGCGCCAGCTTCTCCTGATCCTCGGCGCTGTAGCCGGAGCCGTCGTCATCCCAGGTGGGGATGGTGATCGGATCGTTGAGATGGACTCCGGCGACATGCTCGGTATCGATGCGGCCCAGCTGCGGAGCGATGAACGAACCGGCGTCGCCACCCTGCGTCCCGTACCGCGAGTAGCCGAGCCGGGACATGAGTTTCGCGATGAGCTCGGCGCTGCGCTCGGTAGCGGCCTCGCCCGGATTGCGGGTCGGTCCGGACAGTCCGCAGCCCGGCAGGCTCGGAATCACCAGGTGGAACGCATCCGCCGGGTCCCCGCCGTGGGCGCCGGGATCGGTGAGCGGCCCGATCATCTCGGTGAAATCCTCGAACGGCCAGCCATGGATCAGTACCAGCGGCAACGCGTCCGGCTCCGGGGAACGCACATGCGCGAAATGCAGGCGCTGCCCGTCGATCTCGGTGACGAACTGGGGCACCGTGTTGCGGGCGGCCTCGGCTGCTCGCCAGTCGTAGCCGGTGCGCCAATATTCGGCCAGCTCCCGCACATACGAGGTGGGAATGCCGTAAGTCCAGCCGACGCCCGGCAATTCGTCGGGCCAGCGCGTGTTCGCGAGGCGCGCGTGGAGATCGTCCAGATCGGACTGCGGAATGTCGATGCGGAAAGGCTCGATGTTTGTCATGTCTGCAACGGTAGAATCGGCTTAGGACTGATTCGTTCCTAAGAAGACGCGCCGGTCAGCGCGGGACGACTGTTCCCGAGGTCCGGGTCGGAAACGACAACTGCGCCAAGTGCACCCCGCCCTGACCCCAGCCCGCGCTGGTGATCCACCACTGGTCCGCGTCCTGCACCAGCTCCGCGGCGTGCGAGCGGATGTGGCCGACCTTGTCGCCGATGCGGAAGCGGAAGGGATTGTCGCTGCGGAAGACATCGGTGCCGACATAGGTGGGGCGGGGGCCGATGAAGAGGTACCAGGAGTTGTTGTGGGGGACCACGAACGGGGATTCGGTGTTGCCGGCTTCGGTGCCGATGGTGGGGTCGGTGTAGGCGATGTGGCGGTCGCCCCAGCGGGTGAGGTCGGTGCTGAGGCGGTAGCAGACGACGTGGTGGCCGCCCTGGGGTGTGCTGGTCGCGCAGTAGTACATCACCCATTTCTCGCCCAAGCGCAAGATCATGGGGTCGCGGGCGTCGTAGCCGTCGTGGAAGAGCGGGCCGTGCGGGCTGCGGGTCCAGCGGAACAGGTCGGGGGAGGTGGCGAGGTTGATAGCGGCGCGGGTGCGGTCCGGCCCGCCGCCCGCATAGAACATGTAATAGCGCCCGCGGGAATGGATTACGTGCGGGGCCCACAGGTGGGTTTCGCCGTAGCCGGGATCGACGGTGAGGGCGGGGGCCCGCTTGGTCCAGGGGCCGTGCAGGTCGCGGGCTACGGCGTGCGCGAATTCGACCTCGTGGAACGGGTCGGCGGGTTCGGGGTGGGTGATGCCGAACAGATGCCAGCGGCCGTCGTCGGCGCGCACGACAGTGTGGTCGTTGATGTACCAGGGGCGGTGTTCGCCGACCGTGGGGTCGTAGATCTTCGCGAACGGCCCCGCTCGCACCACTTCGCGCGTCGCCATAACGACCATGATCCCGTCGCGCGGCCGATTCCGGGCCGGACTCAGCTGTTGGGTGTGCCGCTGGGTGGGGGAGCCTGGCCCGGGTACTGCTGGGAGCCGGGATGCGGTCCCGGAGGCTGATGCCCGCCTGGATGTTGTTGTCCGCCGGGCCCGTTCGGGAACTGGTGCTCGGTGGTCGGCCCGCTCGGAAACTGCTGCTGTTGCTGCTGGCGGGCCGGGTGCGGCATCACGGTGGTGGGTGCCTCGGGGCCGGTGGGGTACGGATGCCGCGGCGGCGCCGGCTGGTGACCCGCGTTCTGCGGGGTGTTGTTGCCGCTGCGCCGGAACCGGTTCGCGACCTGCCCGAACCGGCTGCCAGAGAAGTGCGAGCCGTAGACACCGAGGGCGAGCGCACCGGTGACGAGGATGGCGACGCCCGCCACCCAGTCGATATGCCAGAACGCGGCGATCACGCCGATGATCGAGGCGAGCATCGCCAGGCCTTTGACGGCCTCGTCGGTGGCATTGGATGGGGCCGGGGAATCCCCGCTGCGCAGTTCGCCGAGCAGGATCAGCACCGCGAGCAAGGGCAGCGCGATCGCGAAGGCGATCACCGAGATCCTCGCGGAGGTGCCGAGCGGATGCGCGGTGAGGAAGCCCTGCAGGATCACCACCCCGATGGCGATCAGGCCGCCGTACATGAGGTTGTTCTGCTTGGCCCAGCTCTGCCGTTCCGCGGGGGTGGCGAACTCGGAGTAGGCGTCGTCCTCTCTCATGAGGCCGACCCTACCCTCGCTACCCCTCGACCAGCACCTGACGCAATTGCGTCAGCTCCGCCGCGCTCAGTCCGTGCGTGCGCAGCCAGGCCGCGCCGCCGCCGTGCGTGGCGTGCAACCCGGCGAGGAACTGCCGGATCACCTCCGGGTCGACGGCGAGGATGCCGGTATTGACCGGCGGCAGACCGTGATAGGAGGGCAGCGCGTCCAAGCGCGCGCGGATCCGGGCCAGACGTTCCCCGGTCAACGCGTAGTCGGCGGCGATCACCTCGGACGGCACGCCGACCGCGTCCAGCAGGACCGCCGCGACCAGCCCGGTGCGGTCTTTACCGGCCGCGCAATGGAATACGACGGAGTGCTGGTCCGGGTCGGTGATGACGCGGGCCGCGGTCACCACGGATTCCGCACTGCCGCCCAGCAATTCGCGATAGAGCCCGACCAGGTCGTAGTGCTGTGCGTCGGGGACCAGGTCGGCCGGGGTGAGGCTGGTCTGAGTGGGTTTGCGCACGGGCAGATTGACCTTCCGCACCGCGGAGTCCGCCAGCAGGCCGTAGCCTTCCCGCTCCACCTCGTCGGGGTTGCGCAGATCGATCAAGGTGCGCAGCCCGAGCGGGCCGAGCAGGGTGCTCAGGTCGCCCTCGGTGAGGTGTTGCGGGGTGCTGGCGCGGTAGACGACGCCGAAACGGGTTGTCCCGCCGCCCTCCACAGGTAGGCCACCCAGGTCGCGGACGTTGTCGATCTCGGCGAATTCGATCCATCGCCGCAGGTTCGTCTCGGTATACATCAGTGCGCCCGCCCCGCGGCTGCTTCCTCCGCGCGGGTGAGCCCGCACAAACCGATCAGATCTTCGTGCAGTTCGAACCACACCGTGTGATAGCTGTCGATGATGGGCCGTGCCACCCAGAGATGTTCGCCCGCCTGGATTTTCGCGACCGCTTCGTCGAAGCGGGCCGGATACGGGCGCAGTCGCGGCGCGATCGAGCCGATCCAGCGGACCAGTGGCGTCACCCGCTCGTGCAGCCCGAGCAGCCGGGCCAGCACCGCCGCGTCGTAGGCGCTGTCGGCGTGATCATTGGGCGTGGCAGCGTCTTTCATCTGCCAGGCGGTGACGATCTCCTTGAGTTCGCCGTTGAACCCGCAGAATTCCTCGTAGATCGCGGTGACCGCGTTCGGGTCGATCTGGCGGCGTTCCTGTTCCAGCAGCGCGGCCACGTGCTCGCGGCCCGCCGGGGTCAGGCGCAGTCCGGCCGGTGTGTTCGCACACCAGCCTCGATCGACGAGATCGGCGCACCGGCACACGGTTTCGTATTCCGGCCGGCCGAGGCTGGTAGCCACGGCTTCGGGTCGCACTCGTCCCTTGATGCCGATCAGCCGGAGTAATGCCAAATCGGGGTTGTCGGTGGTCGGCTGCGTCTGGCTGTCGAGCGGGGTGGTGCGCGGCAGAGCATCGGACGCAGGCAAGGTCCCTGCTGTCATCGCTCCATTGTCGGCCGAATCGATTGCCGATGAACGCCTTTCACCCGCGCCGGTTCGGGCCGCCAGGGCTGCGGGAAGTTCGCCCGGATCGACTGTGGCCCACGCCGCAAGGCGCGCCACATCGGCGATTACAGCCTGCTCCACCGGTTTTCCGGTGACCTCGCCGAGCAGGACCACCCCCGCTCCGCCGTCCACGGTGACGGTGCGTCCAGCCAGCGCGGCGACGACCCCGGGCCCGCAGCCGACCACGCACGGCCGGCCCAGCTCGCGGCTGACCAGCGCCGCATGCGAAGTGGCGCCGCCCAATTCGGTGACGACGGCGCGGGCGGCGATCATGCCGTGCAGGTCGTCGGGGCTGGTGGTGACGCGCACCAGGATCACGTCCTCGCCGGCGGCGGCACGGGTTTCGGCCTCGTCGGGGTCGGTCACGACCACACCGGCAGCCAGGCCGGGACAGGCGGATTCGCCGCGCGCCAGCGGCATCGCCCCGGTATCGGTCCCGGACTCCGGACGCAGCACGGTCCGCAGCTGCTCGGGGCTGACCCGGCGCAGCGCCGTCTCGGAATCGATGAGACCTTCGTCGGCCATCGCGACCGCCGCCCGAACCGCGGCCCGCGCAGAACGTTTCGCCGGACGCGCCTGCAACAGCCACAGCCGCCCGGCTTCCACCGTGAACTCGATGTCCTGAATATCGCGCCCGTCGCGTTCGAGCAGCGCGGCGGCGGCCAGCAACTGGGAGTGTGCCGCGGGCAGCATGGTCGCCAGATCGTGCAGCGGCCGCGGTGTGGTCCGTCCCGACACCACGTCCTCGCCTTGCCCGCCGACCAGCCATTCGCCGAACGGTTGTGGCGCACCGGTATTCGGATTGCGGCTGAACAGCACCCCGGTCCCGGAGTGTGCGTCGAGATTGCCGAACACCATGGCCTGCACCGTGACCGCCGTCCCGAGCTGATCGGAGACGCCGCGATTGCGCCGATACGCCTTGGCGCGCGCGGAATCCCAGGACCGGAACACGGCGGTGATCGCGCCCCGCAGCTGTTCCCACGGATCCTCGGGCACCTCCGCGCGGGGATCGCCGAGCACGATCTCGCGGTATTGCGCGAGAAAGCGCCGGTGCGTGTCGCTCGCGTAGGACGGACTTCCGGTCTCGGCCAGCAAAGCCCGCTCGGCCGCGGTGTTCATCCCGAGATTGAGCACCGTGTCCATCATCCCGGGCATGCTGACCGCCGCCCCGGACCGCACCGAGACCAGCAACGGCTTGGTCGCGGCGCCGAATGTGCGCCCGGTACCGCGCTCCAGTGCGGCTATGCCGTCGCGCACGCCCGCCCAGACCGTTTCGCTCAGGGCACCGCGGGCACCGAACTCGGCCCACGCCTCGGTGGTCAGCACGAACGCGGGCGGCACCGGCAGACCCAGCGCCCGCATGTGATCGACGCTCCACGCCTTGCCGCCGATGCGTTCCCGCGGCAGCGCGCACGTCCCGTCCAGCTCGGCGACCGAAGGAGCATTCACCTGGTCGGTATGGTCCGGCAACTCCACGGGCCCCACTCCGGTCGTCATGTCACTCCTTCGGTTTCAGGTATCGGAAAGCCACCACGCACAAGCGGGTGACGGAGGCGGATCCGCCGCGAATCGAGGTCGCGGCTGGCCGGTCGCGGCTGGAACTTCCACAGGATCGCGGCGTCGGATCGCCCGGACGAATGGCGCGGTTCAGGCGCGAACTCCAGCCTGCCCGGGGCCGCTCCGGATGCGTACCGGTCGTCCCGGTCACCAAGACGAGATGGCGGCGGAAAAGAAGTGGCTGCCCGGATGGCGGGCCGCCTAGCGTGGGCCCGTGATATCCGAAGAGCAGGAAGAGGCGATCGACAAATCCGCGGACCCCTGGACTGCCTACGACGACACCATGGCCGGCACCGGCTTCTGGTCCATGGCGCGGCAGCTGCCCGTCATGATCGGCCGGGTCCTGCGCGAATGCTGGGCGGTGAACAGGCGCGATACCGCCGCGTTGGTGCTGTGCTCGCTGATCGCCGAGGTATTCACCGCCGTCGGCCTGCTGGCTACGACGAATGTCCTGGAGCGGTTGCTGGCCGGCGGGCCGACGCCGGACCGGTTGCGATCCGCCGCGCCCGCGCTGTCGCTGATCCTGGCGGCTATCGTGCTGCGCGGCGCTTTGCGGCAGGCGGCGACCTGGGTCCGGTCCCGCCTCGAGCCGCAACTGCGGCGCAGCCTGAGCGTCCGGCTGATGGAATTGAGCACCGGGGTGCGGCTTTCGGCGTTCGACGACGACGTTTTCCACAACACTCTGCACCGGGTGCGGGAGCGCGCTCAGCACGCGGTCCCGCTGCTCCTCGACGGCACACTGCGGCTGCTGGCCGGTGGTATCAGCTTGGTCGCTGTCGGCGGCGTGCTCACCGTGCTGCATCCGATGCTGCTGCCGCTGATGGTGCTCGCGCTGGTGCCGACGTGGTGGGCGTCGGTGCGGTCGGCGCACCTCGGTTACCAGGTGTACGCGGCCAGCAGTGGGGCAGAGCGGAGGCTGGAGACGCTCACGAATTTGATGGCCGATCGGGAACCCGCCGGTGAGGTGCGGGCCTACACGATGCGCGGTTTCCTGCTGCGTGAGTTCCGGCAGCTGGCTGTGCACGTGCAGGACCGGACGTTGCGGATGGAGCGGCGGCAAGCGCTGAGCCAGGCGACCGGTGAGGCGCTCAGCGCCGTCGGGGTGGGTGTGGTCTATCTGGTGCTCGGCGCGCTGCTGTTCGCGGGGGCACTGCCGCTGGCGGTCGCGGGCACCGCGGTCGTTGCGATTCAGACAGCCATGAGCACGCTGCGGGCGGTCGTGGAAAGCCTGCACTGGACCTACGAGAATGCGCTCTACTACCGGGATTACCTGGATTTCACCGCCGAAGCTGGCAGACAGCAGGAGCGCCGCGGCGGCGTGGCTCCGCCGCCGGAGGTCGACCGGATCAGCGCCCGCGGCCTGACCTTCACCTACCCATCCGGTGACCGGCCCGCGCTGAGCGGCGTCGACATCGATATCGCACCCGGGGAGATCATCGCGCTCGTCGGCGAAAACGGCTCGGGCAAAACCACTCTCGCGAAAATCCTGAGCGGACTCTACGAACCCGACAGCGGCACCGTGACCTACGGCGATGTGCCGCTGACCGAAATCGACCTCGAGCTGCTACGCGACCGGATCGCGGTGATCGCACAGAACTTCACGCACTGGCCGTTCTCGGCCCGCCAGAACATCACCATCGGCCGCACCGACCACCCGCAATCGGAAGTAGCACTGCAAAAAGCCGCGTCCGCCGCAGGCGCCGACGAGGTCTTCGCCGACCTGCCCAAGGGCGCCGACACCCTCCTGGATCCCACTTACCAAGGGGGAGCGGAACTCTCCGGCGGTCAATGGCAGCGCATCGCGGTAGCCCGCGGCCTCTACCGCGACGCCCCACTCCTGATCTGCGACGAACCGACCGCCGCACTGGACGCCCGCACCGAACACGCGATCTTCGAAACCATCCGCCGCCACGCCGCCCAGCGCACCGTCGTCCTGATCACCCACCGCCTCGCCAGCGTCCGCTACGCCGACCGCATCTACGTCCTCGACCACGGCCGCATCGCCGAACACGGCGCCCACCGAGATCTCATGGCCCGCAACGGCAGCTACGCCGAGTTCTACAACCTCCAGGCCCAGGCCTACGAGTAGACCCCGATCAGGCGACTTCCTTCTTCATCTGGGCGGTGATGATCTTCTGGTAGCCGGCGCCGAACAGGCGGGGGAGCAGGGCGATGACGCGGGCGTCGGCGCCGATGAGGATTTGGGCCTTGTCCTTGCGGATGCCCTTGAGCATGGCCTTGGCGGCGGATTCGGGGGTGGTTTTGGCCAGGCGGTCGAAGTTGGCGGCGAGGGCGTCGCGGTCGCGGTCGCCGCCGGCGCGGGCCTTCCAGGCGATGCCGGTTTTGACCATGCCGGGGTGGACGCAGCTGACGCCGACCTGGTGGCCCGCGATCTTCATTTCCTGGCGGAGCGCGTCGGTGAAACCGCGAATGCCGAATTTGGTTGCGTTGTAGGCGCTTTGGCTGGGGCAGGCGGCGAGGCCGAACATGGAGGAGACGTTGGCGATGTGGGCGTCACCGGAGGTGATCAGCTGGGGCAGAAAGGCTTTGGTGCCGTACATGACGCCCCAGAAGTTGATGTTGACGATCCACTCGAAGTCTTCCCAGCTGAGTTCTTCGACATTGGCGGTCAGCGAGACCCCGGCATTGTTGACCAGCACGTTGGCCGGGCCGAAATCGGCGTGTACGTCCTCGGCGTGGGCATAGACCGCGGTGCGGTCGGTGACGTCGAGTTTGTAGGCGCGGGCCCGGGCGCCGGCTTTCTCGCACAGCGCTGCCGTTTCGGCGACATTGTCGAGGTTGCGGCCGGACAAGGCCAAACGTGCACCGGCATCGGCCAATTCGAGCGCGAGCGCCCGCCCGATGCCCGCACCGGCGCCGGTGATGACGGCGACTTTGTCCTGAAAGTTCTTCACGGTGTTCCTTACTTGGTGGTGTAGCCGCCGTCGGCGACGAATTCGGAGCCGGTGCAGTAGCCGGCTTCGTCGGAAATCAGGAACAGCACCAGACTGGCCAATTCCTCCGGGGCCGCGGCACGGGGGAGCGGCTGGTCGGCGACCATCGCGTGCGAGCGCTCGGATTCCTCGGTCATCTCGGTGGCGACCACGCCGGGATGCACCGAGTTGACGCGGATGCCGTCGGCGCCGAACTCCTGCGCGGCCGCCTTGGTCATTCCGCGCACCGCCCACTTGGAGGCGACATAGCCGAGGATGTTGCTGAAGGCGATGATGCCGCCGATCGAGGAGATATTGACGATCGAACCGCCCCCGGCCCGGCGCATCGAGCCCACCACGGCCTTCATGCCGAGGAACACCCCGATCTGGTTCACGTCGAGTACCTTGCGGAAATCCGCCTCGGCGAGCTGTTCGATCGGGTCGACATGCACGATGCCCGCATTGTTGACCAGGCCCGACACCGGCCCGAACAGCCGTTCGGCCTCGGAAACCACGGACTGCCAGGCGGATTCGTCGGTGACATCGAGCGGCAGGTACACCGCCCGCTCGCCGAGTTCGGCGGCGACCGCCTTGCCTTCGTCGGTGCGCACATCGGTGACCACCACCGCGGCCCCCTCGGCGACCAGACGCCGCGCGAACGCCGCACCCATGCCGCGGGCGCCGCCGGTGACGATCACCGTCTTGCCGTTGACCCTGCCCATGTCCTGCTCCTTACTGCTCGAGGTCGGCGAGATGCTGGGCCGCGAGGTAGCCGAACACCATGGCGGGGCCGATGGTGGCGCCCGCGCCCGCGTAGCTGTTGCCCATGACGGCGGCCGAATTGTTGCCTGCCGCATAGAGTCCCGGGATCGGCGCACCGTCGGCGCGCAGCACCCGGGAGTGTTCGTCGGTGACCAGTCCGCCTTTGGTGCCGAGGTCGCCGGGCACCATCTCGACTGCGTAGAACGGGCCCTGATCGATCGGCGCGAGGCAGGGATTCGGCCGCACCGTGGGATCGCCGTAATACTGGTCGTAGGCGGATTCGCCGCGCTGGAAGTCCTCGTCGCGGCCGGCGCGAGCGAATCCGTTGAACCGCCGCACCGTTGCGGTCAGTTTGTCCGCAGGCACGCCGATCGCGGTTGCCAGTTCTTCGAGAGTGGCAGCCTGTTTGATGATCCCCGCGTCGAAATACTTCTGCGGGATAGGCCGTTTCGGGAACGTGCCGAGGAACAGGTATCGGTCCCGGAACCGCTGATCCATGATGAAATACGCGGGCACATGCCCGACGCCGGTGGCGTGCCGCTCGAACATGGTGTGCACCACGTCGACATAGCTGGCCGATTCGTTGGTGAACCGCTCACCGGCGTCGTTGACCATGATTCCGCCGGGCTGAGAGCGTTCGGCGAGACAGAAGAACGGCGGACCGTCCGGGTTGCGCACCGACGGGCCCCACCACGCGTCATCCATCAAATCCAAGGCCGCACCAGCGGATTCACCCGCGCGGATGCCCTCGCCGACGTTCTCGACGGCACCGACGGTCCAGTCGGTACTGACGGGGCCGGTGAAGTACTCCCGGCGCATCTCGAGGTTGTGCTCGAAACCGCCTGCGGCCAACACGACTCCGCGCCGGGCCCGGATTTCCACCGGCTTACCGTCGCGTTCGGCCCGCACACCGACCACCACGCCCTCGGAGGTAATCAGCTCCGAGAGTGGGGTATTCAGCCAGACCGGCACATTCGCGTCACGCAACGCCAGCCACAGCCGCGCCACCAGCGCCTTGCCCAGGCTCAGCGGGATTCTGCCGCGCAGCCGGTTGACGACCGCCTGCGCGCCCACCCGCACCGCGGTGCGCTTACCCTTCCAGGTGCGCCCGATCATGTTCAGATCGTGGAAATCGCTGACCGTGAACGCGATTCCCTTCGGACCCGACATGGTCGGTTGATTGATCAACGCCAGATCCTTGCCGAGCAGGCGTCCGTCCACGATCGCCGGTTCGATACTGCGGCCCTGCGCGAGCCCGCCCGGCTTCTCCGGGTGATAGTCGGAATAGCCGCGGTCATAGACGAATTGCAGATGCGGGGTGCGCGCCTGCAGATAGGTCATCATGCGCGGCCCGTTGTCCAGGAACGCGTCCTGCTTGACCTGCGGAACCCGATCACCCACAACCTCTTTGAGATACACCCGGGCCAGATCGGGGCTGTCGGGCACGCCCTCGCGCACCAGCACCGGATTGTTCGGGATCCACACCCCACCACCGGACCGCGCGGTGGAACCACCGAATTTGGCGCTCTTCTCGAGCACCACCACCGACAGCCCGCGATAGGCGGCGGTGAGTGCGGCGGTCATCCCCGCCGCGCCCGAACCCACTACGACAACGTCGAATTCCATGAATGTCCCCTCGCTCAGTAACCGGCGCCGGTCAGCATGCCGCCGTCGACCACGACCTCGGTGCCCGTGCAATAGCTCGCGGCATCCGAGGCCAGGAACACCACCGCCTCGGTCACCTCGGCGGGCTGACCCCACCGCGAAATCGGCAGTCCCGCAAAGAACTTGTCGCCATCGACGCCGGAACCGGCCGCCTCCGTCATCGGCGTGGCGATACCGCCGGGATGCACCGAGTTGACCCGGATCCCTTGCTTGCCCAGCTCCCGCGCCGCCGACTTGGTCACCCCGCGAATCGCGAACTTGCTCGCGCTGTACGCGGATAGTCCGGCCGCACCGATAAAGCCCTCGACCGAGGAGACGTTCACGATCGACCCGCCACCGGACTCGGTCAAAGCCGCTGCCACGGACTTGATCCCGAGCCAGGTGCCGGTCACATTGACGTTCAGGATGGTGGTGAAATCCCGCACCGGCATGTCCGCGATGGACTGAAACCGCAGTATCCCCGCATTGTTGACCAGCACATCGAGCCGCCCGAAACGTCCCTGCGCCTCGGTAACCGCTGCCGCCCAATCGGTTTCACTCGTCACGTCGTGATGCAGATAGTGACAGGCGGGTCCGATCTCGGCCGCCAGTTCCTTGCCCGCGTCGTCGAGCACGTCACCGAACACCACCCGCGCACCCTCCGCGACGAACCGCCGCACATGCTCGGCGCCCATGCCGCGCGCGCCTCCGGTGATCAACGCGACCTTGCCCGCGAGCCGACCCTCTCGATCCTGATCCATGGCTCGAACGCTAAGTCCGGCCGGCAGGCGGGAGCGGGTGCAGTCTCAGCCACCGAGACCTACGGCTGACCTCCACGCAAGCATCGGAAATATTTCTACTAGGCATATACAGACTTGGAGGCAGTGCATGAAGTTCTCGATGATCTTCGAGGCGCAGATGACCAACCCGTCGGCCGACCACGAACGCCAGGTGTTGCGTGACTGTGTCGAGCAGGCGGTGCTGGCCGAGGAGATGGGCTTCGACACCGTGTGGGCCGTGGAGCACCACGGGCTGAAGTGGTACGCGCATATGAGCGCCCCGGAGATCTTCCTGACCTGGGTCGCCGCGCGGACCTCCCGCATCCGGATCGGGCACGGCGTGGTGTGCATGCCGTTCAACTTCAACCATCCGGTGCGCGCCGCCGAACGCGCCGCGATGCTCGACGTGCTCTCCGGCGGCCGGGTCAACCTCGGCGCCGGCCGCGGCGCCACCCCGCAGGAGACCTCCATGTGCGGCGTCGACCCCGACCGCACCTATCAGGAGGTCGAGGAGGCCCTGTGCATCATCGGCAAGGCCTGGCAGGACCCGGAGGGCGAATTCGAGTGGCACGGTGAGCTTCTCGATATCGACCCGCATCCGCTGCTGCCCCGTCCGGTGCAGCTGCCGCACCCGCCGCTGTTCATGGCGTGCACCAAGAAGGACACCCTGAAACTGGCGGCCGACTACGGAATCGGAGCGCTGGTCCTCGGCTTCGCGGGCATCGAGGAGATCGCCGAACTGCGCCGCACCTATGACGCGGCCATCGCCGAGCGGACGGGGGAGAAGTTCGTCTCCACCGTGGTCAACGACCATTTCGCGGCGCTGTGCCCGACGATCGTGCTCGACGATCGGGAGCAGGCCCAGCAGATCGGCGCTCGCGGCCAGCGTTTCTTCGCCCAGTCGATCAAGCACTGGTACGGCGCGGGCCCGGTCCCGGACGAGGCGGTCGACAACAGTGTCGACGAGGTCGCGGGCATCAAGAAGGCCGCCGAGGAACACCTCGCCTACCTGCACGAGGCGAAGATCCCCGTGAAGCCCGGCGCCACTTCGGTTTTCAACGTGGAGCACGCCTACGGCAGCCCCGAGGACGCCATCGCCTACGTCGAACGGCTGCAAGCGGCGGGCGCCGACGAAATCCTGTGCCTGATCCAGATGGGCACGGTGCCGCAGGAAGCCTGCCTCGAGACCATCCGCCACTGGGGCGAGAAGGTCATCCCGCACTTCCGCAAGCAGTAACCCTCTCTCGACAAGGAACTCGAAATGACCGATCTCACCGGCAAAGTCGCCATTATCACCGGCGCGGCGCGTGGCCAAGGCGAGGCCGAAGCCCGCCTCTTCGTCGAACAAGGCGCCCGCGTCGTCCTCACCGACGTCCTGGAGACCGAGGGCAAGGCGGTCGCCGAATCCCTCGGTGACGCAGCCCGTTTCGTCCGCCACGATGTCGGCAACGCCGACGACTGGGCCGCCGCGGTGCGCACCGCGGTCGAGGATTTCGGCGGCCTGAACATTCTCGTCAACAACGCCGCCATCTACACCGCCAAGGCGCTGACCGACACCAGTGCCGAAGAGCTGGAACGCATCCTGCGCGTCAACCTGATCGGCTCCTTCCTCGGCATCCAAGCCGTGGTCGGCCCCATGGCGGCGGCGGGCGGCGGCTCCATCGTCAACATCTCGTCTCAGGCCGGGCTGCAAGGACTTCCGGGCCACGCCGCCTACGGCGCCTCCAAATGGGCTCTGCGCGGCCTCACCAAAACCGCCGCCCTGGAACTGGGCCCGGCAGGCATCCGCGTCAACTCGGTGCACCCCGGTCCCATCGCCACCCCGATGATCGGCCACCTCGGCCTCACCACCGGCCCCGGCAGCTTCCCGACCTTGCCCCTCGGCCGAGTCGGCCTCCCGGCGGAGGTCGGCAGCCTCGTAGCCTTCCTGGCCTCCGACGAAGCCGCCTTCATCACCGGCGCCGAGCTCGCCATCGACGGCGGCCTCTCCGCCGGGCCCTTCATCCCCCAGTAACCCCCCGCCGAGTGGCACACCACGGCGGGCCTACTCGGCCGTTGCCGCAACCATGTGCCACTCGGCGATACCAGATAGGAGGCGGCGATGCCGTTGAAGCCAGAGGCGCGGGCGATCGTGGACGCGGCCAACGCGTCGTTCCCGAAGCTCGGTACCGAGGTGCTCGATGCGGTGGAGGCGCGGCGGATGCTTGCCGCCCGGCCCACGGTCGCGGTGGAACCGATACCGGTTCGCAAGGTCGAGGAGCGGGTGGTCCCCGGCCCCGAGGGCGCACCACCGGTCCGCGTCCGCATCTATCACCCGGCCGGAGCGACCGGCGAACTGCCCGCCGTAATCTTCTGCCACGGTGGCGGATTCACGATCTGCAGCCTGGAATCCCACGATCAGCTGTGCCGCGCCATGGCCAACGAGGTCGGCGCGATCGTCGTCTCCGTCGACTACCGGCAAGCCCCCGAACACCGTTTCCCGGCCGCCGCCGAAGACGCCTACGCGGTGCTGTGCTGGGTCGCCGAACTCAAAGCATCACTGGGCGGCGATCCCACCCGCATCGCGGTGGCTGGCGACAGCTCCGGCGGCAACCTGGCCGCCGTGACCGCCTTGATGGCGCGCGACCGCAACGGCCCCGCCATCGCCTACCAGCTGCTCATCTACCCGATGCTGGACCCCTCCCGTGCCACGCCCTCCTACCGCGACAACGCCCACGGCTACTTCGTCACCGCCGACCACCTGCGCTGGTACTGGGAGCAATACCTCGGCCCGGACACCGCCACCGACAACCCCTACGCGGCCCCCGCGCGTGCCAACGACCTCTCCGGCCTGCCACCGGCGCACATCGTGACCGCCGAGTACGACCCACTCCGCGACGAGGGCGAAGCCTACGGTGCCCGCCTGCGCGCGGCGGGCGTCGAAACCGAGGTGCTGCGGTACAACGGCGAGTTCCACGGCTTCTTCAGCATGGCCGACCACCTCCCGGACGCGAAAGAGGCCGCCACTACGGCATATTCCGCTCTCCGCAGAGCACTGGGCGGCTAGCAGGAGCGTCCGTGGCGCAAGGTCCGTACTCGGCGTAAGTCGCTGAGCGCCTGAAGATCTGGCCGTGCGGCAGTACGCTTCGGCGATGACGAGGTTTCTGCTGCTGACCGTCGAGAGTGCGCAACCGTCCGGCGATCAGGTCCGGCTGCTACCCCGGATTCCGATAAGCGACCTGATTGCCCGGGGCGGCGGGCAGCTTCAGACGCCGATGCCGGGCAGCCCACTCGAATTGCGTTTGCCCAGCGGCGAGACCGCGTCTGCCAGAGTCGCCGCCTTCGGTGTCGAATCCTGGCAGCGGGAAGACGGCACGCTGTACACCACCAGCGACCCATCCAGCCCGGAGCTGACCCTCACCCTCGACGGCGCCTCGATTCCCGGCGATATCCCGCCCGGCACCGAAATCTGGCTCCCAGCAAGGGAATAGCGTGCACCCTGCCGGTGACCGAACACCCGCTACAGGGGGTGCCAGGTCAGCGGCAGGGGTGCTCGGTGGTGGAGGGTTATCCCTGCGTCAGGGCGTGGGCGGCGCCGCGGTGCAGCGGAACCGGTTCGGTCTTTTTGGCGTTGTCCTTGACGATGCCTTTGGCGGCCGAGTTCGCCTGTTCCAGTTGGGGTTTACGGTCGAAGACGGTCTTGGCGAGGACGCAGGCCAGGTTGGCGTCCAGGTCGTCGCGGACCAGCAGGACGTTGGGGACGACGATGGTTTTGGCGTCGGCCGGCAGTCCGTAGGTGGCGGCGGGGATGGTGCCTTCCTCGTAGACCGGGCTGACCTTCTGCATCGCGGCGTTGAGGCCGGCGATGTCGAGGAACTTGACCTGGTCGCGAGCCGAGGTGAACAGGTCGGTGATGCCCGGGGTGGGCAGGCCGCCGGAGAAGAACATGGCGTCGATGGAGCCGTCCTTCATGCCGTCCACGGTCTTGGTGAGATCGAGACGCTGGGCGGAGATGTCACTGTCCGGGTTCAGGCCCGCGGCCTGCAACACCCGGTTGGCGATCACCTCGGTGCCGGATTTCGGCGAGCCGGTGGAGACGCGCTTGCCGCGCATGTCGGCGACCGAGTTGATGTTGGCGCCCTTGCGCACGACCACCTGGGTGTAGTTCGGGTACAGGCGCGTAAGCGCTTGCACCGGTTGCTTTTTCCCGTCGAAGCTGCCGGTGCCGAGCACCGCGTCGGCCGCGGAGTCGGCCAGCGAGAACGCGACCTGGTAGGTACCGGCGACCAGCTGCTGGATGTTCTGCACGGACGCACCGGTTTCCGCGGCGGTGGCCTTGACCGTGCCGTTGGTGGCCTGCGAGATCTGGTCGGCGTAGGCGTTTCCGAGCGCGAAGTAGACGCCGGTCGCGTTACCGGTGGCGATGCCGACCCGAGTCTCTTGGTGCACTTCGCAATTCACCTCCCCGCCCGCGTCGGTCTTCGGTGCGTCGCGGCGACCACCGCAGCCGGTGAGCAGTCCGGCCGACAGCACCGCGACGCCGAGCACCGCGATCACCCCCGCCGATCTGGACCTGACGAAACCCTTTGCGACTGCGCTCATGTCGTCCTCCTTCGTGACAGGGCAGTGACCCCTACGGCCGCGCCGACCGCGACCAGCCCGGCGATGATCGCACCGGGCTCCAGGTACAGCAGCGTAAGCCCACCGAGTGCGGCGAGCACGCGGGCGGGTTTCCCCGCCGGTCCGACGCCCAGGATCCAGCCGCCGGTCGCGATGGCCAGTGCCGCCACCGCCAGGCAGGCGACCACTGTCGTCCACAGCACGCCGAGCAAAGGCCCACGGCCCAACAGGGATTCGCCGTTCGAGGTCATCACGAACACCACCGGCACCAGGAACGCGGGCAGGGCGTATTTCAGCGCCTGCCACATCGTCGGCACGGTTTTTCCGCCGGTGATCGCGGCCGCGCCGACAGCGGCGAGCGCGGTCGGCGGCGTCACTTCGGACAGCACAGAGTAGTAGAAGACGAACATCGCGGCCGCCGGCGCGGGCACACCCAGTTCCAGCAGCGCGGGCCCGATGATCGCCCAGCCGATGATGAACGACGCCGTCACCGGCACCGCCAAGCCCAGCATGGCCAGTGCCACGGCCGCGAAAACAACTGTCAGAGCCAGGATTACGGTGTGGTTGTCCGATACCGAGCCGGCCGCTTTGACCAGCAGCGCCGCGAGCTGAGCACCGAGACCGGTCTTGGTGGTCATCGCGGTGATCACACCGGCGGCGGTACACACCGCGACCACCGGCAGTGCCGACCGCACCCCGGAGCCGAGCGCGGCGAAGAGCAGACGCGGTGACCGGGCGCGGGCGCGGGTCTTGGAATCCAGGAACGCCAGCAGGAACGCCAGCGCGGTCGCGTACACCACCGACTTGGTCGCGCTGACCCCGATCAGCAGCAGCACCACGATCACGATCAGCGACAGGAAGTGGTATCCGAACCGGCCCAGCAGCCGCCACACCGAGGTGGTCGCGACCTCCACCGGCCGGGTGCCCAGCCGCCGGGCGTCGATCTCCACGGCGAGCAGAATTCCCAAGTAGTACAACAGCGTTGGAATCAGTGCCCAGCCGAGCACGGTCACATAGGACACGTCGAGATACTCGGCGACGATGAACGCCGCCACACCCAGCGTCGGCGGCGACAGGATCGCGCCGACACCCGCCGCGGCCAGCATGCCGCCGGCCTGCTCGGGCGGATACCCGGCTTTGCGCAGGATCGGCCAGGTCACCGCGCCGACACTGACCGCGGTCGCGGTACCCGACCCGGACACGGTGCCGAGCAGGAACCCGGAGGCGACAGTGGTGCGTCCGGCCGCGGTCCGGGAGCGCCGGAACGCCGACACCGACAGGTCGACGAAGAACTGTGCGGCGCCGGAGAATTCGAGCACCGCGCCGTAGAGCGTGAACAGCACGATGTAGGTGGCGGCGACATCCAGTGGGGTGCCGAAGAATCCGCTCGCCGAGTTGTACAGCGCGTCGATGACCTGCGAGAAGTCCAGCCCCGCATGCGCGATGGACCAGCCCTGCGGCATCAGCCCGCCGTAATAGCCGTAGGCGACGAACACCAGGCACACCAGCGGCAGCACCCAGCCGGTGGTGCGCCGGCAAGCCTCCAGCACCAGCACCAGCAGCACCGCGCCCATGGCGATATCGACCGGATCGAACAGCGCCTGCCGATCCAGGAAAGCGTCGTAACCGCCACCGCCGGAACCGATCTCGATCGGCAGCACCGGGTACAGGCACACCAGCAGCGTCACCACGGCCAGCGCATAGTCGACCGGTCCCGGCCCGGATTCCCGGTCCAGCCAACGGATCCCGGACCGATAGGCGAGAAACACCAGCGGCAGCGTGGCGGCCAGGAAGATCACCAGATAGAACTGGCTGCCCTGTGGTAGCGGGCGGAACACCTGCCACAGCGCGAGCAGCGCCACTGCGAACGCGACGGCGGCCACGATCCGCTCCGGCAGGCCCGTCAGCTCTCGGGCGGGGCGCTCCTCGTCGTCGACTTCGATCGTCTCCGGGAGTTGCCTTGGCTCATCGGGCAATTCGACGCGGGTGGTTTCGAACTTCCCCGGCTCGACCTTCCGGGCCTCGGTGTTTTCCGGCTCGGCCGGGGGTAGCGGCTGTTGCTCAGCGGACGGCTCGCCCCCCGATTGAGCGTCCTGCGAGTCCAACATGGCGCGACGATATCAACGCAGTAGGTCAAGATCACAGAGTTTCGAAACATGTTGGCCCGAACATTAACTAATCCTTAGGTGTGGGGATGCCCACATTTCGCTCGGGCGCCGGGGCCTGCCAGCGCGAGAACATCGCCCCGGGGGTCACTCCGCCCATCGCGACGGTCGTGCGGACCAGGTGCGATTGGTCGGCGAACCCGGTTCGCGCGGCCACCTCGGCGGCCGGGCGGAAAGGTAGCTGGACGACAGCCTCGCGCAGGCGATGCCAGCGCCGCAGGGTGGGCAGCGAGCACCCCAAGGTCGCGGCGCCGAGTTGGCGTAACCGTCTGGGCGACAATCCGACTCGCGCGGCCAGCTCGGCCGCCGGATCGCCGCCGTCGAGCAGGTCGAGCGCCTGGGCCAGCCGGGGATCGAGCGGCGGGTTCATGCCGAGCGTCCGGTCCACGGCCGCACGCAGCCGATCCGGTTCGAGCTCGGTGCCCAGGCCGGTCAGCAGCCGGGTGACCTGGGTGCTGTCCAATGCGTGCAGGCCAGGCGGGCCGGATAGCCGATAGGGGTCGATCCACAGCGAGACATAACCCGCCGGATAGCTGAACGTGCGAAAGACACGGGGCGAGACCAGGATTCCGGGCCCGCTGGTCACGCCCCCGAGTTCATCGCGAACCAGCACCGGCGCTTCCGCCGACAGCACAAGCTGCCATGCCGGGTGCCGGAACCCTTTCGGCTCCGCGGCGGAATTCTCGCCGATACAGGCGAACTCTGCCCCCAGCGCGACGAACGCGGCATTGCCGTTTCGTTCAATACGCCAGGACCGCGCCTGCTCGACCATGCATCCATGGTTGCACCCGCATCCGACCCCGGCCAGCGCGTCGCTTTGTGACGTCGACCTCGCGAAAGGCCCGACGATGAGACTTCCGAAATCCGCGCACACCGAGCGTCCGTGGCGAATCCACGAGATCGCCGCCGATTTCATCATCGAGGATGTGTGGGCCCTGCCGACACCCGGCGGTCCTGACGACCTGCCGGAGTTCGTGGATTGGTTCGCCTCCGACGACGGCGACGCCGAGCCCTCGGCGATTTACCGCATCCTGTTCGCGATCCGCTGGCGGCTGGGCGCGCTGCTCGGCCTGGATTCCGAGCAATCCGGTGTGGGCAAACGCGTTCCGACAGTGCGCGATCGGCTACCCGCCGACCTCCGCGACGGCCCTCGTGGCCCGGACCTGGCCACGGTGCCCTTCACCTCGGTATACCTGACCGACACCGAGTGGGTCGCCGAGATGGCAAACAAGACCGTCCACGGCCTCATGCACATCGGCTGGGTCCCCGACGGCAACGGCGGCTACCACGGCCAGATGGCCGTACTGACCAAACCCAACGGCCTGCTCGGCAGGCTCTACATGGCCGCAATCCTGCCGTTCCGGTACGGGCTGGTCTATCCCGCCCTGATGGCAATGATCAAACGCGGCTGGGCAGCCCGCGGAGTCGGTCGCAGCCCGAGATAGTTACGCGGGACATGACCGAGGGGTGCTCCCGGTATTCGCCTCGGTCATGTCCCACCTATCAGCGTTCGCCGAGTGCGCCGAGGGCGCGGTCGACGTCGGATTCGGTGTTGAAGAGGTGGAAGGAGAAGCGGAGGCCGCCGGCGCGGGCGGAGGCGATGACCTCTGCTTTCTCCAGGCGGTTTGCGGCGTCGCCGGCGCCGGGGACGGTGACGATCGCCGACGGCTGTTGCAGCGGCTGGTATCCGAGGTCGACCACGCCGGCGCGGAAACGGTCGGCGAGGCCGAGATTGTGCGCGTGGACCTTCTCCACGGTCAGCTCCTCGAGCAATTCCAGCGCCGAGGCGGCGGCGACCACGCCCAGCCAGTCCGGAGTCTGATCGAAACGCCTTGCGGTGGAGGCCAATGCGACGGGGGTGTACAGCTCGGCCCAGCGGTCCTCGGCGGCGTACCAGCCGGGGCCGATCGGCCGCAGCCCCTCGGCGGCCTCCGGGGCCGCGGCGAAGAACGCGACACTGCGCGCGCCGATCAGCCATTTGAACGTCGCGCACACCCAGTAGTCGGCGTCGTCGAAGCGCAACGGCAACCAGCCCGCCGCCTGGGTGGCGTCGAGCAGGAGTTTCGCCCCATTGGCCCGGGTGGCCTCGCGCAGCAGCGCGGTATCCGCGATCCGGCCGTCCGCGGATTGCACCACGCTGACCGCGACCAGTGCCGTCTCCGGGCGCACCTCTGCGGCCAGCCGCTCCAACGGGACGGTCCGCACCGCGAGATCGCCGCGGAACAGGAACGGCATCGTCACCGACGCGAATTCGCCTTCTACGACAAGCACTTCCGCACCGGCGGGCAGCGCCGCGGCGACGGGCCCGATGAGCCCGGAAACCGTGCTGCCCAGGCCGATGTGGTCGGCCTGCGCCCCGTCGAGCAGCCGGGCGAAGGCCGCACGGATATCCGGCACCAGACCGTCGTGCACCATGGGCGCACCCCGGCCGGCAGCCCATTGGTCCTGTACTTCCCGCAACGCGGCCAGCGCGCGGGCGGGCGGCAGGCCATGCGAGGCGGTATTGAGGTAGACGGTTTCGGGCGCGAATTCGGCGGGAGCTAGGGACATATCCCGAGCATGGCCCCGCGTATTCGGGCCGTCCAGCACCACTGCTGCCAAACTGGACCGATCTTCGGCCATCCGGTCAGCCCGTTAACCCCGTGCGCGCCTCGGTCACACAGTCGGCCCACTGCCGGTCGCCGAGCTCGGTGACACCGGAGTCGCTCATGAAGGCGCTGGACACGATGATCTCGGGGGCGAGCCGCCCGAGCCGCTCCAGGCTGGACACGAGCGTGTCGCGATCGCTGTGTCCCTCCAGGTAACCGGCCCACCAGCCGTCCTTGCCGAGCACCAGGGTGTCGCCGGTGAACAGGTGCCGTCGGCCGGAGATGGTCGCCAGGTAGCAGGCGCTGCCGGGCGTATGACCCGGCGTAGGAATCACTTCCAGCCCGCCGAGCGCGAAATGCCGGGTATCGAACGGGTCGTCGACCGGGACCTGGGTGACCTCGCCGGCGTCGGCTTTGTGAATGTGCAACTGTGCCCCGAACCGTTCCCGGACGGTGGCCAGCGACGAGGCGACCTCGTCGCGGTGGCTCAGATACTGGTGTGCGACCCCGCCCAGTTCGGCCATGTGGTCGAACTCGTGCTCGTGGGTGGTGTTGTAGAACAACACATTTCCCTCGGGGGAGGTCCACAGGTAGGCGTTGGTGTTCAACCCGGGGAACGGGCTCAGCGTGTCGGTCTGCCAGAGATCAGCGGAAATCTGCTTCATGACGTGCTCCGTCTCGATGCTGCCGTAACCGAGCCTAGTCCGGTTCGCGGAACCGGTCAGTCGGTTCCTGCGGTGGCCCACCTGTTCGTCAGGAGCTGGAAACTCGGTGTGTCGGCGAGTGCCTGGGAGGATTCGTAGATGCGCTGGTAACTGGTGGCGGTGATGCGCCAGCGGCCGTCGGAGTCCAGGCGGTAGCGGTCGGTGTAGTAGCCCGAACCGCGGATCAGGACGCCGTATTCGGTGGCGATCACGGTGTCCTCGAAAAGCCAGGAGCCGGTGGCGGTTTCGCCGTCGATGTCGATCTCGGGGTGGTTCGCCACATGTGTGGTGTTGACCGTCGGGCCGAGATTCTGCCGCATGAAATCGGTGATCGCGTCGCGCCCGTCGAAGACCAATGCCTTGCCGAGAGCGTGTGTGCCGTAACGACCCTCGGCGTCCACGGCGAGGGTGTCGGCGAACTCGTCCCATTGCTTCAGATCGAGCGTGCGAAAGTAGCGGTACTTCAGCTGACGGACAGCTTCCAGGGCGGCGAGATCCATCCGCACAGGCTCGCACGGGCGGTGGGCCGAGACAATCACTCCGCCTGCGCGGTTCCGGTGTTCAGGACGGGATCTCGACAAGTGCGTACCCGGTGTGCTGGGTACCCGCGTCGGCGATGCGCTCACCGTCCGGGCCCCAGCCTCCGCTGCAACCCCGGCACTCGCCGACCTGATTGGTGCCGGTGACATTGGCCAGCACTACGTAGAGCCGGTTGTCCCGGGCCCGGACCGGATAGACCTTCTCGAACGAGTCGTTCGCCACATCGAGCACCGAGCTCGCCAAATAGGCATGGCAGCCATCGGCTTTCGCACGCTCGGCGAGGTCGGCAAACCGGTTGTCGTAACAGGTGGCCAGCGCGAAACGCATTCCGTCGAGCTCGAATCGGCCGTCCCGGTCACCGGCTTCGAAGATCTCGTCCTCCGGGCTGTACAGATGCCGCTTGTCGTAGCGGGCCAGTAGTTGGCCGTCCGGGCCGATGACGAGGGAGGTGATGGCAGGCCGCCCGGCTGCGGTGACCACCGCGGCGTTGACCACGGCCGCCGCGTCGGCGGCACGACAGGCGGCGCGCACCGGTTCGAGCCGCGGATCCTGCGGTGTCAGCCAGAGATTCGGCTCCGCACGGATCATGTCCGGCACGTATCCCGTCACGGCCAGCTCGGGAAAGACGACGACCCGCGCGCCGGCCGACCGGATCAGCGCCGCCATGGTCTCGACGTTGTCGGCGATCGCACCTGGAACCGGGGCGAACTGCGCTGCTGCGACGATCATGCGCCTATCCTCACCCGCAGCCTCGAAGTCCGCTCAGTGGGTGTGCTGTCGTGGCTGCGGCGCATCCGGTTTTACCAGCCGGTAGCGCAACATCATGTCGCGGTCCTCGTGGTCGCCGAGAAGACAGCGCCAGCCGAGAGCTCTGCGCGACCGAGCAAGCGTCAGGTAAATAGCCGGTGAACAGTAGCTGTCGAGCGTCTCGCGGCCTCGGAACGCGCGTCGAGCGGGGGTACTCGCGAAGTGGGCGCGGTCCACGCGCCCGGAACCCCGTCCACGCCGAGGAGACCGCCGTGACCGAGAGTCCCGCCACCGGCACCCGCCCCAACGACACCGTCCTCGACCAAGACCTGGCACTGCGTGTCGCCGCCGGTCGTTTGGCGGAGGAGTTCGACGCGCTCGCCGACGAAGCCGTCATCGAAGGCATGCTGAACGCCGCCTACGACCACCTCGCCGCCGACGCCACCCTCGACAATTTCCTCCCGCTACTGGCCGAGCGCTACACCCGGGAATGGCTGCGCGCAGCCGCGGAGGAACGGTCCGCGCCCGCGATCCGCTGAGCAACAAGCCACCGCCGCTGCCACCCCCGCCACCCCCGCCACCCCCGCTGCTGCTGCTGCCTCCGCCTCCGCTGCCGCTGCCGCTAGCACTGGCGTTGTCGCTGGCGTGCCGTTGCCGTTGCTGCTGCCGCTGGCGTTGTCGCTGGCTGGCGCTGGCGCTGGCGCCATGGGTCGTCCACTGCGCTGCCCTGCCGGAGCCGGTTCCTCTCACATCCCTGGCACGGACTGCCGGACTGAGACGTCAACCGTTGGGGCGCACCAGGATCTGGATGTGATCGTCGGGGTTGCGGAGTGCCTCGATGGCGCCCGCGACGCCGTCGAGGCCGACCTGATCGGTGATCAGGGAGGCGGCGTCGATGCTGCCGTCGGCGATGCGGCCCAGGGTCTTGGCGTACTCCTCGTGCGGGTAGACCATGCACATCTGCAGCGAGATGTCCTTGTAGATGCCGACGATGGGCCGGATGACGTCGTCGGTCATCACCGAGCCCACCTGGAGGATGGTGGTTTGGCGGGGGACCTTGTACATCAGGTCGTTGAGCATGCCGGGGACGGCGGCGCAGACCCAGACATGCAGGAGCTGGCCTGGGGAGGCGGCCTCGCGCCAGACCTCGACCGGGTCCTGGACGGCCGGGTCGACCACTCGGTGTGCGCCGAGCCGTAAAGCGGTCTCCCGCCGCAACTTCGAGGGATCCGAGGCGACGATGGGGGCGACGCCGCGTTCGGCGAGGGCGGCGACAGTGCCCAAACCGACTGGGCCGCAGCCGATCACGATGCCGGTACCACCCTTGCCGATGCCGGTGCGGGCGACATTGCCGTAGCCGACCGCCAGTGGTTCGGTGAGGGCGGCGACGTGGGGCGGGACGTGCTCGGGGATGGGTTCCAAGGCCATGGCCTGCAACACCATTCGCTCGCCGTAGCCGCCGGGGAAGTCGTTGGAGAAGCCGACGCCGTGGATCTGGCCCGCGTGGTCCACGGCCCAGGGCAGGGCGACGACCAGCTGGCCCTCGGTGTGCGGGGTGTCCGGGCCCGCCGAGAGGACGCGGGCGGCGAGTTCGTGGCCCATCACGACGTCGCGGTGCGGGTCGAATTCGAAGGTGGGTACGCCGCTGTCGCGGGAGGCCTGGAGGAATTCGTCGGTGTAGTCGAGGGCCTGTTTGTCGGATCCGCAGATGCCGCAGGCCACCGTCTCCACCAGGACCTGGCCCGGACCGGGCACCGGGTCGGGGACCTCGTCGACGACCAGTTGACGGTCGCGCATCACTACGGCACGCATCAGTTGCTCTCCTCGGTCCCGAGCGCGGAAGCCAGTGCCTGGCCGTGCTTTTCGAAGGCGCTCTGGATGCCCGCGGTGAGGCCGCCGATCATCCGTTCGCTGTTGGCGTGCGCCCATTCCAGGGAGGCGACGCGGTTGCGGTTGGCGCGGGTGAAATGTGGAATCACGTGCTCGGCGAACAGTTTCGCCGAGCGCTGGGTGGCATCCCAGTCCGCGACGTTGAGGCCCAGCAGCAGGAAGGTGCCGAAGCCGCCGGATTGCTCGGCGAGCTTCTCGATGGTGGCGATGGCGTCGTCGGGGGTGCCGATGGTGGCGCGGCCGAAGGCCGGAAAGCCCTCGCCGGTCCACTGTTCCACCGCGGCGCGGGCCGAAGTGTTCCAGGGAGCCTGCCTGCCGCTGAGCTTCTCGATGTAGTCGACGAGGTGCCCGACACCCCATTCGGCGTCGCGCATGGCCTGTTCGCGGGTCTCGGCGATGTGCATGGGGGCGACGAGCCGCCACCTGGAGCGGTCCACGGTGTGCCCGTGCTCGGCCATGGTCTGCTCGTAGACCTTCCAATTCGGCAGTAGCGCTTCGTATCCGGAGGGATCGGAGGCTGCCAGCGACAGCAGTCCCGCACCGTGGCGTCCGGCCAGCACCGCACCGGACGGCGAGATCGTGGACGCCACCGCCATCTCCAGCTCGCCATAGGGCAGCAGCTGCAGTCTGGCCTCGTCCAGGTGATACCAATCTGATTGGGCGGTAACGGTTTCCCCGCGCAGCAGTCGGACCAGCACGCCCATGGACTCGTGCATCATGTCGCGCTGGCGGACCGGATCGATGCCCATCATGGCGGCGTCGGTGGCGAGCTGGCCGGGTCCGACACCCATCATGGTGCGGCCCATGTTCAGGTGATCGAGCAGGCACAGGCGGTCGGCGAGCATCATCGGCTGGTGATACGGCAGCGAGTTCACACCGGTGCCGAGCCTGATACGCCGCGTGCGCTGGGCCGCGGCGGCGAGGAAAACCTCCGGGGCGGCGATGATTTCGAGTCCGGCGGAGTGATGTTCGCCGATCCACGCTTCGGCATAGCCGAGCTGATCGGCCAGTTCCACCAGGGCCAGATCGCGGTGGATCTGCAGGGTGGGGTTGCCGGTCAGCGGGTGGTAGGGGGCGATGAAGAATCCGAACCGTTGCGGCCCGTTGTGCGCGTTATCGGTCAACGCGGTGTCCTTACTAGTACTGCTGAGTCCCGGCGGGTGCCGGGATGACGAGGGGCTTACCGGGACCAGTCGTGGCCCCAGTAGCTGTCCGCGGTGATTTCCTCTGCGGTGTAGGTGGATTCGTCGACCGTCATGCCCTCGCACCCGAATTCGAGGTCCCAGCCGCCCGGGGTGCGGACGTAGAAGGAGATCATCTTGTCGTTGGTGTGGCGGCCCAGCGTCGAGGACAGGTGGTATCCCGCCTTGCCGACCCGGTCCAGCGCGCGGCCCACATCGTCGAGCGAATCGACCTCGACCATGATGTGCACCAGGCCCGAACCCTCTTGTCCGCCAGAGGGAATCAGTGCCAGGCTGTGATGCCGTCGGTTGACGCCGAGGAATCGCACCCGCATCGGCCCGTATTCCGGTGGGGTGGGCAGCCGGAACGCGCCGCGTGGCAGGAAACCCAGCACCTCGGTGTAGAACCGGAACGCGGTGTCGAGATCCGGCACCGGCAGCACCGCGTGCCCGAGGCCCAATCCCTCGGTGACAAACCGATTTCCGTGTTGGCTGAGCACCGGAGAGTGGTCGAGCACCGGCCCGTGGAACACCTCCACGGTGGTGCCGGAGGGATCGACGAAGCTGATCACTTCCTCGACCCGCCGGACGTCGGCCTCCGCCAGCGGCAGCTGGGTGACCTCGATCCCGAACTGCTCCACCGCTTCTCGCACCTGGGCGAGCGCGCGGTAGTCGCGCACCTCCCACCCGATGGCGAGTACCTTGTCGGCTTCGCCAGGCACCAGCACCAGCCGGGCGGCCCGCTCGTCCATGCGCAGATAGATGGCATCGGGGTCGGGGCCGGTGCCCTCCGCGAACCCGATGACGTCGAAGGCGAAGGTGCGCCAGGCGTGCGGGTCGCTGACCGCGACCTTCACATAGCCGAGCGAGCTGATGACAGCCATAGTCGATCCTTAGGAGAGAGGGGTGGTCACAGAAGGTCCTGTTCGCGGGTGCGCAGGCCCAAAGCGCCTGCTGTTACCGCATTGTCGATACTGCGGCGCAGTGCCAGGCAACCCTGGAAGGGGCCCTCACCGGCCTCCGCGCACGCCCGCGCGGCCGGTCCGGACCACTGCACGCTGGTGTGCGCGGAACTGAATTTGACGACGCCGACCCGGTTTCCGCAGGTCTGGCAAGTGACCGCACTCATGTCAGAAAGTGCGCCCGGCGGCCAGATTCTCCGCCACTTCGGCCTCCCACGCATGCACGGCGCGGGTGGTGTCGACCTCGAATTCGAAACGGGCGGTCATCTTTTCGTCGATATCGGCGACATCCCGATAGAACTGCTCATACCAGCGCCGCAGCTGATAGACCGGGCCGTCCTCCTCACAGAGCAGCGGATTGTCGATGCGGGTCTTGCGCTGCCAGATCGCCACGTCCTGCTCGAACCCGCGGCCCAGTCCACTGGCGAACCGCACCGCCATCGCCTCGGACTCTTCCGGCGACAGCTCCGGGCGCTTCTTCACGATCGCGCCGTACTGCAGCACGAACTTCGTCGGCGTCACCGGGTAGTGGCAGTTGATCAGCACCGATTCGACTGCCACACCGTTGGATTCGCTGACCAGGTTGTCGATCATGTAGGAGGGCCCGTGGTAGTGCGCCTCGGAGCGCAGCACATTCTGCCCGCCGGCCTCCTTGGCCAGTTCGCCCTGCACGTCCTCGCGGCCGATGGAGGTCATGTACTGGCTGGCGACGTGCCCTTCGAAGACGTTCTTGAAGTAGGTCGGGAACGCGAAGTGCACGTAGAAGAAATGCGCCATGTCGACCACGTTGTCGATCACCTCGCGGCAGTTCGCGCCCTCGATGACGATCTGGTTCCAGGTCCAGTCGCTCCACTCGTCGCTGAACGCGCCCTCGATCCGCGGGATCGTGACTTCCTCGGCCGGTGGCTTGCCCTCCGGGTCGTTCCACACGAACAGCTGCTTGTTCTGCTCCAGCGTGGGCCAGGACTTGGTGCGCGCCAGCGGCGGCACCCGGCGCGCGTACGGGATGTCGGCACAGCGGCCGTTGCCCTTCCAGCGCCAGTCGTGGAACGGGCAGGCGAGGGTGTCGCCCTTGATGGTGCCGTCGCCCAGGTTCCCGCCCATGTGCCGGCAGTAGGCGTCGAGCACGTTCAGGGTGCCGTCGCTCGCGGCGAACACGACGAGCTCGGTGCCGAAAGCCTCGATGGTGTGCGGCTTTCCGTCGCGGAAGGAGTCCGCGAGGCCGAGGCAGTGCCAGCCGCGGGCATACCGTGCGGGCGGGGCGCCGGTGTCGATCACGCGCACCTGATCGTCGGTCATGATGTGGTGTCCTCGGGGGGATGGTCGTCGGCGGAGCCGACGGGGGTGGGTAAGAGGAGTATTTCGGTCAGGTCTATGACGGGCTGGGTTATTTCGATGCTGAGACTGCGGGTCGGGGACCGGTAGCGGGGGTCCCACTCAACGGGCGTTGCTCCAGACGCTCGAAAGCCGAGCGGTAGAACAGCAGCGGCGGGGCTTCCCGCTGTTCGCCGAGCGCGGTGACGTGACCGACCACGATGGTGTGGTCGCCGCCGTCGACTTCCTGGGCGAGCGTGCAATCGATCCACGCGATCGCACCGGCCAGCAGGGGTGCGCCGTTGGGGGAGCGCGTCCACTCCAAATCCGCGAATTTGTCTGTACCGCTGCGACTCAGCTGCCGGCACACCGATTCCTGGTCGGCCGCAAGGATGTTGACGCAGAACCGGCCGACCTCGCGGATGCGCGGCCAGGTGGTGGAAGTCCGGGCGGGGAAGATCGCGACCGCGAGCGGGTCCAGCGACAGTGCGGAGAACGACTGGCAGGCGAACCCCAGCGGCTGCTCCCCGTCCAGGGCGGTGACGGCGGTGACGCCGGTGCAGAACCGGCCGAGGACGGCCTTGAAGTCGAGGTCGACGGCCATATCGGCTGCCATCCTTTCACGACGAAGTTTCGACTAGACATATTCCGTTTCGCCATGAAAGTAAGCTGTGACCGCGAGGGGGTGTCAAGGATGGATTCCGGCTACCGAGAAGATCCGTAGCGGTCTACGTAGTTTCCGGGATTCGCCCATCGGCCCGGGTCGGCACTGTGATGGGGGACACAACAAGGAGTGCCGAAACCGCACATGCCTAGTCGAAATACTCCTAAGCTTGGATGCGCTACACCACTGGAGGTAACCATGACGGTCGAGATGCTGACCCATCCCGAGTCCGGCGAAGCGTGGACGGGAACGGGTCGAGCGGCCGCCAAGCCGGCGCAACCGCCGGTGTCCATGATCGAGCGAATGACGTTGATACTGGACGCCTTCGACGGCTCGACCCCGACGCTCACGCTGCTCGGTCTCGCCGAACGGACGGGGCTCCCACGATCCACGGTGCACCGCATCCTGGACCAGATGATCCGGCTGCGCTGGCTCGCGCACGCCCCCGGCGGCTACCGGCTCGGCATGCGCACCCTGGAACTCGGCGGACTTGCCGCCGACCACAACGAGATTCGCGATGTCGTCAGCCCGCTGCTGCACGATTTGGCGCAGCGCACCGGCATGGTCGGGCACCTCGGCGTGCTCGACGGGCGCGAGGTGCTGTACCTGGACAAGGCCGGCGGCCGCGGCACCGCGAACGTGCCGACCCGCCTCGGCGGCCGGATGCCCGCGCACAGTACGGCTTTGGGCAAAGCGCTGCTCGCCTCGCTGGAGCCGAGCATCGTGGAAGCCTCCTTCCGTGATCCGCTACCCCAGCTGACAGCCCGAACCATCTGTGACAGAGGCGAATTGCATCGCGAGCTGGCGCGGATCCGGCACCGTCAGGGCGTGGCCGTCGACAACGAGGAGGCGGTTGCCGGGATCGCCTGCGTCGCCGTCCCCGTGCGCGGCCGTGGCGCCGCCGTCGCCGCCCTCTCGCTGACCGCTCAGATCACCGGTGAACGCACCGCTCTCGACACCGCGCGGCTGGCCCGCGTCCTCGTCGAGGTGGCCCACGAAGCAGGCCGCAGCCTCTTCCCGAGGCATGCGCGGTGGCGCTAGCCGGATTTTCCTGGCCAGGTATATACCTAAGCGATATAGTCCGATTCGTGAGTGATCGAACCAGGCGTGGCCATGAGTGATGTGAAAGTCCCGGAGCTGCCGACCACCAGCTGGGCCGTGCTCGGAATGCTCTCGCACGCCGAGGAATTGTCGGGCTACGACCTGAAGAAGTGGGCCGACTGGAGTCTCCAGTTCTTCTACTGGAGTCCCTCCTTCAGCCAGATCTACGCCGAACTGAAGCGCCTGGAAAAGCACGGCTACGCCACCTCGCGCACCGTGCTGCAGGATGACGGCGTCCGCGGCAAGCGCATGTACGCCATCACCGAGTCCGGCCGCGCCGCCGCCGCCCAATGGGTCAACCACGCTCCCGTGGAAGCCCCCGTCCTCAAGCACAGCGTCATGCTGCGCGCCTGGCTCGGCCACCTCGCCGAACCCGACCGCCTCCGCGAAATCCTCACCGAGCACATCGATTACGCCGAACGCATGCGCAAACTGGCCGAAATCGATGCCGAAGGCGCCGACGAAAACCCCGACTGGGCCTATCCCGGCGCCGTCTTGCGCTGGTGCGTCCGCCACTACGAAGCCGAACGCGACTTCGCCAAGGAACTCCTCACCGACGTAGCCAAACTCGCCGCCGAATCCCCAAAACGCACCCCAAAACCCAAGGGTCGCCGCGCTTCCTGAGTCGCTGGCGATTGTGCTGCAGTTCCGCCATGGCCCAGATGTATGCGGATCGTGCACTCCACGGCTCCGTCGGCTGATTTTGGCGAAATCCGAAGGAATATTGCACGATCTGCATACTTTCCACAGGCTGTGGAGCTATCCACAGGCGCAGGTATTTCCGCAGGTGAGCATCTAAGAGTTGGGGCGCGCTCCAGTCATGCTCTAGCCATGGTGATCACACGCGGGGAATTGCTCGCGACGGGGACCTCCCGGTCGGCGATCGATGCTCGGTTGCGGCGGGGCGTCTATACGCGGTTGCTGCCTGGGACTTATTGCCTGGGTGCGCCGAAGCCGCTGGATCGGTGCCGAGCCATTGTCGCTTGGCTGCCCTCTGCGGTGCTGAGCCACCGCACCGCGGCTTGGTTGTGGCACATGCTCGGGGAGGAGCCTGTCGTCTTCGAGGCGACAGTGCCAACCGGCACCTATCGGCGAACGCCTGATTGGCTGCACTTGTATCGCCGTGAGCTTCCTGCCGGGTCCGTCGGCGAGGCGTGGGACTTGCCCACCACCTCGCCAGCACTCACCTTGCTGGATTGTGTCGCTGTGTCGGCAGGCGACGCGGCCGACCGGCTGGTGGACGAAAACCTCCGCAGGCGCGTACCGCCGCAGGAAGTCGCAGACCTGTGCGCGTCGGGCAAACGGGGTACCGCCGCGATGCGGCGGCAACTGCGGGAAGCGGCGCTGGACTTCGCATCAGAGCCCGAGCGCTTGTTCGCGCGGGCACTGGCCCGGCGTGGAGTGCATATGTTCCCCAACGAGAGTGTCGGGCCGTATGTCTGCGATTTCGTGGACAAAGCGTCGCGCACGATCATCGAGATCGATGGACGGGAGTTCCACAGTGAGCCAGGTGTATTCCGTCAGGATCGCCGCCGTCAGAACAGCCTGCTGCTCGACAAGTGGCTGATACTGCGCTACGCCGCCGCCGATGTCTTCGGACGGCTGGACGAATGCGCTGACGAAGCGGCAGCGGTGGTTCTGAGACGGCGAAGGCAATTACGGCACCGACGCTCACGGTGACGGATGTATGCGGACCGTGCAATTTTCGGCGGTTCAGGCTGGTTTCGGGCACTTGTGGTGCTCGACTGCACGATTTGCATACGCCCATTCACTGAGACATCCGCTTTCCATACTCGCTAGGAATATTTCTACTAGGCATATAGGAGGTGGTCATGCGGACCGATATCGTGCAGCAGCGCTCGCTGGACCCGATCGAGGCGGGGATCGCCGCGATCGCGGCGGGTGGGTTGGTGGTTGTCGTCGATGACGAGGATCGGGAGAACGAAGGGGACCTGGTGCTCGCGGCGTCGCTGGCGACGGCGGAGAGCATCGGGTTCATGGTCCGCCATACCAGTGGGGTGTTGTGTGCTCCGATGACCGGGGAGGATCTGGATCGGTTGCGGTTGCCACCGATGGCGGCGGTCAATGAGGATCCCAAGGGCACTGCGTACACGGTGTCGGTGGATGCGGTCGGTGGAATCAGCACCGGCATTTCGGCGGCGGATCGGGCTCGCACGGTGAAGGTGCTGGCCGACCCGGCCACTGGGCCGAGCGAGCTCACACGGCCCGGGCATGTGTTCCCGCTTCGCGCCGATCCGGATGGCGTGCTCGGTCGCCCCGGCCACACGGAGGCCGCCGTCGACCTGACCCGGCTCGCGGGGCTGCCGCCCGCCGGCGTGATCGCCGAGATCGTGCGCGATGACGGTTCCATGGCGCGCCTGCCCGAGCTCATCGAATTCGCTCGCACCCACGGGCTGCCGATCATCTCCATCGCCGACCTCATCGAGTACCGCCGCCGCGTCGAGCGCACCCTGAGCCGGGTGGTCGAGACCCGGCTGCCCACCAGGTTCGGCGAGTTCCGGGTCGTCGGCTACTGCGATGACCGCACCGGAACCGAAACCCTCGCACTGGTTTTCGGTCAGCCCGGTAGCGACGGCGTGCTGGCCCGGTTGCATTCGGAGTGCCTCACCGGCGATGCCCTCGGCTCGCTGCGTTGCGATTGCGGAGATCAGCTCGACGCCGCGCTGCGGATGGTTGCCGAGGCCGGCAGCGGGGTGGTGGTGTATCTGCGCGGGCAAGAGGGGCGTGGGATCGGTTTGCTGAACAAGTTGCGCGCCTACCAGCTTCAGGATCGGGGCGCCGACACCGTCGAAGCCAACCTGGCGCTGGGTCTCCCGGCCGATGCGCGCGAATACACCGCCGGTGCACAGGTTCTCGCCGATCTGGGCATCCGTTCGGTGCGGCTGCTGAGCAATAACCCGGCCAAGCAAGCCGGTCTCGAGGAGCATGGGATCGCGGTGCTGCAGCGTCTTCCACTGCAGGCGACACCGACTGAACACAACATTCGTTACCTACGCGCCAAGCGCGATCGCATGAATCACCAACTCGCCGGTGTCGACGCGGAACCGCAGCGCGCCACCTCGTAATGCTGCCGTCCGGAACGGTCGGGCAGCGATCCGTCTGGCCGGAGGGCAGCGCTGCTACGGTGCGGGACACGGTCCGGCTTGGTGTAGCTTTTCCGGTTCTCGCCGCAGCTGATGATCATGAACCCGGGTGATTTGCCCCAGGATTGCCGAATCGTGCGCGTTTCACTGTGAAGTATTTACGTTCCCGGCCGCCGCGCCGTGCCCTGCTGGTTTCCTGATGCGGTCAGGATGGAGAGTCCGCGAGTTGGGTGAGCCGGAAGCCGGGGACCGCGGTGCACCGAATACCTCTGAGACAAGATCACTTTCGTTCGGGCTGGGCCTGGTCGGTGCTGGGTGCGCTGATCGCGGTCGTCGGTGTCGTGGTGTGGGTGGCGCGACCCGAACCGATCACCTGCGAGGCGGCCACCACCGCAACCGACACCATGGCCACCACCCAGATCGCGTTGCCGCCCAGCAGTTCCGGCGTCGCGACCAAGCGGACCACGTCGCCGTCGCCGTCGCCGTCGCCCACGCCGTCCCCGTCTTCGGCGGTCCCGGGGGAGGCGCGCTACTACTCGTTCAGCCCCGGCGTCGCCTGCTCATATCAGGACCTGCCGGTGGACGGCTTTTACGTCGGCATCTCCACCTCCGAGTACGGCAACGCCGATCTGTGCGGCGCCTACCTCGACGTGCACGGCCCCTACGGCGAAGTCCGCGTTCTCATCGCCGACCGCTGCCCGGGATGCGCTCCGGGCCAGCTGGATCTGAGCACCGCCGCCTTCGAGCAGATCGCCGACCCGTCCCAGGGCGTCGCGGACATCCGCTACAGCGTGGTCCGCGACCCGGACCCGGCACCGGAAATGATCTACGAGGTCAAGCCGGACTCCTCGGCGAGCTGGATGGCGATCCTGTTCAGCAACACCGGAAACCCGTTGCGGCAAGTAGCGATTCGCCCGGCCGAAGACGGCGGCGAGTGGCAGGACCTGACCCGCGGACCGGACAACCACTGGACGATCTCCGGTGCGGGCGAGGGCCCCTTCGCCGTCCGCGTCACCGACCTCTACGACCACGCGACCGAGATCTACGGCCTCACCCTGGACCCCGGCCCACACCTCACCGGGGCCCGCCTCTATACCAACGAGCCCCCGCCGGAACCGACCACCACGACCACGGAACCGGCAATAGTCCCGCCGTCGGCCCCGACCGCGATGCCCACCGCGGCCGGATCGGAAGCCGACCGGGCACTGGCGGAATGTAAAGCGGGGTAGCTCAGTCCACCAGCGCGTCGACGAGCGTGCGATTGCGCCTGTCGGTGTACCGCTCCAGTGATCAGCCACACGAGGTCGAGCAGGCGTACGCGCCCACCGGCAAGACCTGCGAGGTCACCCAGTCCCACTTGGTTACGCGAAGGGAAGATCGCCGAACTCTGGGCCAACCGCGATGACCTGGGCATGGCCCTGCAGTTGGGCGGGGTGCCCCGACGCCGATGTACCTGCTGCGCTGCGCCGAGATGAAGCCCGCGGCGCGGAAAGCGCTGCGCACCTAGGTCAGCGCGCACCGAGCTTCGCGGCCAACGCCCGTCCGGCTGCGCGGCCCGAAAAGATGCAGCCGCCGAGGAAGGTACCTTCCAGGGCGTTGTAGCCGTGCACGCCGCCGCCACCGAAGCCGGCGACCTCGCCCGCGGCGTACAGCCCGGGGAACGGTTCACCATCGGGGCGGATGACCTGGGATTCCAGGTTGGTTTGCAGGCCGCCGAGGGTTTTGCGGGTCAGGATGTTGAGCCGGACCGCGATCAGTGGGCCGGCGGCCGGGTCGAGGATGCGGTGCGGTTTGGCGACGCGGCCGGCCTTGTCGCCGAAATACTGGCGGGCGTTGGTGATGGCCATGAGCTGGCTGTCTTTGCTGTACTTGTTGCCGATCTCGCGGTCGCGGGCCACGATCTGGCGTTCCAGGGTGGCGTAGTCGAGTTGCGGGCCGCGGGCGATCTTGTTCATTCCGTCGACCAGGTCGCGCAGGTTGTCGGCGACCACGAAGTCCGCGCCGTGCTGTTTGAAGGCTTCGACCGGGCCGGGTGCGCCCTTGGCGACGCGGCTCTTCAGGGTGAGCTTGAGGTCTTTGCCGGTGATGTCGGGGTTCTGCTCGGAACCCGACAGCGCGAACTCCTTCTCGATGATCGACTGGGTGAGCACGAACCACGAGTAGTCCTCGCCGGTGGCCAGGATCGCCTTCATCGTGGTGTTGGTGTCGAAACCGGGGAAACACGGTGCGGGCAAACGCTTTCCGTGCGCGTCGAACCACATCGAGGACGGGCCGGGGATGATCCGGATGGCATGGTCGGGCCAGATCGGATCCCAGTTCATGATGCCCTCGGTGTAATGCCACATCCGGTCGCGGTTGACGATGGCGCCGCCCGCGGCCTCCGAGATGCCGAGCATCCGCCCGTCCACGTGCGCGGGCACGCCCGAGATCATCGTCTGCGGGCAGGGACCCAGGCGGTCGACCGGCCAGTTGCGGCGGATCATCTCATGGTTGTGGCCGATGCCGCCGGAGGTGACGACCACGGCCTGCGCGCGGAATTCGAAGTCGCGCACCACCTCTCGCGAGGACGCCTTGCCGCGCTCCAGATCGGTATCTTCCAGCACACTGCCACGAACGCCGACCACCGCGCCGTCCTCGACGATCAGCTCGTCCACGCGATGCCGGAAGCTGAAGCCCACCAGCCCCTTTCGTTCCGCTTCGAGGACGGGCTCGGCGAACACCCGCAGCACCTCCGGCCCGGTGCCCCAGGTCAGGTGGAACCGCGGCACCGAATTGCCGTGCCCATCGGCGAAACCGCCGCCGCGCTCGGCCCAGCCGACCAGCGGCGTCACCCGCAAACCCAAGTCGTGCAGATAATCCCGCTTCTCGGTGGCGGCGAAACGCACGTAGGCCTGCGCCCATTGGCGTGCCCAGTGGTCCTCGTCGTCGCGATCGAAACCGGCAGAGCCGAGCCAATCCTGTAGTGCCAGTTCATAGGAGTCATGGATGCCGAGCCGGCGCTGCTCCGGACTGTCGACGAAGAACAACCCGCCCAGCGACCAGAACGCCTGCCCGCCGAGGTTGTTGCTGTTCTCCTGATCCAGCAGGTGCACCTTGCGGCCGGCCTTGCTCAGTTCGTAGGCGGCAACCAGTCCGGCCAGGCCCGCGCCGACGACGATAACCTCGGCCGCGTCCGCGAATTCGGGGCTGCAGTTCTTCATTTCGATCCTTCGGTGGAGGGGGTGCTGTAGGCCAGCACCACGTGGCAGAAAAGGTCGGTGCGCCGACGCCGGACGTGGCGGCTGCGCGGTTCCATCAGTACTTGGACGGCGGTGCCGTCGTGCACGGCGACGAGCGCCTGCCCGAGCGCGGTGGGGTCGGGGACGGTGCGCCCGGCCCGGGCCAGCGCGGCCACGATGGTCGGGATGAGCGCGGCGACGATCGCGTCCTCCCGTGCGGCCACCACCCGGCGCAGCGCCGGCGTGCGCAGCGCGTGCGAGGTGAACTCGGCGGTGATGCGAAACCACGCCTCGTCGAGCGGGACCGCGCGCACCAGCCGATCCACCGCGGCGGCGATGTCCTCGGTGCCGTCGACGGAAATATCGTCCAGGGTGGCGCGCACATCGGCCAGCATGTCGGCGGACCGCTGCTCCCACATAGCCAGGAACAGCTCGTCCAGCGAACTGAAGTTCGAGTAGAACGCGCCCCGGGTGAACCCGGCCCGCTCACACACCCGCTCCACCGAGGCCCGCCCGAACCCCTCCTCGGCGAACACCTCATAGGCGGCCGTGAGCAGCCGATTCCTCGTCTCGACCCGCCTGCGGGTAACCCGCGGCGCGCCCGTTGCCGACGCCAACCGAACCTCCTCACGCCGATACAAAACTGTATTCAATACAGAAATGTATCAGAAGTGGAGTACGCCCAGCCCGAAACGAGCCAATTGGCTATCAAGCGCACACGCAGGGCGGGGCCAAGTGTCGATGTGAGAAGCCCCCGGTATCGGATTCCTCGAGTCGGGACACAACTGACAGCCCGACCGGGCGGCACAATGTCGAAAGGCCGCGCGCTGTTGGCCGCAGCCGTGTGCCGCTGGGTGGACGGGTTGCCGACATAGGTGGCTAGTCGAGGGCCTGGGGTTGTCTGTCGGTCGAGCTCGGTCTCGGGCGCAAACGCGGAGTCTTCCGAAAAGTGCTGTAGCGAGCCACCTTTGATACCACCGCCGCAGTTCGGCAGGCAGGTGAGAGCGGAACGCGGTTCCGGGCAGTCGGATTCAACTGAAGGTTTGCTCCGAACGCGCGTGCGAGTTCTCGTACTCGCGGTGAGCGATCTTGGTCAGCAGCGCTCGGGGTTCCGGTATGACCTAGCAACATCCCGGTCACGAAGATGCGGCGACAACTATTTGACCCGTGCACGATTCACTCCGTGACTGCCGAGAAGCCGTAGCTCGAACCGGAATTCAGCGCTGCCCTAGTGCGATAGGCCGGTAGCTGGTCGTAAGCGAGGATTCGCTCAGAGCGCCGCGCACGGCAGCGCCACCGAGTGGGCGCGCGGGCGGCGCACCGCCACAACAGGTCTCGGCACCTAGGCAAAGTGCCCGCATACAACGATTGCGTGCCGAGCGGGTCTCGCTTGGCTCCGATTGCTTGACGGTCGCTTCGCCGATTCTTACCTTCGCGGATATAGGCCGAGTGATAGTCATTGACTATCGTCACTCGGCCTCTCACAACGGCGTGAGTTGGGTGATCACGATGGTAAACCGGAAGATAATTCGTTTCGAAAGGTGGCGGCTGGTACGGGCATTCGCATTGCTCACGTTCACAGCCGGAATCGCGGCGGCGAGCCTAGGGACAACGACGGCCTGGGCGAATCCCTGTACCGCAGTGGATGTGGTGGTCGCCAGGGGGACCGGCGAGCCGGGCTGGCTCGGGGCCGCGGTTGGTGATCCGCTGTATGGCACACTGCGGCAAGCGCTTCCGGTGGATTCGACGGCGTATTCGGTGAACTATCCGGCGAATCTCGGCGTCCCTACCTCCGTCAGCGACGGCACTCGCGACATGACCGCGCACCTCGAGCATCAGGCCGCGATGTGCCCGGATCAGCGTTTCATCCTCGTCGGATATTCGCAGGGCGCCATCGTCGTTCACGGTGTGCTCGGCACCGGCAACGTGGCCTCGATGGGTGGTATCCATACCCTCCCCGGCTGGATCGAGCCGAGGGTGGCGGCCGTGCTGTTGTTCGGTGACCCCAACCGCCTCGCGGGCTGGGGTGTCCCCGGGGCGTACGGCTGGCGCACCGGAAACTACTGCACCGCAGGCGATCCGGTGTGCGGTGCCGGACTCGACTGGGGCGCGCATTCGAACTACGGCTGGGCGATGTGGCCTGCGGCGGGCTTCGCCGCCAGTCGGGTATAGACCGGACCGGGAAATCCGGACAGTGGGGTCGGCGTCCGCCGACCCCACTGTTGCGTGCTCTCTACCAATGCAGCCCGGGGATCACCTTCGTGACGCGAGCGGCCGGTGTGGGAAGCGCCATCAGGGGGAGCAGCGCCGGTGCGAGCATCGTCAGGGGACTGCGCGACGAACTGGGCTTGTCCTCGGTCTTCGGCTGAACCCCTTGTGCCGCACGGGATTCCCCGAACATCCGGAACCCCTGGTGCAGGATGGACCGCTTCATCGACGGCATCAGCACATCCACCGCCTGGGCAAAAGTGCCGATAGGCGTGTCGATGCGGTGCGGGCGCTGTTCCAGGGCGCGCAGCACGATGGCGGCGGCCTGATCCAGGTCGTGAACCGGCATGGAGCGGTAGAGATCGGTGGGGGCGATCATCGGGGTGCGCACCAGCGGCATCCGCACCGAGGTGAAAGTGATTCCGGCGTCGCGGTTTTCGACGGCAGCGATATCGGAGAAATTGTCCAGGGCGGACTTGCTCGCCACGTAGGCGGCGAACCGGGGGACCTTGGTCTGCACCGCAATGGAGGAGATGTTGACGACGTGGCCGAAACGCCGGGCCCGCATGGACGGGAGCAGCGCCAGGATCAGCCGGACCGCGCCGAAGTAGTTGACCGCCATGGTGCGCTCGAAATCGTGCATGCGGTCGGTGGAGTTGAGCACCGACCGGCGGATCGAACGGCCCGCGTTGTTGACCAGGTAGTCGACATGGTCGTGCTCGTGCAGCACGGTCTTGACCAGCAGCTCGACCGCTTCGGGATCGGTGATGTCGCACGAGTAGGCGAAGGCGGACCCGCCCTCGGCGCGCACGGAATCCACTGCGGCGTCGAGATCTTCCCGGCCACGGGCGACCATGAGCACGGTGGCGCCGCGGCGGGCGACGGCGTGCGCGCTGGCCAGGCCTATCCCGGAGGAAGCGCCGGTGATCAGCACGATGCGGCCCGTGAAGGGGTCACCGGAGCCGGGGTGGTCCCGGTCGGGGTCGAGGTTCTCCCGCCAGTAGTGCCAGAGGTGCTCGGCGTAGCTGTCGAACGCCGGCACGGTCAGGCCGGTCTCGCGCAGCTGGGCCTGGGTGGAGTCGGAGACGAATTCGGCGGTGAAGCCGACGTGCGGGGCGACGGCGGCGGGGATGCCGGCCTGTTCGAAGAGGAAGTCGCGCACGGCCGGCACGCCGGGCAGGTGCGCGAGACCGCTCAGGGCGAACCCGCTGCCGGGGACCACGCCGATGCCGGTGGGCCCACCCGCCGCGGTGGCCAGCGCCCGGTACACCTCGTCGAAGGGCTGCGGTTGCGGGTTGACCAGGTGGAAGGTGCGCCCGTCCAGGCCTGGCCGGCGGACCAGCTCGACCATCGCGGCGGAAACATAGTCGACCGGCACGATATTGGTGGCGCCCAGATCCGGCAGCGGCATCGGCAGGTCGGCGGGCAGACCGGCCAGCTTCGCGATGGCGGGGAAGAAGTAGTAGGGGCCGTCGATCTTGTCCATCTCACCGGTGCGCGAATCGCCGACGACGATCGCGGGCCGGAAGATCCGCCAGCGCACGCCCTCGGCCGCGCGGACCAGTTTCTCGGCCGCGAACTTGGTGCGGTGATACGGCGAGGTCAGCTGCTGGCCGAGGTCGAAGTCCTCCTCGAAGAACTTGCCCTTGTGATCACCGGCGACGGCCACCGACGACACATGGTGCAGCACCGCGCCGAGCTGACGGGCCAGCGCGATCACCGATTCGGTGCCGGCCACATTGGCCGCGTGCGCGGTCGCCTCGTCGGCGCTCATGTCGTAGACGGCGCCCAGGTGAATCACGTGGTCGGCCGCGGGCGGGTTGTCCTGTAGGCCGAGGTTTTCGGCCGTCAGGTCGCCGAGTAGCGCGAACACTCGCTCGCCGCCGTGCCAGCCTTCGGTGAGTTCGCCGAACTTCGCCAGCGACGCCTCACGGATCAGCACATGCACGATCGCGTCGGGTTCGGCGTCGAGCAAGCCCTGCACGACCCTGCGCCCCAGAAATCCGGTACCGCCCGTAACGATGTAGGAAACCATCGCTCCTCCTGCTTTGTCTTGAATCGTCTTGTGGCACAACGCCGATCCGACATGCAGCCTTGGATGCGGATAAAAGAAGCCGGGGAACACCTTCGGCCCGACTGATTAGAAACTGTAATAGGTAGGGCGAGTCTGCGGCAAAACGACACGGTGTGGAACTGGTCACCTTGTCCGCCCAGGTCAGAGGGTATGTGTGACAACACTTTGCAGTTACCGCGTGTGCGGGGAACTCCTTGGGGCGGAATGGAAACCATTGATCGTTCGCCGGGTCGCCGTAGACTTGGCGATCGGCGGGCGGGTGGTCCGTTCGCGTCGGGTGGTTCGGCGGTGGCGGTGATGTATGGGACGTCGACGACTTATCGGCAGTCGCACGCGACGCTGCTCGACTACTGGTTCTGTCTGCTCGTCGGGCTGGTATTCGCCGGTGGCGGAACGCTTGTCGTGCTGTCCGCGCTGGCGGCGGTCGCGGACCGGACGAACCCGGCCTTCGACCAATTCGGCGTCGCCTTCGGATTGGGTCTGGGCCTGCTCTGGAGCGCCCTCGGCCTGGGCAGTCTGTGGCTGGCCCGCGAAATCCTGCGCACCACAACACGTTTGATCATCACTCCGGATGGTCTGACGCACGTCCACGACGGCGCGGCCACCGCCTTCGCTTGGTCGGAAATCGCCCTGATCCACGCGGTGGGCCCGCGCCTGACCATCCTCCCGGGCGTGCGTGACCTCTACCTGATCCCCACCGCTGACCTGCACGCCACACCCGACGCCATCCTCACCACCATCCGCCATTACTGCCCGACGGTGACGATCACCAGATGACGCCCGCTAGCTGGCTATCACTTCGTCGACGGTGGCGGCGATGCGGTTGCGGAAGATGTTGGGGGAGAAGGTGATCGCATGGTCGCGGACCGCAGCAGAATCGTAGTCGGCGGAGCTGAAGGCGGCCATGGCTTTGGCGAAGCCCTCGACGACCACCTCGTCGGGTCCGTGCGGAACGTGCTCGCCGCTGACGCCGGGGATGACGGTGTCCAGCGCGCCGCCCTCGCCGACGGCGATAACCGGTGTGCCGCAAGCCATCGCCTCGACCGGCACGATACCGAAATCCTCGACTCCGGGCATGAGCAGGGCGCGGGCCCGGCGGTAGGTGTCCAGCAGGACCTCGAAAGAGGTGGCGCCGAGGAAGGCGGTTTCGGGGCCCGCGATGGATTCGAGGTAGGGGCGGAAGCGGCCGTCGCCGAGGACGACCAGGCGGACGCCGGCCTTCTGGGCGGCGCGGATGGCGAGGTCGGCGCGCTTGTAGGGGACCAGGCGCCCGGCATAGAGGAAGAAGTCGTCGCGCGGGATCGCGGGTGCGGGAGTGAAGCGTTCGACATGGACCGGGGGATTGATGACGGAGGCGGGCATGCCCCACCAGTCGTGGATGCGTTCGGCGACGGCGCGGGAGTTGGCGATGACGTGAGTGAGATGCAGGGCCGCGCGTAGCTCGTTGCGGCGGGTGAATTCGCCGAGCACCGATAGCGCTGCCTGTCCGGCGCGCCCGCCCGCCTCCTGAGCGCGGAAGGCCGGGTCCCAGGCCCAGCGGGCGGGGGAGTGCACGTAGGCGATGGTGGGCGCGTCGGTGGCGAAGACGGCTTGGGTGGCGAAGGCGAAATGGCTGATCAGGACCGCGTCGAACCGATTGCGCAGCGGCAGTTTGCGCAGGGCGCGGGGCAGGAAGGGCATCAGCGGTGCGTGCGACCCGACCGCGGAATGCGCCTTGCTCAGCCAGGTGTCGTGCACGGTGTGCAGCGGCGGCCGCACGCTGTCGGGCTCCACGATCGGCGCGAAGACCTCCGCGCGCGGCCAATTCTCGAAGAATTGGGCGACACAGGTCTCGGAGCCGCCGAGTTCGGTGAACCGCTCGTGCACGATTGCCATACGCGGGAAACTCATCAGGATTCCAATCTTCGCGGCGCCGCGTAACGGCGAATGGCCGGTGCCACCGGGCGGCCGATCAGCAAACCTTCGACGCTGCGCTGCTCGAGGGCTTTGCGGTAGACGATGGCGGCTTCCCGGCAGGCGGCGACGGTCTCGGCGATGTCGGCTTCGGTGTGCGCCGCGGACGTGACGAAGGATTGGCCGAGCACGCCGCGGTCCAGCAGTTCCTGGATGAACAGCGTGCGAAAGGCCTGCGACGGCTGCCTGTCTGCGTCGCGCGTCGCGTAGATCAAGCACGACGGTCGGCCGAGCACCTGCAGGTAGTCGCCGATGCCGAACTCGGCCGCGACGGCATTGACACCGTCGGCCAGCAACTGTCCGGCATGCTCCATGCGCGCGATCGGGTCCCCGGTCTCGTATTCCCGCACCACTGCGCGAAAAGCGGCCAGGGAAGCCGTCTCCGGGCCATGCGTGGTCGACAGCAGGAACACCCGTTCCCGGTCGGTGCGCAGGCCGCCCAGTTCCATGAATTCCCGTCTGCCCGCGAGCGCCGACAGCGGAAACCCGTTGCCCATGGCCTTACCCCAGCACGACAGGTCCGGCCGCACCCCGTAGACCGTCTGAGCCCCGCTCGCCGACCAGCGGAACCCGGTGATCATCTCGTCGAAGATCAGCAGCGCGCCGTGGGTGTCGCACAGCGACCGAACACCCTGCAGGAACCCGGGTTCCGGCTCGGCGAGCGCGGTAGCGGCCTCGAGCACGACCGCGGCGACCGGGCCCGCGTCGAGTACCGCCGCCAACGACGCCAGGTCGTTGTATTGGAACCGCACCGTGCTGTCCGTGGACGGAATCCCGCGGTCCATGGCGGTGGTCCCGATGAACCAGTCGTCGACCGAGAAGAACGGCTGATCGCAGATGGCGATAGCGGTGCGCCCGGTGGCGGCACGAGCCAATCGCACCGCCGCGGTGGTGGCGTCGGAGCCGTTCTTGGCGAATTTCACCATGTCCGCCCCGGGCACGAGCCGGAGGAAATCCTGCGCGGCCAGCAGTTCCAGCTCGGACGGGCGGCTGAAGCTGACGCCGTCGGCGATGACCCGCGCGACGGCCTCCGATACCGGCTGGAACCCGTGCCCGAGGGTGACCGAGCGCAGCCCCATCCCGTACTCGACGTAACTGTTGCCGTCGGCGTCCCAGACCCGGGCGCCCTTGCCGCGCACCAAGATCGGCGCCATCTGCTCCGGATACTGGTCGGCGCCGCGGGCATAGGTGTGGGCGCCGCCGGGCACCAATTCGTGGAGCCGGGCTTGTAGTTCGTTGCTGCGCGTGAAGCGGCGATGTCGGGCAGGGGGATCTTCACTGGGCGCAGATTGCATGACGGGCTCCTCCGACGGTGGGTAACGCACGCGCACTAGAATTGCCCGCTGCACCAATCGCATTGTGCGCGAAGGATCTACGGACCACTGTAAACCCCGTCGGGTGACGCTGTCGTTTCGTTACTGGAACACTGCGCGCCACGCGACACACTTAGCTGAACGTGCGCGTGACCGAGCCGGTTCATGCGGGGGAGGTAACTGCCCACAGGTCGTAATCCGCCCGGCGTCCGGTGGGCCCCACGAATTGCCGCATCCGTCCTTCCCGGATCATGCCGGCCCGCCCCGCGATATCGGCGGACACGGTGTCCTCGGGCTCGATCTCGGTGGCGATCCGGCGCAGCCCGAGTTTCTCGAAGCCGTGCGCAATCAGCAGGCGCGTCACGGTTTCCCGGATCCGATCCTGGGGCGGCTCGGTCCACACGAACATCCGCGCGTTCCGGTCGAACATGTCCAGTTCGAAGAGGCGGGCTTCGCCGGTGTACACCCCGTCCACCTCGATCGCCAGCACCAATCCGGCGGGCGAGTGCAATCCGGCTCGCGCACCGAGATGTTCGCGGACCCACCTCGAATGTCGGTGCCGCGAATTCCATTCGGCTGCCGTGGTTTCCGGGGCTATTCGGTCGCGCGCCCGGACCCGGCTGTCGCGCCACCGCGTCCAGTCCGAGAACCGGCGGGTGCGGACCACCACCTCCGGATGTCCGGGATCACTCAGCCGCACTTCGGCGGTGGCGCGCAGCGGATCGGCCGCGTGCAGCGTCCGGCCCGCGTAATAGCGCGCGGTCGCCAGCGCGACGGCGGTGCGGCTCAGCGAGTCCACGTCGTGCTCGGCTACCTCGGGCACCGGATCGCCGTCCGAGTGCCGGGCTATCCAGTTCGCGGTGGCGCCCTCGGCCGGGATATCGGACGCCAGGACCGCCCACAGATCGTGGTCGCGCCGCTCACCGCCGACGTCGAAGTAGCGCGCCATCAACGCTTCGCGTCGCATGCCGAGTGCGGCCGCCCCCGCGGCCGTTCCTTTGTTCGCGGGTGAGATCGGCGCGGTGATCCGATGCAGGCCGGCCCGGCGGAACCCGAAGTCCAGCATCATCGCGACCGCGAGCCCGCCGAGGCCGTGCCGCGCGAGCCGCGCGTCCACCCAGACGCCCAGTTCCCCGGTCCCGCCGGCGAGCGATCCGAGTTCGATCTGCCCGGCGAACCGGCCGTCGACCTCGATCACCGTGCCGAGCCGCCGCCCGGCGCGGGCATCGGCGCGGCTGTCGAAAACCTCACGCACCCAGAGCTTTCCGGTATGCCGCTCGGCCCAGTCCAGCGGTGAGGTGGTCCAGAACGGTTCGATATAGCGCTGATCGCGCAACCGGATCCGCCGCCATTGGGCGTAGTCGTCGATCCGCGGTGGCCGCAGCACGACCGTCGCGTTGTGTAGGCGCACCGGACCCAAGCGGATCCGGGACAGGGACACTTCACCGTCGGGCACGGCTCACCCCCTGGGTCGCTGGCGGCCTAGCGGTGTGGTGCCCAGCGCACCGTCGGTGGACACGGTCAGCCGCCAGTAACCCCCGGCCTGGTCCTTTAGCACGACACCGGCCTCGGGCCGGTCGGAAAGCCAGGCGCCGCTGGACAATACGGCCGCACGCACCGAGTTATCGGGACCTTGGGCCTGGAAGATGTCGGCATCGCTGGCTCCGGCCCGGCCGACCATGGTCCCGGCGAAGAACGGCGTATGCATGCTGTCGCGGCTGATCACCGTCCAGCCGTCGGGGAACATGCCCGGTTCCAGATCGTCGGTGTTGGTGGAGATCAGGTTGATCGCGGTGCCCTCGGGGCATCCGGTGTGGTCGATCCGAAGGTCGGTGGGCGCTTTGTCCATGTCCTTGTCGAAAATGACGTTCGCCAAATATGGCTGGCGGCAATAGATCAGATCCACACCGACCGTGCGGGCCGCGACTTTGCAATTGACCATGCCGAACTGGGACGGGCCACCGCGCTTCAAATCTCCGATAGATAGGGCGATTTCCGCGCCTTCGAACCACACATTGGTCAGCCACCAATCATTGGACGCGCCGTCGACGCGAATGTGGTTGACCGTGGTGCGCGGATCCCGGTCGGACACGAATTCCACATTTGTCATGGAGAGTCCGGCATTGTGATCGTTGCCGGTGCCCAGCACGCCCACGTAGTTGCTGGTCAATTTGGACGAGGTCACATAGTTCTGGATGCAGGAGGTGACGATCCCGGTCCCGAAATTGTTGATGTCGCAGTTGATGAAGGCGGTACCGCCGGTGTCACCCTCGAGCACCACGCCGCGCTGCTGCACGAATTTCGGGTGGTTGTCGCTGAGGTGGTTGCCGCGCAGCACCACCGCGTCGAAGGAGCACCGGAAACAATTGGACAGCAGCACAGCCGTCGAGGCCGGACCCGACATGAAGATTCCGAGCCGGGAGAACCGCACCCGATTCTGTTTGCGCAATTCGATGAGGACGACGTCGGATTCGCAGGTGATCAGCGAGACGTCGCCGCCGTCGCCGAGCACCGTCGCGTAATCGGGCAGCTTCGGGAACGAGGTCACGTTGTATTTGCCCGCGGGCAGATACAACACCAGCGACGCGTCACCGACGTCCGCGGCCCGCGCGATGGCGGCGGTGTCATCGGCGATGCCGTCACCGATGGCGCCGAAATCCTTGACGTTGCGGGCCGAGGGCGCGTCCGTCACGTGCGGCGACCGGAATTCGAGACCGGGAGCATCGGAGGAAGTACAGGCCGCCAGGGGTAGCGCGGCGGCAGCACCAAGCGCGGTGGCGAGCATTCTGCGGCGGCCGACACCATCGTCTGTCATCTCCGTGTTGTCTTCCCCATCAACCGTTTCAGGCCATTGCCTGGCTTGCTGTACGCTACCGCGCCGGTCAGCCGATCGGCGCCGAATGTCGCGACCGCGCCGCGCAATTGGGGGATATTGGTGGCACCGAGTTCGACAATGCCCAGACTGTGCTCACAGAGCGGGGCCACCGCGATCGCGTCGGCGGCGTGCGCCACCGGCGCGACCTCTACCAGCACGTGGTCGAAATCGGTGCGCAGTTTCGCCAGTGTGGCGGCGAACCGGTCGGAGGCGAGCAGGTCGGCGGTCTGCCCGTCGACGGCGCCCAGGGGCAAGACGGTAAGCCCGGTTTCCGGCCAGGACGTGAGTGCCTCGGGCACCGGCGTCGAACCTCGCAGCACCGCGGCCAGGCCCGGGCTGGAGTCCTCCCGCGAACTTCCAGCACCCGAGGTGTCGGCGTCCACGAGCACCACGTTGCGCCCGGTGTCGGCGAACGATTTCGCCAATGCCTCGGCGACTTCTGGCCGCGAGGCCGGGCCGAGGCTGGTCATCAGCACGGTGCCGGCCTCGCCGTCGCGCAGCAGCCGAGTCCGGAGCCGGCGGGTTTCGCCGACCGCGCCGGGCATGCCTTCGTCGATGATGCCGAGGATCGGAATCCGCCCGCCCAGTACGCCTTCGAGATCATTGGAGGTGCGCAGGGTGCGGTCGGTGCGGTCCCGCAGGAACGCCGCCAGTCCACCCAGCGCCAGGCCCGCGAGCAGCCCGATCAGATAGATCCGGGTGCCCTGCGGTCCGGCCGGGGTGGTGGGTACTTCGGCCTTGTCGATGACTTCCACTCGCGCGGCGGGCGCGGCGGTCTTCTCGATCGTCTCCAGTTCGCTGACCAGCCGGCGGAAGTGCGCGACGACGGTATTGGCCAGGTCGCGGGCCAGCTGCGGGTTCTCGTCGGTGACCGAGATGATGATGGTGGCGGTGGCCGGCGGCGAGGAGGCGGTGATCTTGCTCCGGACCTCCTCCACCGACATCTTGATGCTCAGATCATCGATGACCCGCTGCGCCACGGTGGCGCTGGTGGCCAGTCCCAGGTAGGACCGCACCCGCCCCTGTGCGGCCAGCCCACCCTGATAGGAGTCGTTGACAGAGGTTCCGGTCGCCATCGAGACGTAGGTGCTGGTGGAGGCGACATAGGTGGTGGGCTGGCTGCGCAGGTAGGCCCCCGCCGCCACCAGGCACACCGCGAGCACGGCGACGATGATCAACCAGCGCCGCCGCGCGATTCTCAGATAGTCGGTCAATCCCATTGCGCGGAACCTCTTTTCCCTACTGATAAAGCTGGAACGTCGATGGCCGGGGGCTGCGGTTTGGCGCGCCGCCGGAATTCCTTGACCGCCAGGTAGATAAGCCACGCCAGCACCGCCGCCTGCAGGAATTTGCCCAGGTTCTCCATGCTGCCGAGGAACCCACGCTCGAACAGCGCCGAGGACCCGGTCATGGCCAGCGCGAGGATGACGAGCGGGAAGTAGCGTGAGTACAGCGATTTCGCCCAGGCGAGCAGCAGCAGGAAGGTGAACGCGACGCCCAGGACCACCCCGGGATAGCCGCCGATCACATAGCCTTCGTTGACATTGCCCTCGGCCAGCGACACCGACACCTGGCTCATGTCCACCGACGCGCCGCGGATGTCGTTGGCCCAGGCCACGCCCGACTGGAACTTCTGGGTGCCCAGCAGCTGTCCCGGGATCAGGCTGAAGGTGCCGTGGCGCAGCACCTCGGTGGAGGTCAGCCAATAGTCGGGCCCATGGAAGTAGGCGTCGGTGGCGGCTTCGAGCAGGTCGAAGCGGCGCAGGATGGACAGGAACGGCCGCACCAGCGCCGGATACTGCGAATCGGTCAGGGCAGCTTCGGATTTGGCGAACTCGGTGATCTTGAACGACTGCAACCAGCCGAAGCCCAGAATGCCGACGATGCCGATCGCGCCGACGCCGTAGGCCTTGGTGCGGTTCCAGCCGAGGATGGCGAACCGGACGGCCACGGCCATGGCGGCGCCCAGGATCGGGGTCTTGGATTCGACCACCACCGTCCACATCAGCTCCACCGCGAGCAGTCCGCCGAGCACCAGCACGGTGGTCTGCTGCCGCGCGGGCCGCAGGAAGATGATCAGCCCCATGGCCGCGATGGTCGCGAGAATGGTGACGAAGCTCAGAATCGGATTCGCGACGCCGACGTCACCGGCCTGGCCGACCGAGCCGGTGGCCATCGAGGCCCCGCGACCGAGCAGTCCCACCACGTACATGGTGGCCAGCGCGGGCACGAAGTCCGCGTTGGCGGTGAGTGCGGGTTCGGGGCGCATCGGCTGCCGGCGCGCCCAGAGCGCGTAGGCCACGACCAGCCCCGCATATACCCACAGCCCGAATACGACGTGATCGAGGACCAGCGACATCACGCGGTCGTACCCGAGGTCGGCCAGGCGCGGGTCCGGGACATTGTCGCCGTAGTGGGTCTGCGGCTGCACGATCAGCAGCACCACCGGCCGCGCCACGTAGGACAGCGACCAGAACGCGGCCTGGGCGATCAGGAACACCCGCGCCACACCCGGAATCCGCAATGCGGCGAAGACGATGACGATCAGGGCGACCGCGATCAACGCGATATCGGTGGCGGCGCTCATGGCGCGCTCCCCTCGAGCGCGACGACGATCTCCCGGGCGCGATCCACATAGCGGTGCTCGTCGGCGGTGATCCGCTGGTATCCGGCTTCGGCGATGGCGGCGGCCTTGTCCGGGTGGGCCGCACACCAGTCGAGGATGCCGCGCAGCTCGTCCGGGTTGTCGAACAGGAAGCATTCGACGGTGTCGCGCAACAGTTCCGCGTGCTCGTCGGTGCGTTCGCCGACGAAAAGCCCACCGGCGGCGGGGACTTCGAAGGTGCGGCAGGTGTGGGTGTCGCGGTTGCCGGAGTTCAGCAGCACCAGATTCGCGGTGATGCCCGCGACGACGGTCGAGTACTGCTGTCCGTAGACCGGGCCGCCGACGGTCGCGCCGGTGCCGCGCAGTTCGGGTATCCGGCGCCAGCCGGGCCCGCGCACGAGCATCCGGTCGCCGTAATGTCTTGCCAGGTCCACCAATTGGTCGCGCCGGTCGGGGCGGCACACGCCGATGAAACCGGCCAGGTACTCCCGGGTGCCGCGCCGGGCGGTGCGGTGATGCCAGGCCGGGTCGTAGGCGCTGCGCACGAACAGCACGCGCCCCGCGCCCCGCTCTTCGAGTTCGGTGATGTTGTGCCGCTTGGTGGTCACCACCAGATCCCAGCCGGCTTCGTGCGCAAGGTATTCGGGGCTGGTGTTCTCCGGGTTGGCGACGTCGTCGGGGCTGTAGTGGACCCGCAGCCGCGCCGGGGTGTCCAGCAGCCGCCGCTGATCCAGGTGCACGCCCTTGAACACGAAAAGCACGTCGGGCCGGAATGCTGTTGCGGCTCGGTCGATTTCGGCGTGCAACCGCTCGACCTGCCAGGGTGCGCGCCGATCGGCGAGCTTGGCATAGACCCACGGCGCCGATCCCCGGGCGGGCAGCGTGACCGGCGTCGAATCGAGCACGACGACCTCGTGCCCGGCCTGCCGGAACCCGTCGGCGAGCGAGCGCGCATTGCTGCCGACCCAGTCGTCGCCGATATAGAGGATCTTCACCTCAGCCCCTCCTTCAGCGGCACACCGGCGGCTGCGCGCTCGCGCACGATGAGCCAGCGCACCCTTGCGAGATACCAAGCGGCCACCGTGAATTCGATGACAACGGTCCCGTAGACCAGCGTCCACACCGAATGCGTGCGGAACGCGATCCCCAGCGCGACGGCCGCGACGCAGGTGCCGAGGATCGCCCCGATCAGGATGCCGGTGGTGTCCTGGCGCACCGGCAGCAGCGCCGTGGTGACGAACGAGGTGACCGTGGTGGCGGGCAGGATGAAGACCTCCACCCGCAACAGCGCGATCGCCGCGTCGAATTCGTTGCCGAACACCAGGTGCACCAGCATCGGCGCGGCCAGCCACACCACACCGGCCGCGATCGTCGCCGCCCCGACACACAACGCCAGCGCCTGCAGCGCATGCCGCCAGAACCGGTGGTCGGTGCTGCGCCGGGCCATGCGGGGGAGCAGCGCGAAACCGATCGGGTCCAGGGTGGACTGGATGGCGCGGACCAGTCGATCGCTGGCCGAGTAGAGGCCCAGGGCCACCGTGTTCAGCACCGCGGAATACACCGCCGCCGAGCCCTGGCCGTAGAGGGTGACCAGCAGCCGCGAGGTGAGAATCGGTGCCCCCGTGCGCAAGACACCCACGAACAGGTGCGGCCGGGACGGCCTGCCGTAGGTCCGGATCGAATCCCACCAGGTCAAGGCCACGGTCGGGATCGAGGACACCAGCAGGCACAGCAGCGCCAGCTGCGCGCTCGGCAGCCGCGGCAGTAGCCCGACCAGCAGGATCAGATAGCCGATCCGCCCGACCGCCTGATATGCGGTGGAGGTGCCGAATCGACCCTGGCCGATGAGCAGCCAGTCCTCCGACACCGACCAGAACCCGCCCGCGAACAGCCCGAGCAGAATCATGTCGACGGTTTCGGGCAGCCGGACCGTCAGACTCAGCAGCAGGGCCGCGCCGAGCACCGCCAGGATGCTGGCGCGAATGGCGAGATAGTCACCGCGCAACTGATTGATGTGCGCGTGCCGTTCGGCTCCGGTGCGCCGGTCGGACTCGTCGTGCACCCGCGCGGCGAGGAACTGCGTGATCCCGAGATCGACGAGCAGCGACCCGAGGAAATACGACGACATACCGATGGCGAGCAGGCCCATGCCGTGCGCGCCCAGCACCCGGGCGATCAGCGGCACCGTCACGATGGTGATCAGGTACTGGCCGTACTTGCCGAACATGACGTAGCCGATATCGCGGAGTAGCCCGACCGCGCCCTGGGAGCGGTGCGCGCCGCCGCCGGCCGGACCGCGGACATCTTCGGTTTTGCGATGCTTGGGTTCAGCCATGGCGCAGGTGCTCCAGAAAAGCGGCGACCGTGCGCGCCGTCGCGCCGATTGCGAAGTCGGCGGCTCGTACCCGGCCCGCCGCGGCGAGGCGGGTACGGAGATCAGGATCTTCCAGCAGAGTGTCCAGCGCGGCGGTGAGCTGTTGCTGATCCCCGCCGGTGACGAGGAGTCCGTTGACTCCGTCGTCGACGATTTCCTCGGGCCCGCCCGGCCCGGAAGCGAGCACCGCGCACCCCGCGTGCATGCCCTCGACCACGACCTGCCCGAAGGGTTCTGGCAGCACCGAGCAGTGCACGAGCACGTCGGCCGCACGCAGGTAGGGCCCGGGATCGTCGACGTGGCCGGTGAACTTCACCGGCAGCGCGAGTTCGGCTGCGAGCCGTTCGAGCTCCGCCCGGTACGGCTCCTCGTCGAAGAAGGTGCCGCCGACCAGAAACACCTCGCGCGGTGCGACTTTCGTCTCGGACAGCGCCCGCAGCAGGAGATCTTGGCCCTTCCACGGGCTCAACCGGCCGACGACCGCGACAACGGCATCCTCCGGCGCGCGCTGGGTGGCCCGGGGGAGCTCCTCGCCGAGTTCTACGCCGGGATAGGCGACGACGGCGGGCTTGTGGCCGGTGGACAGGGTCGCGAGGGTGGCTTCGCTGTTGGCGAGATAGCCGTGCGCCACAAGCCGCCCGAGCGACCGGATCACGAAAGTCGGCAGCCGCCCGAAGTAGTCGGCGGCGATCCGATCATGCACCTGCCACACCAATGGAATTCGGGCCCGCCGGGCGGCAACGACCCCCATCACCAGCGCCTTGGTGCTTTCCGCGACAAGGACATCCGACTGCCGCGCGCTGCCCCCGACCGACCACCCGAGCCGCAGCAGCGCGACGAATCCGGCCAGCAACCGCACCGGGCCGGACCCGATGGTCATCGCGCGGCTGTCGAAAGCGCCACGCAGCACCCGGGTTTCGACCCCGCGTGCTCGCATTCGCTCGACCATCGGCCCGTCCTCGGTATAGATCACGCTCGGTTCGAAGCCCGGTATGGCCGCCAGTGCCGACACCAGCCGCATAGTGGCCAGCTCGGCACCGGAGGGGGCGGCGGTGTGCGCCAGGAAAAGGACCCGAGTCATCGTCTGATATCCCGGTACATCGTCAGATGTCGCTCCGCTGTGACATCCCACGAAAAAGTTTCCGCGTGGGCACGGCATTTCGCGGTTTCGGGCAGGTCACCGTCGAGCGCATTGACGATTCGTGCACCCAGTGCCATCGAATCGCCGGCCGGGACGATGAGCGAAGGATCCAGTCCTCGAACCGAATCCGGTAGTCCGCCGCAATCGGTGACGATGGGGGCGCGACCCGCGGCCAGCGATTCCAAGGCGATGAGGCCGAAGCCTTCCAGCGCGATGGTGGGCACAACCGTCAGTTCGGCCGCCGCGTACAGGGCGGTGAGTTCGTCATCTGTGACGTGCCCGGAGAAGCGCACCGAATCACCGAGAGAGGCTGCCTGCGAACGCAATTCGGCCTCCGCAGTCCCCGTGCCGACGATCACCAGCCGCGCGGTCGGATGCGCACCCAAGACATCCGGCCAGCACCGGAGCAGGTTGTCGATGCCCATCCGCCGTTCCAGCCGTCGCACGCACAGCACAGTGCGGAACTCGGAGCCGCTCGACAGCGGCGCCGCGGTGAACCGCGTCAGGTCTACTCCGGGAGGTATCACCTCGATTCGATCGGCCGGAACCCGATAGTCATTACTGAGGACATCGCGAAAGTAGTGCGACAGCACCACGAATCGATCGGCCCGCTGGTATCGCAGGCGTTCCACGAGATACTTGGCGCGCGTGGCGGATTCACGTTGCCCGGCGAGCTTGCTCTCGGCCGCCCAGGGTCCGTGGAAATGCACCACCAGCGGCACCCCGCCGCGCCGGTCCACCGCGGCCGGGCCGTACAGGCAGAAGTGACGGTCCAGCACGGTATCCGGATGCAGGTCGCGCCGATCGAGGAAAGCGGTGCGCGCGCGGTGCATCGTCGAACCACCCAGCGGCCCCCAAGATTTCGCCCCGGGGACTTCCGGCGCGGCCCCGAAAGCCGCCGCCGAAACCGACGCTTCGGGATTGCGGGCCAGCGCCTGAAATAGGTCGGTGAAATACCGGTTGAGACCACCGGGCGCCGAGGCGAACCATTCCGAACCCGTCATATGGACAGAAACAAACCCGGGCCCTGCCGACACCCCAGCCCCCTAATTCCCTCGCATCGATCGTCCCTGCGTGCGGACGTCTTCGCAGCACAATGCCGAACTAGCTTCCCGCGCAACAGTCTAGGTGAACGCGGCGTGCGCGGGTCCGCAACAAGGGAGTCCGAGTACTCTGGCCTGCGAGAGCATCGCAGGTGTAAATTGCACAGCGAGTTCGAGCTCGCCGACGAGCCGACCCGCGGGGGGCCAGCGGGAGGATCAAAGACTTTGGGGACCGGAACGTCTGTGGCCGAGCGCACCGACATCGCCGAGCGCGAAATTCGCGTGCTCGTCGAGAACGGGGAGTATTGGCTGCGTAACCGTGGCGACATCGCGATGATGGCCGTCACCGTCGAGCGGATACGCGCGCGCTGGCCGCATGCGCGCATCGGGTTGCTCACCCATCAGCCCGCCATCCTGCGTGGCCTGCTGCCGGAGGTCGAACCGATCTGCGGTCCCGACTGGAGCTGGGGCTCCGACAGTTGGCTGACCCGCACGACCGCGACGAAACTGATTGGTCCCGCGGCGCTGTGGTGGCGTGCGACGACCGACGGTCCGAAGGATCGGCTGCGGGCCATCCGCTCCGCCGATCGTAATGTCCGGCCGCGTCCGGACGATGACACCGAGGAGATCCCAGAGGAGTTCCCGGTGCAGATCCCCGACGCGGTGCGCGAGGCCTCGCTGGTGCTCGCCCTGGGCGGCGGCTACCTCACCGATGTCGACCGCTACCAGGCCCATCGCACCATGGACTTGCTGGAACACGCAGGCGGACTGGGGATTCCGACCGCTCTGATCGGGCAGGGCCTGGGCCCGATGCACGACAAAGACCTGTGGCGCCGGGCCGGGGAGGTGCTACCCAATGTCGACTTCATCGGACTGCGTGAGGCGCGCCGCGGACCGGAACTGCTTTCGCAACTGGGCGTTCCCCGCGAACAGGTGCTGGTGACCGGCGACGACGCTGTCGAATTCGCCTACCGGCTGCGCGATCCCCGGATCGGCGCCGATATCGGACTGTGCCTGCGCGTCGCCGACTACTCCAAAGTCAGTGCCGCCGCGCAAGACACTCTCGGCAAGGTGGTGCGCGCCCGCGCCGCCGAGCTCGACGCCGGGCTGATCCCGCTGATCATCTCCGAATACGCCTCGGAGGACCGGCTTTCCACGCTGCCGCTGCTGGCGGGCGCCGACCGGGCCCGGCCGCCGGTAGGCCGGGGCGCCAACGCCCACGACGTGGCCCGCCAGGTCGCGGGCTGCCGGGTCCTGGTAACCAGCGCCTACCATCTCGCGGTTTTCGCTTTGTCCCAGGGCATTCCGGCGGTCGGCATCACCGCCTCGGAGTACTACGACGACAAGTTCCACGGCCTGGCCGGGATGTTCGGCGCCGGGCTGCGCGTCGTCCACCTCGATGACCAGGACCTGTCCGAACAGCTGACGGCCGCGATCACCGAACTCTGGGACAACGCTCCCGCCCTGCGGGATCCGTTGCAGCAGCGGGCGATGGACCAAATAGATGCCAGCAGAGCCGGATTGGAGCGCGTCTTCGGATTGGTGGAGGACGGACCGCGGAGTTTGCCCGCCCCGCCTCCTCCGTCGGCTAACCATCCCCAGGGCCCAGTCCAACGATTAGGGGGCTGAAATGTCAACGCTGTCCGTGGTAGTCCCGGCGTACAACGCCGGGCGCACCTTGGCGACGACCCTGCGCACCGTGCTCGACCAGGACGTCGATTTCGAGTTGCTGGTACTCGACAACGCCAGCACCGACGAGACCGGCGAGCTGGCGCACTCGTTCGCCGATCCCCGAATCCGGGTGCTGCGCAACGAGACCGTGCTACCGATCGGGGACAACTGGAACACCGCGATCCAGGCGTCCACCGGGGAACTGGTGAAGGTGGTCTGCGCCGACGACGTGCTGCGCCCCGGCGCCCTGGCCGCTCAGCTCGAAGTCATGGCCGACACCTCGATCGCCATCTCCTCCAGCCGATTCGAGGTCATCGACGAGGCGGGGGAGCTGCTCGAAACCGACCTCGGCCTGCCCGGGCTGCTCGGCCGGCAGTCCCCGCGGGCGCTGGCGCGTGCCATCGTCCGCCGCGGCCCCGCCGACTTCGGTCCGACCGCCGCGGGCATGTTCTATCGCTCGCATTTCGACAAGGTCGGTGGTTTGCGCGGCGACCTGGTCTTCCCGATGGATGTGGACCTCTTCGCCCGCGTCGCCTCCTTCGGCGTCTTCTTCGGAATGACCGAAATCCTGGCTGCCTGGCGTAATTCGTCGTTCAACCTGTGCAGCCAGACCTCGACGGTGAGCAAGCTGACCGACATGCTGAAGTTCCACCACCGCCTGGCCGGCGACTACCCGGACCTGGTGACCCGCGGTGATGTGCTGGCCGGTGACACCCGCTTGGCGCGGCAAGCCCTGCACCGCCTCCGGGTGCGTACCGTGGCGACGGTACGAAATCGCCCGGACCTCTTGTAGAGATCCGGGCGAAGCCCTCCGTCATCCCGGCGTGCTTTCAGCCGGGATCAGATGCTCCAGAGCCGTCCATAGGTGATGACGGTGTCGCCGCTGGAGCTGGTCACCGCTACGAAGGGCCGAATGTTGGTCTGCCCCAGTACTCCGGTCACCGTGCCGTGGAACGCGCCGAGCCGGAGGTACCCCTCACTTCCGGACACGGAGCCGCTGGCCACCTCGATCGTCTTGATGCCCGGCCCGAACCCGACCTCCAGTTCGATCCCGAGACGCGGAATCAGGCCGTCGAGCTTCAGGACGGAATCGTTGCCGAGATCTAGACCCAGACCCGGTGTGCGGTACTCGAACCGGATCCTGCCGTTGAGCGTGGCCGGGTACCCGACCTGGTAACCGATGGTGATCTTTCCGGACCATTTGTCGGCGTTCGGGCCGCTGATCCGGTAAGCCGCTTCGCCGTTGTGGAACCACTCCCGGGTCAACGGGTTTCCGTCCAGCGGCGGCACGAAATCGATGCGGGTATCGGACTGGATCGCCTCGACCGTGCGCGAACTCTGGTCGACGATACTGTTGCTACTGTCGATCGCCGCGGCGGCCGACCCGTTCCCGATCGCCAATCCTGTTGCCAGGACCGAGGCCAACGCGAACATACGCACACTCCGAGCCCGGAGCTTGGTTTCCCTCATCTGAATCCCCTTTATATCCCCGCGCCCCGATGAGCGCCTGACGGTCAAGCGCGCGAGGCAACATTCCATCGTCCAGCTTCATCAGGGTGACAGTAAATAGTTGGTGTCATATCAACAGATCTGAGCCGAGCGAGCAACAAATCCGCTGCAGCGCAGCGAATTCAGGGCGATCATACTCCTTTCACTGGTCCGTCCGGGTGGTCCGAGAACCATCGGCCCTCGAGTTCGGGAAAGCGCTCGCGGACCTCGGGTAGCAGGTCGGGCAGCGTCAGCAACACCGAATCCGGCTGCGCCGCAAGCAGTTCGTCCGGAGAAACAATCGGCACGTCGGTGCCCGGCATGCGCCGCCCCTGCTTGGCCGGTGACGCGTCGGCCACCGCGGTGATCAATCCGCGGTGGACGCCGGCCAGGCTGAACAGGGCGACCGCACGCGAAGCGGCACCATAGGCGTAGACCCGAAGGCCTTGCGCGGACTGCGCTTCCAGCCAAGTGCGCAGGGCATGGGCGTGCGTGTCGGTGACCTGTTGCAGGCGTTGCAGGGCGGCCAGATCGAGATGCCGGGCCTCGGCCGACAGCGTGGCGCGCACGCTGTCGTCGGGTTCGGCGTCGCCGTGCACCGCGGCCAGCAGCACGGTCCCGCCGTAGAGGTCGAACTCCCAGGTGGCGATCGCGCTCATCTCGGCGTCGGCCAGCAATCGCCGCAGCGCGGATAGCGAATAGTAGGCAAAATGACCGTGCCGCAACGAATTCCACTGTCCCGCCGCGACAATCGTTGCCAGCGAATGGTACTGGAGCAGCAGTATCCCGCCAGGCGCGGTCGCCGCCGCGCGTTCGGCAAATGCCGCACGCTGATCCGGCTCGTGCATGATCCCGAAGCAATCGAGCACCACCTCCGCGGTTCCGCTCACCTCGCTGAACCCGCGGGAGGTCAGCAGCGGCACCCACGTCCCACCGTGCGGACTCCCGAATTCGCGCACCGTCCGCCCACGCAGCAGCCCGGCGACCCGCTCGACGGCGTCGGCGGCCTGATCCCGCAACGCTTGCGGCTCCACTCCGCGCGGCTCCTCGGCCCGGGTGTCGTCTTCGGCCAGCTGTGCCAGCCCGCACTCCACGCAGAAATCCATCCGCAGCGGATGCGCTGTCTCGCTCGCGTCGATCGGCGCATCGGTGGGCGGAAAGTGGTCCGCCGCAGGCACTTTCCCCAGATCCAGGATCGGATGCAGCGCGTCGCCCCGGCAGCCTCGGCAGGCAATCACCACGATTCTCTCTTCCTCATGCGACGATGACCTGGTGCGTATCGAGCGATGCGATCTGGCGGATGTCCTGCTGCTGATCCCGCAGCCCCACCGTGACGACCGCGGCCTGTTCACCCGGACCTTCGACGCCGAGCTCTTCGACGAGTACCTGGACGTCCTGGGCGCCGCCGCGAGCTTCGTCCAGGATTCCCAATCGCGTTCCGCGCGTGGGGTTATCCGCGGCATGCACGGCCGCTCCGGGCGCGGCGAGGCGAAGCTGGTGCGCTGCGCCAACGGCGCCGTCCACGACGTCCTGGTCGACATCCGCCCCAACTCGCCGAGCTTCGGTCAGCAGCAGGCGTTCCGGCTCGACGACATCGACTTCCACACCCTGTACGTGCCGCCCGGCTTCCTGCACGGCTTCCAGGCGCTGTCGGCCTACGCCGACGTCTGCTATCGCATCGATCGCCCGCACGACCCCGCCGAGGATCTGGGCGTCGCCTACGACGACCCGGAACTCGGCGTCGAGTGGCCGATGCCGGTGAGCATCGTCTCGGCCCGCGACGCCGCGGCTGGCAGCTGGGAGCATCTGCTCAGGACCGTGTGGAAGGGCTGAACTTACCCACCCCGCCGCCTCCGTCGGCTGCCGTCCCCGAGCGTCTGCGCATCGACGCGTCCAGCACGCCGCTGTCGCGCAGTTTCTCCAAGTGCGCGAGCCGGGTGAAGCGCTGGAAGAAGTCGTCGCTGGTGAGCTTTCGTGTGGTGTATTCCTGATAGAGCTGCGCCGCACCGGCGGGCACACTCCACCAGGCCTTGAACCCGAGTTCGCGACGCGCGGCCGAGAAGTCGACCCGGTAGGAGCGCGGATCGGCCCCGCTCTCTCCGGTAATCAGCAGCCGTGACCCCGGGACCGCCTCGACCACCGCTTCCGCGATCTGCGCGACCGTCAGATTGTTCTCCTCGGTGCCGACGTTGTAGGCCCGGCAGTGGATCGCCTCGATCGGTGCGGTGAGGCACGCCGCGAAGGCCCACGCGATATCTCCGGCATGCACCAGCGGCCGCCACGGCGTGCCGTCGGAGAGCACCTTCACCTCGCCGGTCAGGACCGCGTAGCCGACCAGATTGTTCAGCACGATGTCCGCGCGCAGGCGCGGTGAGAACCCGAAAGCCGTTGCGTTGCGCAGGAATACGGGGGAGAAGCTGTCATCGGCGATGGCCGCGACGTCGTCCTCCACCCGCACCTTGCTCTCGGCATAGGGCGTGAGCGGCCGCAGCGGCGCGTCCTCGGTGACCAGCTCGGCGCCGCCCGCCCCGTACACCGAGCAGGTCGAGGCGTACAGGAACCGCCGCACCCCGGCGTCTTTCGCGAGCTGAGCCAGTCGCACCGAGGCATGGTGGTTGATGTCGTAGGTGATCTGCGGGGCCAGCGCGCCCAGCGGATCATTCGACAGCGCCGCCAGATGGATCACCGCATCGAAGCCCTCCAGCTGCTCCGCGGTGACATCCCGCAGATCCACCGCGATTCCCGGCGGATCACCCGGAAGCTCACCCAGCACGCAATCTTCGAAGTATCCGGTGTCCAAGCCCACCACGTCGTGGCCGGCGGCGCGCAGCACCGGCACCATGACCGTGCCGAGGTACCCCTGGTGTCCGGTAACCAATACCCGCATTCACTTGCCTCCCAACGCGATAACGGCTTTCTCCAGGACGAACGCTTCGGCGTGCGGTGCGTGGCACTGCACGCCGCGCAGCCGGGAAAGCCCGGTGAACGCCTGCTCGTCGAACCAGTCCCGGCCGGCCTGGGACGGGTAATACTTGTGCAGCAGCCGCGCCTTCTCCTCGGCGACTTCGGTTGCCACCGGGTGGAATACGGTCGGCCGCGGGGTATCGGTCTCCCATTTGAGGATCTCGTAGCCCAGGATCAAGTGGTCCCGGAACTCCGTCGGCGCCAGCTCGGCGAGCAGCCGGTGATCCTGGTGTGCGTCCGCGCGGTGCGGCGCGAACACCAGATCGGGATCGGTGCGGCCGCGAAAGGTGTGCAGCGCGTTCTTGATTCGATCCCAATGCGCCGGCGCGCGGCCATCGGGCACATCGAGTACGGTCAAGGTGAGATCGGCCTCCGGGCAGAACGCCCGCAAAGCCGACAGCTCCTCGTCCGCGCGCGGCGTCCCCGCACCGGAGAGCACCAGCGCGCGCACCCGCAGGCCCGGCGTGGACCGGGCCAGGGTGAGCAGGGTCGCGCCCATGCCGATCGCGACGTCGTCGCAATGCGCGCCGAGCACCGCGATTTCCGCCACGGGCGCGGCGGAAAGGTTCATCACCTGTGCTGCTCCCACACCATCCACGGCCGCTTGCCGGTGCGGTAGGCGTCGTCGAGTTCGGCACGTTCCTTGAAGGTGTCGGCCGGCTTCCAGAAACCCAGATGCTGGTAGCCGAACAGCCGGCCCTGGCCCGCGAGCGCACCGCACGCGTCGGCGACCAGGTCACCACCGCGCGGCAGCAGGTCGAAGACCTCCTGGGTGAGCACGAAGTAGCCGCCGTTCTCCCACAGCGGCATCCGCGAGACCGGCATGATCTCCTTCACCTCGCCGTTGGGGGTGAGATCCACGCAGTGGAACGACTGCTGCGGTGGCACCACCATCATGGAAGCGGCCGCGCCGGAGGCATCGAACTTGTCGATCATCGTGTCCAGCGGTGCGTCGGTGAGCACGTCGGCGTAGTTGGCCAGGAATTTCTCGTCGCCATCGAGGTAGGTGCGCACCCGCCGGAGGCGTTCGCCGATGGCCGATTCCACGCCGGTGTCGACGAAGGTGATGGACCAGTCGCTGATGTCCTCGCGCAGCAACTCCACCTGGCCCTCGCGGATGACGAAATCGTTGGACACCGACTCGTCGTAGGTGCGGAAGAAGTTCTTGATGTGGGTGGCGCCGTAGCCCAGGCACAGGATGAACTCCTTGTGCCCGTAGTGGGCGTAATAGCGCATCACGTGCCACAGCAGTGGCCGCGGGCCGACCAGTTGCATCGGTTTGGGCAGCAGGTCGGAGCCGTCGCGCATCCGCATGCCATAGCCGCCACAGAAGAGCACTACCTTCATTTGCTTTCCCTCCCCGGGAAATTGGTGATTCCGGTGGACCCCTCACCGGTGGATTGGTCGGCACTGACCGTCAGGTCCGCGTGATGCACAGTGGGCAGCGGATAGACGAGCTCGCCGCCCCATTCGCCGACATGCCGCAGCTGTGCGGTGATCTCGGCTTCCAGGTTCCACGGCAGCACCAGCACCACATCGGGCCGGTCCGCGTCGATTCGCTCGGGCGCGTGGATCGGAATCCGGGTGCCGGGGGTGAATCTGCCGTGCTTGTAAGGGTTTCGGTCGACTGTGTACTCCAGCAGGTCGGGCCGGATCCCGCAATAGTTGAGCAGTGTGTTGCCCTTGCCGGGCGCGCCGTAACCGACCACCCGTTTTCCCGCCGCGCGCATGTCGAGCAGGAACCGCAGCACGTCCTGGCGGACCTGCTGGGCGTGTGGTGCGAAGCCGGCATAACCCGCGGGGGAGTGCAGGCCGGCCGCGCGCTCCATCGCCAGTACTTCCTCGACGGAGGCAGCTGGTTCGGCGACCGCCTCCGGCCGTGCCCACAGCCGGATCGAACCGCCGTGCGTGCCAAGCAGTTCCACATCGACCACGGTCAGACCGGCGGTCGCGAGCGCCCGCTGCGCGGCCAGCACCGTGTAGTACTGGAAATGCTCGTGATAGATGGTGTCGAACTGGCCGAGCCGAATCAGGTTGTAGGCGTGGTGCACCTCGATCGAGAGCCAGCCGTCGTCGGCCATCAGCGCACGGAGCGAGCGCGTGAATCCGCGCAGGTCAGGCACGTGGGCGTAGACATTGTTGGCGACCACCAGGTGCGCTGGACCGTGCGCATGGCGCACTTTCGCGGCCGAATCCTCGTCCAGGAACGTGGTTTCCGTGGGTACGCCAGCAGCACGCGCGGCGGCGCCCACGTTCACCGAGGGTTCGATGCCCAGGCACGGGACGCCCGCGGCGACCAGGTGCCGCAGCAGGTAGCCGTCGTTGCTGGCGGCCTCCACGACGAAAGACTCGGAACCGAGCCCCAGCTTCGCGATGGCCTGCGTGACGAAAGATTCGGCATGGCGCACCCAGCTTTCCGAATACGACGCGAAATAGGCGTACTCGGTAAATGTTTCCTCGGGTGTGATCAGGGCCGGGATCTGCAATAAGAGGCAGTCTTCGCAGAGGCGTAGGTGCAGTGGATAGGTCGGCTCGGCAAGATCGAGTTCATCAGCCGTTAAGAACTTTTCACACGGCGGTGTGGCACCGAGGTCGAGAACGCTCGACACCCGCTCGGAATCACACAGTCGACAACGCATGCAGCACCCACCATCGCCGGAGAAGTTTGACGCCCGGCGCACCGCCGGCACGCCCGTTAGTTCGACTCGATCCAGTGAGACGTTACAACGAAGGCCCTGCGTGGCGGGGGCGAAATCAACTGAGTGGTAGCGGGTTCCGGACGAGTTGGGGGTGGTTCTGGCCGGTAGCATACCGACCGCTACCCGAATCCCCACCGCTCCCAGCCCCTATTGCCCAGGGGCTTCGATGCACCGAAGATCTGTCACCAGGCCATTTCTCGCGTGAAGATCATTTTCCGTGGGGGAGTAAACCGACCGGCCGAGTTTTAGCTACCCTACGGAACACTTTGCCTGCCAGATCAATCCGTAGGTGAACCCGATTGTGTTCTGTAACAATTACCGGTTGGCCGCCGAATGACCGAACACCCCAGGCGGTTGATGCTTGCCGCGGGGACCGATCGACGGTGATCGGGGGTGACAATTCTCTCTCCCAGGGGGAGGTGCGTGTTCAATGAGCTTCGAGCTCACCGACGACGACGATCTCGAGGTATCGAGACGCTCGCGAGTCTTGCCACGTTCGGAACGCGAGCGCTGGCAGGCCGAGTATGTAAGGCGCTTGGGCGCAACGGATTTCGCCGTCATCGCGGCTGCCGTGGGCCTAGCGCAGATCATCCGTTTCGGCCGTCCCGCGGCCGAGACGCTGGCCTGGCCGATGCCCTACGAGATCGGCTACACCGTGGTCTCGGCGGTGCTGGCGCTGGCCTGGATGGGGTTCCTGGCCAGCGGCAATACCCGATCGCCGCAGGTGGTCGGCAGCGGCACCGAGGAATACCGGCGCCTGGTCTCGGCCACCCTGCGCCTGTTCGGGATGATCGCGATCCTGTCGCTGATCATGCGTGTCGAATTCGCCCGCGGATACCTGGCAATCGCATTGCCGCTCGGGTTGTTCGGGTTGATGCTCAGCCGGCTGGGCTGGCGGGTGCACGCGCGGCGGCGGCGGCGCGAACGCGGCGAGTACCTGGCCTCGGTGCTGGTGGTCGGTTCCCCGGAAGCGGCCAAGGCGATGGCGGGCGCGTTCTCCGAGGACCCGGCATCCGGGTATCGCGTTGTCGGCGTGTGCATCCCGGACGGTCCGGCCTCCACCACCGAATACGCACTCGCCGCCTCCGGGCGCAGCTTCTCGGTGGTCGGGGATGACCGGTCGGTCCTGGAGGCGGTGCGCCACAGCCGTGCCGACACCGTCGCGGTGACCGCCACCGACTACCTCGGTCCCGCCGAATTGCGCCGCATGGCCTGGGAACTCGACCCGCTCGGGATAGAGCTCATCGTCACCCCGGGCGTCGTCGACATCGCCGGCACCCGGCTGACCAACCGGCTCGTCGCGGGCATGCCGATGCTGCACATCGCGAAACCGCAGTACGACCGCGCCAAGTCGACCGGCAAGGCGGTGTTCGACGTCTGCTTCGCGGGCGGGGTGCTGTTCGCCATCCTCCCGGCGCTGCTCGTGATCGCGCTGCTGGTGAAGCTCACCAGTTCGGGGCCGGTGTTCTACCTGTCGGAGCGAATCGGGCGGGGCGGCAAGCCCTTCCAGATGATCAAGTTCCGCAGCATGTACGTCGGGGCGGAGCGCGAAGCTGCAGCACTCATCGAGCAGCAGGGCGGCAACCCGCTGAACTGGAAGATGAAGGAGGATCCGCGGATCACTCCGCTCGGCCGGGTGATCCGCAAGTTCAGCCTCGACGAGCTGCCGCAATTCCTGAACGTGCTGCGCGGTGACATGAGCGTCGTCGGGCCGCGCCCGCAGGTCCAGCGCGAGGTCGACACCTACGACAAGGAGATCCGCCGCCGGTTGCTGGTGAAGCCCGGAATCACCGGGTTGTGGCAGGTCAGCGGGCGGTCGGATCTCAGCCCCGAGGACTCGGTCCGGCTGGATCTGTCCTATGTCGAGAACTGGTCGATGGTGCTGGATCTGCTGCTCATCGCCCGTACCATCAGCGCGGTCGCCAAGGGCGAGGGAGCGTACTGATGATCCTGGTCACCGGGGCGGGCGGGTATCTCGGATCGGTGCTGGTGCCCGAGTTGCTCGCCCTGGGTCACCCGGTGACCGCCGTCGATACCTTCCCGTTCGGGGATGTCCTCGCCGAACATCCGCGGTTGCGGATCCAGCGCGGGGACGTGCGGCACCTGGAGTCGGCGATGCTGGACGGGATCGGCACGGTGATCTCGCTGGCGGCGATCAGCAATGATGAAGCCGGGCGGTTGAATCCGCGCTGGACGACCGCGGTGAACGAGAGCGCGGTCGCCCGGCTGGCGGGTCTCGCACGGGACGCCGGGGCCCGGCAGTTTCTGCACGCATCGACTTGCGGGGTGTACGGCGCGGCCGATGTGCTCCTGGGCGAGACCGCAACGCTCGCACCGTTGTCGGAGTACACGCAGTCGAAAGTAGATGCAGAGCAAGCACTTATCCGCGCGGCGACGCCGGAATTCCGGACGGTGTCGTTGCGGCTGGGCACGCTGTGCGGAGTAGCGCCGCGGATGCGGGTGGACCTGGCGGTCCACAACATGACCCACCACGCGCTGACCCGAGGCACGATCGGCATCGACGGGGACGGCGCGCAGTGGCGGCCGTTCCTGCATGTGCGTGATGCCGCGGCCGCCTTCGTCACCTGCCTGGAGCTGCGGTTGCAACGGCCGGTCTACAACGTTGTCGGGCAGAACATGCGGGTGCGAGAGCTGGCGGAGTTGGTGGCCAAGCAGTTCGACGACATCGACGTCGAGAGGCGCAGTAGCACAAACGATATTCGGAACTATCGCGTCGCCGGTGATCTGTTCACCGCCGAAACCGGTTTCGCCCCTGCGTATTCCGTGGCGGATGCGATCAAGGAAGTGCGGGGATACCTGGAGATCCCGGAACAGCTTGCCGCCGTGGGGGAGCCGCGCTTCTCGAAGGCCGCCACCATGGCGCGCATCCTGGTCACCCCGGTGATCGCGGGTGGTGATCCCGTGCGCCGCGAACCGCTGCCGCTGGCGGTTCCCCTGCTCGGCGCGGCCGAAGAGGCCGAAGTGCTCGACACCCTGCGCTCCGGGTGGCTCACCACCGGCCCGAAAACCAAACGCTTCGAGCAGATGTGCGCCGACTACCTCGGCGCCGGGCACGCCATCGCCACGAACTCCTGCACCGGAGCACTGCACGTCGGCCTGGCGGCCGCCGGTATCGGACCCGGCGACGAGGTGATCACTTCACCCATCACCTGGCCCGCCACCGCGAACGTCATCGTGCATCTCGGCGCCACCCCGGTCTTCGCCGACGTCGAACCCGACACCGGCAATATCGACCCGGCCGCCGTCGCCGCCGCGATGACCTCCCGAACGAAAGCCATTGTGCCCGTTCACCTTGCCGGTCAACCGTGCGACATGGACGCCATCACCGCCCTGGCCGAGGCGCACGGCGTGCTGGTCCTGGAGGACGCGGCCCACGCCATCGGCGCCGAGTATCACGGCCGCAAGATCGGCCGCCTCAGCACCATGACGGCATTCAGCTTCTATCCGACCAAGAACATGACCACCATCGAAGGCGGCCTGCTGGTCACCGACGACGACCACCTCGCCGACCGAGCCCGGATGCTCAGTCTGCACGGCATCAGCCGCGACGCGTGGAAACGCCACTCCGCCAACGGTTCTCCGCATTGGGAGCTGTATGAACCGGGCTACAAATACAACATGCCGGACATCGCCGCATCCCTAGGGCTGCACCAACTTCCGTGCCTCGACGAGTTCATCAGAATCCGTGCCTCCTACGCCGCTCGCTACGACGAACACTTCGCGGACCTTCCCGCAATCACCACACTTGCCCGCCGCACCGATTCCCGGCACGCCCACCACCTCTACGTGATCGCGCTCGAACCACATCTGATGACGCTCGACCGCGATGAGTTCATGGCCGCCTTACGCGCGGAAAACATCAGCACCGGAATCCATTTCAACTCCCTGCACCTACAGCCCTACTTCCGCTCCCGCGGCCTCACCCCTGACGCCTACCCGAACGCCCGCGACCTCTCCGCCCGCATCCTCTCGCTCCCGCTCTACCCCAAAATGACGCCCGCGGATGTCGACGACGTCGCCGCCGCCGTCACCAAACTGGCACGCGCCTACCAGCGCTGACCAGGGCCTTCCGTGGACCCGCGCGGACTGCTTCGGGCCGCGCGGGTTGCGGCATCAGCGACCGCCCGCTGATCCGCACCCGCTCGCCGCGCGAAGCGTGCGGGGTAACGACGGCAACCCGTTAGCCGATGGAACAATGAATACGAAGCCATCTCATGCAATCGCTCTTACCGCAATCGCAATTGAAAGGCTGAAATGTCCCACCGGAAACTTGCCAAAATCTCCCTCTCCGCCAGCGCGGCAGTAGCCGCCCTCATCGCCACCAGCGCTCCCGCTGCAGCCTCGAACTACCTCCCCGTCGAGCTCCCCATGATCACCACGGGCGCCCACGGCCTGGGCTGCTCCGGCGACGTCTGGGCAGTAGGCAACGTCTACCCCGACGGCGACGTCCCCGGCACCGTAATCCTCCAACTCAAAGGCTGGCTCAAGGTCTTCGGCGTCCCTGCCCCCTGGTGCACCCTGGCCCCCACAGTCCACTGGCGCAACCTCGACACCGGCGCCACCGGCCAAGCCTCCACCCCCCTCGGCGCCTGGCAACCCTTCTTCTGGTCGGCCCCCGTAGTAGGCAACCTCCGCCTCGTAACCGGCCCCGGCCAAGTCGAATTCACCCTCACCACCGACCTCCCCCACACCCCCAGCGTCACAAACTTCCGGGTGTACTGACACCAGCCCTCGGCCGTCGCCGAGCAAATGCCGCATTCTGTGACAGCTTCAGGAATGTTCAGGCCGCGAAGTTTCGGGAGCCCTGTGTCAGTGGGCTTCTCTACGCTGCCGTGCATGACCCGTTCCCGAACCAGACCGCACCACACTCCCTTCGCCCATGAGTTGGTCGGCACCGACCCTGGCGAGATGAACGCCGCCTCGTCCTCTGGGGCCTCGCTGGCGGGCGATGGTGGGCTCTCGCCTGTTGGGATGGCGTGAGAAGTGTTCAGACTCGATGGCGAAGTGGGTGTCTCCTACAGCCAGATCTACGTTGTGAGTGACCCATGCGACTACAGCCCGCGCATGCACGAGGCGTTCGCCGGACAGAACTCTGGACTGTGCGGCGCCGCGGTACCCGGCGCACTTTTCCTGAGCACCGGTTTGCACACCGGCAAAGTCGGCTTCACCGTCGAAGTGCGTAGTCACGCTCCCGCACTGGATCCGGCATGGGAAGAGGTCGTGGAGGTCTCCTTCTACCCGCTCTCGGAGCAGAGTTTCCTGTTGCAGTGGGCTGGTGAGGCTTCCTGGGAACTGGACTTGAAAGAAGGGCTCGACTACCGGGTGCGGTACTGCGCGCAGGGCATGGACCAGGCACGAGAGAAGGACGTCAGACTCGACGATGAGCCACTACAGGACCGTTACCTCCTACAGTTCTGGCCCGCCCCACCCGAACCGGACCGCATAGTGCGCCAAACCTCGCAGGACGCGGCCTCCTCCCATGCCTGGGCCCGAAAGCAACCCGATGCCGAGTTCCGCGTGCGGGCCATCATGGCCCAACGACGGGCACAGCTCACCCCTGAAGGCGCCGAATCGTTTCGCGACGCCGAATCTCCAAACGGGACCGCGGATATGGCGGTCATCTCCCGCGACGCCGATATCCAGTCTGTCCGCGAGCAGTTGACATCGCTGAGCTCCTATCCCACCGCGCTGCCCTGGGATTGGGCCGCCACCTTCGTCCTGCCAGCCGACGAGCGCGTCGGTTACATGGAAGCGTTCCTCGAAGAGATCGGTGAGCACGCCTTTGCCCTCGGTACTGTCCTGGCGTCGCTGGAATCCGGGCAAAACTACTACCTGGCCTTCGTGACACCAACCGAGTTCGAACAGCTCTCGCGGCTTCTCACCGCACACCGGATGAGCGCTGAAAGCGTGCGGTATGGCCGCTGGACGCCGCGTGCGAGCCCGGAACAGATCGCCGGAAGCAGCGCGATCAGAGCCTGGGCCGTTCACATTCCGCAGACCCCAAGCTGACCCCTTCGGACCGCGCGGGTCAGCGTGATCAGCGCGCGTTTCGTGTATCCGGCAGGCTCCTGCGGATGCCCTGCTCAGTCGTTGTCCACAATCTGCAGTAGGCCAAACGAGAACACCATCCAGCGGTGCTCGACGGCTCCGTCTGCCTCGACGATCCGGAACCTGTACGACTCGTAGGGTGGCCACAAGGCGCCCTCCTCGACTGCGGGCCCGAAGCGCTCGACAACTTCGTCACGCAGACAACTCCACGGCACCAGATCAGCGAGGCCGGACAGGGCAGCGCGTGGAGCATGGGCCACCCGTGCGAATCCGGCATTGTGCGCGATGGGAAGGTCTGGCGAGGCCAGATAGAAGAACTCCAAGTCCGGCCAAAGGGGCAGTCTGGAGTAGGTGCAACGGGTCAGCGTGACCGGTTGGCTGCCCTTGGATTGCTCGGTGTGCAGCGAATCCGGCGGCCCCAGCAAGGCTGGAACCTGCTCGAACCATACCGAAGGCCGGAGGATCTGCTCGTATTCGACTGCGATGCTGTCCATTTCGCTGTGGTCGGCATCCAACGCTGTGAGTGCTTTCTCGACGAGGGAATCGTTGCCCCGGAACATGGACAGCAGTCTCAGTTGAAATGTGCGAATGCCGGCGCCGTCGGTGGCAGTCATGCCTATCTCCCTGCCCTAGATCATGCGGCCCACTGTTAGCCATCCTCACTCACACCGTAGTCAGCAGGATCGAATGTGCTCAGTTGCAACGACTCTGCACCGGCGGCCGCCGCGGCTTGGCTCGCGTCGATACCGAAATGTTCGACGGGGCGTACTCGCGGCGTCCACCGGGAATGGTGCGCCTCGGGCGATTAGGGTCGACGCTGTGTCCCGCGCTCGCCGATCTCTCCTACGCTCGCCTACTTCAACTTGACCATCACGCGGGGCAGCCTGCGCTTCACTCGGTTCGCTGACGTCTGGATGCGCGGTGTGCGGCTGGTAGACACGAATGTCAGCCAAACCGACTGGCGGAAGCCCAGCTGATCGATTCAGCCTGGTCAGCAGTCGAGACCATCAATGCCAAACTGAACTCTGTCCGTTTCGAGCTGCCGACTTCGCCAGCGGTCTCGACGCCCTCGACGGCGCAACCATCGGTGTCTGCCAGCTGATGGACCTCGCCCCAGCCTTCGCGGACGAATTGGGCATCATTGTCCTGGCACGCTAGCTAGGTGTGCCGCTGCCCCCAGGCCCGCGTTTATGCTCAGGGCATATGACCAGTTCAGCGATATTGACGGTGGAAAGAGTTCTCGGCGAGGAGCCCTTTGCCGAGATAGGGATGTTGGGGCAGGTAGTTACGCGGGGCGAAATCACTGTGGCAGCAGGAGATGTCGGCCGACTGCGGTTCGATATCGGCAGTCAGGCAGGCGGCTGGTCGACGGGTTGGCAGCTCGGCGTTTACGGGCCGGAGGGGCGGTGCAGGCATCTGATGTCCACGGGATATCCGGTCCATTCGATCGATATCCACCCGACGTTGCCGCTCATCGCGATCGGCGTTGGGGACTATGACGGCGGCTATTTCTTCGAAGGTGAACTCCTGCTGCTCGATGCCGAATCGGGGCGCCTGACCCGTGCACTCCGGGATGGACGTGAGGTCCGGAAGGTGCAGTGGCACGGAGAGCAGACGCTCCGGATGATCCTCGGGCCGATCAGCGACCACGATGTCGAGGAGCCGTGGACCCGTGGGGTCGACGTGAAAATAGAACGAAGCGACTGGTCCGCGGTCTCCGAACGTTCGATCGATCGTGCCGAACTGTCCGGGCCGGAGATCGACTGCGAGCAAGTGACCAGACGGACGAATGTCGATCGGACCTCGCGGCGGCAGGTGTGGGACATGGCTCGGCTGGCTGACGGACGCGTGCTGGCGGCCTTGGGTGGCGTTCAGCTGGAGTCGTGGCTGCCTTCCGGCGAGCGCGAGTGGGTGCTCACCTCGCAGTCTGTTGGCAGGCAGATCGAAGTCTGTGCTGATCAGCAGTCGGCATGGACCAATACCGCATCGGATCAAATCTGGACCAGCTCAGGGTTGATCGACCCGTCCTCCTCAGTGGCCAGGGTCTCGCTGGCTGACGGACAGGTGATCGAGACATTGGCCCCGGGCTTCCCGGTGATCGCCACAATGGATACCAAAGGGTGGCTCGCTCTGCGCAATTCGAAGTACGCCGCGAATCCCACCGAGGTGGTCTTGATTGGGCCGGACAATCAAGCCGTACAGTCGGTGACGCTCGGTCGACTCGACGCTCTCAACTACTCATTCCAGGTCCGCCGAGCATCTACGCTCTACTTTGTCGCTGGTTCCAGCGACAGCATCTGGAACGGCACCACCCAGGTCGTGTCGGTCGACGCGACGTCGGGCACCGTGACGCCCCTATTTCCTCTGGCGTGGGAGGACCAACCCGACGGTTACGCATGCAGCGCCGGTCCCGCTATTCAGGTACGCGACGCCGTAATTCATGCGGGCGCTATTTCGAGCAATCGTGCAGCGCTGCCGGGGAACCGGTTCGTGGTCCGCCGGCACCTACGTGATGGCGCACCCGAGTGGGTCTTCACCGCCGACTACCCGATTACCGCGCTCGACGGAGACGACGAGACGGTGTTCATCACGCTCTACTCCGGCGAACTGCTCGCTCTGGACGCCGCGACCGGCGAAATGCGTTGGCGTCAACCACTGGCAATCCGTGAAATACCCGTAGTGCCAATGTCATTGGTCGCCGAGCCAAGCCGCCTGCTGATCGGAACTCTCGATGGCCGAATCCTGGACTGCTCCGTCCGACCTTGAGACGCCGCCTAGAGTGGTGCGCGCCTCATGATCCGCGCTCATCGGTGCGGGTTCAGGCGGTCGCATCGGCCCCACCTTGGACGCTCAGTGAACCGGCAACCGCAAACGGTGTCCCGCCGATAGCCGAACCTGGCCCGCATCGGCCGACCGAACGCGTCCCGGAGCGTGCCGTCCTGCCTCAGCCGGCGCTGTCCTGCACCGGATAGTCGATGATGACCACACCGCCGGTGGCGTAGTTGGCGACATCGTCGGCCGCCCGCTGGCCTTCCGGCGACGCCGAAGCCGCGGCCATGGCGGCGGCGTCAGCGAAGTCGGCTTCGAAGACCGCGAAATACGGTGCTTCTCCCTCGGTCGCCGCCACGTCGAAGCTGTAGCGCCACGCAAGCAGGCCGGGCATCTTCATGGCCAGTGGCAGGTGGTTGGTCACGTAGTAGTCGCGGAAGTGGTCAGGGTCGGCGGGCTTGGGATAAAGGACCAGCAACTTATGCATGACGACCTCCGTCCAGCGGCGAGACCACAACACCTTGGGTGACCTGGGAGCTGCTGCTGTGAACTGACGCCGACCTCGTTAGGTGCGGAGCATCGAGATCCGGCTGCGGACGGAGGTGGTTTCGAGGAGCGCGGGGGAGTCGGTGGCCCGCCCCAGCGGTAGGTCGCCCGCGAAGTTGTTGAATCGTCATATGCGCAGGTTAGGGCTTGATGTGCGGTCGAGGGAAAGACCGATTCGGGATAGGCTCAGAACGGATCATTATCAATCGAGGGGGAGGGCACGTGGCGCCGGATACGGTGAGCCTGCGGTACTTCCTGGTGCTGGCACAGGAATTGAACTTCACCCGCGCGGCCGCACAAATCGGTATCGCGCAGCCCGCACTCAGCGCCCGGATGCGCCGATTGGAGGCGGAACTCGGTACGAGCCTGCTGGTTCGCAACACGCGTAGCGTCGTATTGACCACGGCCGGTGCGGCTTTGGCGGAGTCCGCGCCGCCCGCGCTGGCGGCCCTGGACCGGGCATGGGACGCCGCCCGGAGCGCGGGGGCCGGTGAACTGGGCACGCTGCGCGTCGGATACAGCCTCAGTATGGGAGCCGAGACGGCACCGGCCTTGGTGGACAGGCTGATTCGCGGCAACAGCGGACTCGAGGTCGGCGCGGTCCCGATGGCGACACCGGAGATCTCCCCGGCGGTCGCCGACGGCCGCATCGATGCCGGGATCACCCGCGGTGAACAGCCGGGCCATGGCGTGCGCCGGTTCCTGCTGCGGAGTGAGCGCATCGGGGTCCAGTTGGCACAGCATCATCCGCTGGCCGAACATCCGGAGATCGGGATCGCCGACGCGGCCGCGTATCCGCTACGACTCCCGGACCGTGCGGCCAACCCCGTGATCCACGATGAGCTGTCCGCACTGTTCCGCAACGCCCGCCCACGCCCCCGATTCCGCACGCCCGCAGTCGCTTTCGACATGTATCAGCGCGACCTGCGCGACGGGCTCACCCTCGCCCCGGCCGGAGAATCCGCGGTCCCGGCCCTATCGGCCGGTCTCACCTGGCGACCGCTGCGGGGCGCGCCCAGCCTGACGATCCACCTGGTCCTCCCACGCGAGCAGTCGCCACTACACCGCCGCATCCGTGCCGTCGCCAAAACCCTGGCGCACGAGTTGCACTGGCTACCGGACTGACGCGCAAAAGGTCGAGCGAGACGGACATCTGCGGTGGCGAGGCCGAAGGCCTTGCGCCCGGCGAACTCGCGACGACGGCGGTCTTGCCGATTGTCCGACATTATCCGGGCATTGGCGTCCGCATGCACTAACGCGGTACCGCGCCGATCAGCTTGCTGCCGCCCTTATTGGTGACCAGGCAGTGCACCTCCCGGCTGCGCGACCAGCTAACCGAATCGATCGGGTAGAGGTAGTACGCGCCCAAGTTGTTCCACATCGGACTGTTGCCGAGCACGAATTCCAGCTTGCCGAGGCACATCTGCTCGGCCTGCGAGATGACGGACCGCTCACCCGGCCACGAACCCTTGGGCAACTCGAATTCGGCGATCACCTCGGCCTCGTGGGCTTGGGCGCACGGCGTCACCTGCACCCTGACGAGCCTGCCGGTTCTGTCATTCAGTCCGTCGACGCAGTCACCCGTCCGGACATTGAAGACGGAATCGTCCCCCGCACTCGTAACCTCGCCGCGCGAGTTTCGCTCCGGTCCGCCGAGGACACCCCCCGTAGCGATGGCGACCAGCACCAACACCCACGCGCCGGACGCCACCAGGCCGCCGATCGCCAAACCCTTGCCCTCCTGGCGACGCGACTTGATCTGACCGAGCGCGGCAATGCCGAACGGCACCGCCAGCAGCCAGCCGCCTATCAGCCCGAACACCAGACTTGCGATCGCTAATCCATTGACCCCTCGCTGCCGCGGTGCCCCATAAGGGTCGCGCGGCATCGGCGGATAATCCGGCCCAATAGGCACGCCCGCACCGCCGCCCGGCGAGGCATACTCCGCAGTGGACGAATGCCCTTGCGGCGGTTGCTGATTCGGATACATCGGGCCAACGCCTCCATCAAATACCTGACCCATCCAGCACAGGCCAACCGGATAACCTACCCCGCTCGTGGATCGGCTTGACAGCCCGCTCCCTCAACTGCCGGAGCAGGCTCGCCGACCGCGGCGACCGAAACCGCTTCGCGGACAGCGGGTCCCGGTCAGATTATTTCCCCGTTTCTCCGCTCGAACTGCACCAGGCGACCGAAGGACGTGAACTCACTATTCGGCAGATCAGTGCGTCCGGCGAGCAGAGATCATGTCGGCCCGTTGGCCTTCGATTCGGCGTCATGCGCCAAAGGTCAACGCGCTGAGATCATCTCAGCGTCTGACCTGCGTTGCCCCAAAGCTGCGCGCCGGCGATGTCGGAACAGGAGCGGCGCGAGCAACGCCGCGTCCACCACCCGGAGTTGCTCGCGGCGAAGTCGGGTCTGCGAGGTTCGCGCGGCCCCTACCATTCCGCCGGCCTGACCGATGCCACGTTCTGCCTGCGGCAGAACAGCAAGCTGGTCCGGGTCGACGATCACTACGGTCGATCTCATGGCAACGGTTACCACGCGCACGGTCCGATACCAGGCCGATGGCCTGACAATGGTCGGGCACCTCGCTCTCCCTGCCGGTGACCAGCGCCGTCCGGCGGTGCTCCTCGGCCCAGAAGGGCCAGGGCTCAGCGATGTCGAGCGCCACCGGGCCGAGGCCTTGGCCGAGCTCGGCTACGTGGCCCTCGCCTTCGACCTGCACGGCGGCCAGTACCTGGCCGACCCTGAGGCCATGCTGGCTCGTTGCATGCCGCTGCTCGACGACCCCGGCCGGATGCGGGACATCGGACACGCGGCGCTCGACGTGCTGCGTGCCGAACCGCGGACCGATCCCGGCCGGATCGCCGCGATCGGCTACGGCACCGGCGGCGCGATCGCACTGGAACTCGGGCGGGCCGGAGTCGACCTGCGCGCGATCGCGACTGTCAATGGACTGATCACCGGCCGGCCGGGCGAGGCGGCGCGCATCCGCTGCCCCGTCTGGGCCGGGGTCGGGTCCGAAGACCCGATCATGTCCGCCGCGAAACGCGAGGCGTTCGCCGCCGAGATGCAGTCCGCGAGCATCGACTGGCGCCTCGTGGTCTACGGCGGCGCCCTGCACGCCTTCCATCATCCGCCGGTCGACCAGCCCGTGGTCCCCGGCGTCGGCTATCACGCCCGGCACGCGCAACGGGCCTGGCGCGATGTCGTCGAGCTGCTCGGTGACAATCTGAACGACGAAGCGGAGAGCATCGTCGGCTCGTAACCGGATACGTCGGCTCCGCGTAACCGGGCAGTTGCCGGTCTGTGGCACGAGTTGGGTTGGGCAGGATGACAGTTCAAGCGGAGCACGGCGGTTCGGCGATAGACCGCGCCACGCGACTATGTGAGGGCTGGGCTCACCACCGGCGGAGGCCTCTCGGTTCGGATCTCGCGATGACCAGGTCAGGATTTCGCCTGAGCAGTTCAGCTGCGATCTCGTCCAGTGATATCGGGCGTAGCCAGCGCTCCGAGATGGCGAGGGGGTAGCCGACCCAGATCTTGCCGATCGGGCCGTAGACCCATCTGGGCCAACGCCTTTCGGTGAGCTTCGGCTTGGGCTCGACTAGTTCGATAGCCAGGTACCTCATGGTGTGCACTGTGCTCAGATGGATACGCGATATCCCGGCCCACGGGATTCGGCCGAATGGGCCGAGCGTTACCCCTTGATCGTCGACTGCCACATCGGGTGCAGGGCGGATGAAGTGGTGCAGTCCGAGGAGCAGAGAGAGGGCTCCCGAAATGAGAGCAGCGAACACGGGAAACGTCAGTGCGGATTCGGTGGTGGTGGTCGTCATGAGTAGCAACCAGCCGACCGCGATCCCTATCAGCCCCAACACGATCATCTCTACCCAACGGACCCACGAAGATCGAAAGATCGTTGGCGGATTCGGTAATTCCTGACGCTGGTCCACGTTCATCGACTGTAGTGCTCGCCGTTCGGCAGGCAGAGGTCAGCGCGAACATCGTGGCGGGTAACGGTGCCTGCACTGGATGCACTCACCTCGGCAATAGCGGGCGTTCGGCCGGTGCCAGAAGCCTCGAGGCTGTTGTTCTTTCACGCGCCTCAGGCGGTGCGGCTAGTGGACCTTGCGGAACCGGGCGTCGAAAAACGTAAAGATCGCGAACGCGGCCAGGCCGAGCGCAACGATGAGCAGCAGCACGGTGCCGTACGGCTCGGCAGCCAGGGTCTTGAGCGCCACGTCCAGCCCGGTCGCCTTCTGCGGCTGGCTCTGCACGGCGGCCACGATGACGAGCACCCCGGCGCCCGCGTACACCGCACCGAGCGCCGCGTACCCGACCTGCCCGAGCCGGACCACGACCCGTTCCGTCGACCGGCTCGCCTTGCGGAAGTCCTGCTCTTCGTGGAACCGCTTCGACCAGCCATGACGGGCGACGAACAGGCCCGCGACGACGATCGCGAGCCCGATGGCGATCACCACCGGCTTGCCCCACTCCTTGCTGAGCAGGCTGCCGATGAGACCGAGCTGAGCCTGGTCGGTCGACGAGGCCGGCGACCCGTTCGCGAGCTTGGCCGCGCTGTAGGCGAGGTAGCCGAACAGAACCGCCTCGCCGAAGTTCATCGCGCGCAGCAGCTTCTGCTTCCGGCTGTCCCGCGCGCCGGTGAAGGCCTCGAGCAACTGCCACACCACGGCGACCCCGAGCCCGACGGCGATTAGCCAGAGCACGAACACGCCGCCGGTGTTCTCCGCGAGGTTCTGCAGCGCGCCGGTCTTGTCCGCTTTCCCGACCCCGCCGCCGTCGAGGTCACCGAGCGCGACCTGAACGCAGACCCACGCCACGAGGAGGTGAACTACGCCGTACGCCACCAGGCCCACCCGCACCGCCAACTGGAACGGCGCGCTGCCGGCCACCTCGTGATGGACCTGATTCGACTTATTCATAACCACACCACGAGAAGACCGTAACCGCGCGAGGTCTCGCTGGTACCCGTAATGCACGCGCTGCTGCCAGCCACCCGGCGGTCATCGAGGGGGGCCGCCACGCCGCGAGGACATCGCAGGACACCTGGTGCGCCGGAGGCAACCGCCTCAGGGCCTTCCTCGAGGGCATGGAATCTGCCTCGGGCGCAGAAGATTACCCAGCAATGCCCGGTTGTAAACTGCCTGTATAGACACAGCGTCAAGGGGACTCTACGATCGACTGTTCTGCAGCCGCAGGGCAACACGCTGCTGTCTCGACAGCCCGGGGGAAAGTTCTTCCTGTGCAAAACAATTCATCCGTGGAGTCCGGCGCTCCCACGCCTACTCCCTGGGCTGCAGAGCCCCCGACGCCCGAGAACACCATGGACACAGCCCTGCCGGCCCCCGCACGGAAATCTCGGCGCAAGCTCGTGCTGTCGCTGATCGCGCTGGCCGGCGTCTGCGCCGGAGTCGGCGGGATCGCTGGATATCTTGCCCTGCAAAGTAATTCGGTGCAATACGCGGTCGGCGACTGCGTGAAATTCGACGCCAGCAGCGACATCTCGGAACAGGACTGCGACGACGCGACGAATTCGCAGTACCGCATCGTGGCCCGCGGATCCGTGGCGGTCGTCCCGGAAGCACCCTGCATGAAGTATCAGAACGCCACCAGGACCGCCGTCGATCCCACCGACACCAAAACGGTGCTGTGTCTCGCGCCAACCCAGTACAACAGCACGGACCCGGGCGCATTACACCCGCACGATTGCGTCGAAGCCAAGAACGAAGGCGAAACTATAACGCGCACAAGCTGTCTCACCTTCAGCAACAACACCCACCGAGTAGTCGGCACTGAGCTGCGGCCGCGGGTTCCGGTCACCGACCAGGCCTGCCGCACCCACCCCACGGCCCGCGGCGCCTACGCGCAGGCCTCGCTCGGCGGTCGCGCGATCGTGGTGTGCGTGGTCCCGGTCGATCCGAAGGAGATCGGAAACGTCCAAGTCGGCGACTGCACAGATGCGACTCTTGCCAGGCTGGTCGAGTGCAAGACGCCGGACGCCAAACTTCGAGCGCTCGCCGTTCGCACGGTCTACCAGCGCCCCGCCAGACCGGAATGCCTCGGCGTACCCGGCGCCACCGCGGTATCGGTACGGTCCGGCAACAAGACCGACCTGGTGTTCGTCTCCTGCTGGGGCCCGGTCCCCGAAAACCGGCCCATCTACGCCCACGCGGGCGATTGCCTCGCCTTCCCCGCCTCCGCGCCAACGGCTTTGGCCACGCGAGTGGACTGTTCGGACCCCGCGGCGGACCGCAACGTCCTCGCCCGCGTCGACAGCACCAACCGCGACGACTGCCCGGGCGCGGCCACCTCGGGAATCACCTGGGACGACATCCCGGCCGGCCCGCTGACCATCTGCCTGTCCCGGCGCTGACGCCGCACCGGCGGATCGACCATCCGTGTCCGCCGCTGACCTCACCCCGCCTGCGGCGTCTCGGCGGTACGTGAGCCACGGCCGCCTGCACCGGTAGAGCTGGGCTTCGTCGAATCGGGAATGGACGATCCGACAAGCGGTGAGGATGTGGCCCGTTGACCTAGACCGATCAGCCTATCGACTGAGGCGACAAGTGAGCTGACGGCCGGCATGTCTTGGACATGCCCGCCGCCAGCTTGTATTTGCACGGTCGGCTGACAGCCCATGGCGCGAGATGGCCTGCACGGCAACGGCTCTGACCAAATTGGCTGATGTCGCAGCCGAGCTCGATTCGGCAGATAAGCGGCAGATGCGGATGTCCGAACGCGCCGGTCGCGATATGAGCGCACACCTCGGCTGAGCATAGCCAGTGTGGCCATGATCTCCTGGCAGCCTGCTCGGTGAAACATCGACTCCCGATGGACCGATGCGACCATCATGGATTCCAATCACGCAGATAGCTACCCTATGTACGTTAATCACGCACCTGGCGTAGCTTTGCTCATCGGAATTCTCGTCCTCACCCCCTCGTGGTGGTGACACTTCGGTGGCGCGGCAAGTCTTGGCTCGTAGTGGTGCTCGGTGGTGCGGCCGCGGTGGTCATCGGCTACGTCGTGGGCCAGGCTGCAATCCCTCTGATTTGGTGAAGACCGTTGCCCACGGAGTCGATCACCGTATTCGCGCCCGCTGGCATGTGCGGATGTCCTGAGCCGCAACCGATCTCACCCACCAACCGAGCAGGTACGGCGTTCACGAGCGCGCGGTATGCGGTGACCGCCTGAGCCCGCAGGCATGATGGTGCGTTACCGATGCTGGGATGATCTGCCCGTTGATCCACCGCAGGCTCGCGCTGGTCGCTTGGGACCACGCGATCCGAACGCTCAGCCCGATCAAGGGCGAGCGCCAATCCACCAGACCCCGATCCGACCGGTGATCAGGTGTCATGTGCGATCGTGATCATCCGACTGGCCGGGTCAACCACACTGGGCCAGCCCGTACCCGGCGCCGGCCCGACCCATTTGCGACCGTCATCTTCAGTCCATTCGCAACCTGCGGGCTCGCCACCATCGAGGTGCACATCGAGGAAGTTCGACGCCTGCCATCGAGCGGAGGTCGCGATGCCAGTGGGGAGCGGATTGAGCGGCGACAGCCAGGAGATGTGGGTGAGGTAGGGGTCGGCCCACCGCCCTCCGAAGATTCCCCTGGCAGTGCTGTATCGCACGCACAGCGCCAACTCCGTGTCGATCCAGCACTCCTCGACCGAGATCGAACGGCCACGGTTCGCAAGGAAGACAAAGTTCTCGGCGACAGCAACAGCCCACCGGCGACACGGCTCGAACATGAGATCCGCGAATGTCGGATCCGCCGGTCCTGGATCGACCTCCTCTTTTGGCTGCCGACGAGAACGGGGCACCGCGGAGCCGCTGTGGGCGTATACCACCATGTGTGTGACATTCGTGGCGTCGGAGACCGTAGATTGATCCAACTCGGGCTGGTCGTCGCTGTTGTCGGGGACGAGCCCGGTGCCGGGGATCACCGGCAGGGGCGCACGGCGCCCTTCCTGAAGGAAATGTTCACGCGCCCACCGTATCTGCCCCTTCCCGCCGCCCGCAACACACGTCCAGGCAACTGCTGGTGGTGCGCCCGGCGCCTCCGCGCGCTGTCACCGATGGTCTGCCAACCCGATCAGGGCCAGCTCCGCAGCGCGGTCTCGTAAAGCGTATCGGTCCGGGGTTTCCTCCCCGATCTCGCCGGTCTCGTCTCGATTCCAGGCGGCCGTGGCTGCCTCGGCCAACTCTAGGGGCAAGCGAACGGAGACCGGCTGAACTCGAGGGGCGATACATTCGCCAATATCGTGCGTTCACCGGCAACCGTGATGCGTTCGGCCGTTGATCTTCCGCAGTCTCGCTTCGGACCGCGCGGGTCGCGGCGGAAGCGGGCGGTCGAGCTGGGATGGCGGACCAGCTTGCGATCCGTAGCCTGGATGGGTGGGAGTTGTGGATATCGGCTGCGGGCCTGGTGTGGGTTGGGATTTCGCGGGTTCGTCTGCTGCCGCGCCGTTGGGTGGCGCGATCATCGGGTACCGCGATGTGGGTGGCGCTGGGTTGGACTTGCGGGTTGCCGCGACGGCGGCGGTCGCCGTGATGATCGAGTTCGGGGGCCGTGAGTTGATTGTCGACGACGCTGGTGGCCGGCAGACGTTGGGCAGTTTCGTCGTGGGACTTCCCATGGCTCCCATGCGTATTCGTAGCAGGCAGGCCGAGTGGGTAGAGGTTCGCTTGTCGCCGATCCGGGCGTACTCCCTGTTGGGTATTGCCGCAACCGATCTGGGCCGTGGCGTTGTCTCGTTGGAGGAGCTGTGGGGATCGGAGGTCCGGCGACTCCGGGAGCAACTCGCGGACGCGGGGACTTGGGAGGAACGGTTCGCCCTGACGAAATCGTTTCTGGCACAGCGCGACAGGCCGACGCGGACGCCGGATCCCGAGGTGATGGCCGCCTGGCATCGCATACTCGCTTCCGGTGGTCAGGTGAAGGTCGGCGAGCTCGCCGGCTCCCTCGGATGGAGCCGTAAGCGGCTGTGGGCGAGGTTCGAATCCCAGATCGGTCTGACACCCAAGCGGGCGGCGATGCTGGTCCGATTCCGTTGCGCGGTAGACAGTTTGCTGGCGGGCCGGCCCGCCGCCGACGTCGCGGCGGTATGTGGGTACACCGATCAGGCTCACCTGTGCCGGGATGTGTCGATCTTCGCGGACCGCACACCGGGGGCGCTGCACGCGGACAACCTGCCTGCCATCGCCCTGGATCGGTACCGGGCCTGGGGAACATTTTTCCAATCCCAGGGGTGATCTATCGGTCGATAGTGGTGTTCACCTCGGTGTGTTCGGCGAGCCGAATGCACTGAGCCCGCACCCGATTGACGACGAGAGGGCACCTATCGTGACCGACACCCTTCACCCTGCGAAGCTACAGAACCGCCCTGGAGAGCAGTCGGTGACGACACTGCTGCTGGCCGGCGGTGTCGTTGGTCCGCTGCTCAACATCGTTGTCATTCTTGTCCTCGGGGCCATACGCCCTGACTACAACGCCTGGGTAGTCCCCGACAGCAACCTCGAACTGGGGCCTGGTGGGTGGATGCAGATAACCAACTACATCGTCACCGGAGCGCTCCTGCTCGCTTTCGCCCTCGGGACGAGGCGGCTTCTGCGAACAGGACGTGGGTCCACCTGGGTGCCGATCCTGCTGGGCATCTATGGCCTGACCTTCGTCGCCATCGGGCCTATCCTTCCCGATCCGTCGCTGGGTTATCCGCCGGGAGCGCCGGAGGTGCTGACCGTTCACGGCGCCATCCATAGTCTCCTCGGTCTGGTTCAGTTCACTTCGTTGGTTGCGGCTTGCTTCGTGCTGGCACGGCGCGATAGGGCCCTCGAAAGGCGCGGCTGGGCTTGGTATTCGGTCGCCACCGGCGTGCTGGTCGCCATCTCTTATGTCGTCTTCGTCCTTCTCGCCAAATTGTCCGATGGGGGACCGGCAGGGCTCATCGAACGGCTGGGGATCATTGCCAGCGGCATTTGGATTGCTCTGCTGGCGATCCGCCTGATGATCGGAAACGACGACAGATCAACCGGACGGTAATCGACTGTTCCAGTGCGTTGCCGATACTGAGATGATCTCGGCCCGTTGCTCTTTGGGGCGTGCCGCGCGGCTGATGGGCCGCGCGGCATTGTCGGAGGTCGAGCCCTAGACGCCGCGGTCCAGCATGGTGAGGAGTTGGTCGGTGAGGTGGTCGAGCTGCTCGGGTTCGAGGAAGCGGAGGGGTCCGTCTACTGCCAGATAGGCCAGGCCGTGGACCGTGGGCCAGGCCAGGAACTCCGCGCCGGGGCGGCGTTCGCGGGGGAGGAGGCCGGTGTCTACCAGGCCGTCGAGGGAGTCCGAGAGGATTTCTATTGCGGATCTGCCGGTGGGGCCGGCACTTTCGGGTTCCGCGACCGCGGAGACGTCGCGCTGGGTGGCGAAGGCGGTGCGGAACAGGCCGGGTTCCGCGCGGGCGAAGCGCAGGTAACCGGATCCGACGGCGCGGAAGCGGGCTCGGGCGCTGGCGGCTGGGTCGCCGGAGGGTGGTAGCGCCTCCTGTTCGGCGGCCATGGCGGTCGCCAGTTTCGCGAGGGCGACGCGAGCTACCGCCTGCACCAGGGCTTCTCGGTCCTTGAAGTGGGTGTATGCGGCGTTGGGTGCGACCTCGGCCCGGCGCGCGGCTTCGCGCAGCACGATCGACTGAGGGCCGCCGCCTTCGCGGGCCATAGCGACGCCGGCGTCGATGAGCGCTTCCCGGAGCGCGCCGTGCCGGTAGGTGGCGCGCCGGGGTTTCCGGCTCGCGGGTTCGGTCATTGGTCCTCCTGTGGTCGTGAGAAGTGTATCTGGACATTGTCCAGAAGTCGTGTATGTTCCTTTCTGGACAGTGTCCAGAAGCAACAGTCGCATCCCGGAGGAATGATCATGAAGACCGAAAAGCTGCTCACCGCAGGCGTTATCGCCACCCCGTTGTTCTTCGCCGTGGCCCTGCCCCAGGCGGTCGCTCGCGACGGTTTCGATCTGAGCCGGCACATGATCAGCCAGTTGTCGCTCGGCAGCCTCGGCTTCCTGCAGATCGCGAACTTCCTCGTCACCGGCGTGCTCTTCATCCTCGGCGCGATCGGGCTCAATCGCGTCCTGACCGAGGGCATCGGACACGTATGGATTCCACGCCTGGTGGCGGCATTCGGCGCCGGGCTGATCGCCGCGGGGCTATTTGTCGCCGACCCGGTCAACGGCTACCCGGTCGGCGAGCCGGACAGCCTGAGCTGGCACGGCATCCTGCACGGTGCCGCCGCCACGCTCTCCGGTCTTGCCCTGGTGGCCGCGCTCATCATCCTGGCCCGCCGCTTCATTCGCGACGGACGAAAGGGTATGGCAGCAGCCAGTATTGCGATTGCCGCCGCCTTCATGGTTCTGCCCGCCGCCCTCCCCAGCGTTGTGAGCATCACGTTCGCCACGGTCTCCTTCCTGGCGTGGGGCTGGATCTCGCTCTTTGCCGCTGCCCAGCTTCGCCATCACGCCACGGCCTCCACGCACACCCCCGCTGCCGTTCGAACCCCCGACTTCGAACTGGTCTGATTCGCGGCTTGGAGTGCGAAAAAGCGCCGGTATCATACGAATTCGTATGACACCGGCGCTCTCTTGGGGAAAGGGCACCATCCCGTGCCGCCGGGGACTGGGACCTCGTCAAGTTCGCCAACATCTACGACGGCTATGCAGCATTCGACGACATCCCGATTGACTGGGCCGGGCGGTCAGCAGGATCTCGACGCGATCGGAAGCCGTTGCGCCGCAGCCCTCACGCTCGCGCGGGTCGCGCATGAGTGCGTCTCACCGGGCGGAGAGGCTGGACGAACCCGAAGTCAGCAGGCTCAAAAGTATCTTCACGGGATTTACGTGATCGCACTCGCCCGGCTGGCTGGGGAGGCCGCCGCCGCACACCGGCGTCGCAGTTGCCGCCGGTGTGGCGGTTTCGCGCGGCGCGGTGACGTCGGCGTGCGCGGGAACCAGCGGCGCCAGCATCAGGGCGCCGGCAAGGACGGCAGTGGCAAATGATCGGTTCATCAAAAATCCTTCAGCTCTAGCAGTTCGACCGGCTGCCGCGATCGCCCCGGGCAGCTCCGATCACGCTATGCCGTGGCATTACTTGCCTGTAGACCCCGGTTTTCCCGCCCGCAGTTCCCGGGGCATGGACTGTGCGCACTTATCGGTCTTGGCCCGCCTGTCCTCGACTGTCCGCCGCTACCGAAGCCAAGTTCCAAGGTATTGCCCAATCCTGTGCTACAGCATAATCTTCCCTTCACCAAGCGGATACTTGCTTTGGGATTGGTACGGAAGGAGCTTCTTCATGAAGGTCAACGTTTTGCTGGCGACTGCGGTCGCAGTCGGGTCGACCGGCCTGTCGGTCGTGCTCGGTGCGCCGGCCGCGAATGCGGGGACAGCGTGTAGCTGGAACCCCGGCAATTGGGGTTTCTCCGATTCGGTGATGGATGGCCCCTACGGCAGCTACAACCTGTACAACGGCAATTCCACCAGTTGCGGCAAGATTCCGGGAGCCACGGTGGTGGAAGGTGCGCCGATCAGAGTCATCTGCCATTTGGACAACGATCAGGGCAACTCCTGGGTTTATCTCCAGACCAGCTCAGGTAATCGAGGCTGGACCTCCCGCTCCAACGTGGGCAGCTGGTGGCCGAGCCGTCCCAAGTGCAGCTGACCGAAGGTTTCAGGGCGCTGACACAACGGGCGGCCAGACTCGCGGTTCGACATTGGCGGGCTTCCCGACGCCATCGTTTCCCCAGTCGAACTCCGGCGGCGGTGGCCCCCACTGCCGCGGTTGTGTGAAAACGATTGGCTCCGAGCCGAAGTCGGCAGCCATGAAACTGGTTCTCCCCGCGAACGCGAATCGTGCGAACACGGCTGCCCCTTTGAAGGTAGCCGTGTTGAACCAGGCGTCGCCGCTGAAGGTTGCCTCGCCGAACCTGGCGGCGCCGCCGAAGGTCGCTCCGCCGAATCCGGCGTCGCCGCCGAAAGTCGCATCGTCGAACCTGGCGGCGCCGCCGAAGGTGGCCCCACCGAATCCGGCGTCGCCGCCGAAAGTCGCGTTGTCGAACCAGGTGTCGCCGCTGATGGTCGCCCCACCGAATCCGGCGTCGCCGCGGAAGGTCGTGCCGCCGAACCTGGCGTTGCCGCTGAAGGTCGCTGCGCCGAATCCGGCGTCGCCGCCGAAGGTCGCCGCACCGAACCAGGCGGTGCCGCCGAAGGTGGCTTTGTCGAAGCCTGCGATACCGCTGAACACGGACTTGTTGAAGGCGGCGTCACCGCGGAAGGCCACCTCGCCGAACCAGGCGGTGCCGGCGAAGGTGGCGTTGTCGAAACCGGCGGTGCCGGTGAACTGTGCCTTGTCGAACCAGGCGTCGCCGCTGAAGGTCGCCTCGTCGAAGCGGGCGGCGCCGGCGAAGATGGCACGGCTGAGGTTGACGTCTTCGAGGTAGGCGGTCCGGAAGTCGAACTGGCTTGCCGACCAACTGTATTCGGCTTCCGCGCGGAGGTGGTCGGCGATCACGCGGATGATGGTCGCGCGGACCTCCCGGTCGTTCTGCCGGTACTCGAAGTGGTCCTCGTCCTCGCCGGTGTCGCCGCCGGTCGTGCGTTTCTGCACATGTTTGGTCTGGTGGTTGCCGCCGAGTTCCGGGCTGTAGGGCAGGCGGAGATAGCCGCAGAGCACGTCGATGCACTGTTGCCTGCGTAACCCGTCGGCCTCGTCGGCGGTGCCGGCCATCGCGTACACCCCGGCGATGCGTACCGCGGCATCGGTCGCGCCGAGCTGGGCGGCGGCGGCGCCGAAACGTTCGACGAAGCGGCTCTGCTCGGCGTCCCGCTGGCGGCGGTAGGCGATCACCAGGGCGACGACACCGCCCACCCCGGCGACGATGGTCAGCGCGACCTTGGTGATGTCGATCGGCGCGGCCGCCGCCTGGCTGGTCGGGGTGTAGCGGGACACGACCTGATAGGCGACGTAGGCGATGAATATCCCGGCCACGAGCGCGCTCAGGATCGCCGGTAGCAAGCCGAACCGCTCCGCCCAGCGGCGAATCGCTCTGTTGCTCTTGCCGATTCGCGTCTGCCCTGGAGCCGGTCGCGCGCGCTCCCACCCGAACATCGCTCGACCGCCTATCGGGGGATGGTGACGATTTGGATCGGTGTGCCCAGGGGTGCTCCGTTGCTCGTGGTGGTGAATGACAGGGTGCCGCTGCAACCGGGGATGGTGTAGGCGCCGTTGATGTTTCGCAGCTGACTGATCACGTCGGTGGCCTGGGGGACACGGTTGGGTGAGGCCAGCCGGATCGCGCGGGTGGCGGTGAGCAGCGCGTCGTGGGTCAGGCAGGTGTAGGCGTCGGCGTCGGTGACGCGGTACCCGCCGGCGGTCAGGGCCTCCGCGTAGGGTTGCCAGCCCTCGGGCGGGCTGCCTTGGCCGTGTGGCCAGGTGTGCGGGTCCGTCACTCCCGCATAGACGATGGACAGCCCGGCTTTACGGAGTTCCTCGTGGTCACCGCGGTCGATGACCGTGAGCGCCGCGACCCCGGTCATGATCGTCAACGGCCGGTCGCGGCAGACGCGCCGGGCTTTGAGCGATTCCAGGAACACCGGGAGATCGGTGACGCGACCCGCGTAGAGGATGATCGCGGCCCCGGACTGGCAGATGTTGATGGTGACGGCGTCGAAAATCTGCGGCCAGGTGTCGCCGGGCAGCGTGGCGCCGACGAACGCCTGATCGGGCAGATCGCCGATCCAGCCGCCGAGTTGGTCGTGGAAGGCCTTCTGCAGGGCGCCGGTGTAGAGATCGCCGCGGTCTTCGGAGTTCTGATCCCACACCACCATTGCCGGGCCGGACGGTGGGTGCGCGGTCAGGTGTTTGGCGATGGCGGCGACGTAGTCGCTGGTGGTCGGGGTGGCGCGCAGCATGCCGGGGATGTTGGTGTAGTTCAGGTCGTCGGCGGTGGTGATCGCGCCGATGATCGGAATCTTGGCCTCGGACAGTTTCTTGGCGGCCTCGCGGGTGGAGATGACACTGGTGCCCAACGCCACCACGGCGACGACGCGGCGGCGCTGGTCGGAATCGTCGCGGGTGTCGATCAACTGCTGCACCGGTTCGGACCAGCGGGTCTGATAACTGCCGGGATTGGCCAGCAGCAAGCGAATTCGCGGTTGCGGGTCGCCGATCACCCGGGTGGCGTTGATGCGCGCTTGTGCGGTCGCGGCGCCGATGAGCATCTGTTTGGCCTGCTCGCTGTCGAGCTGGCCTGGGCGCGAGCCGGGGCCATCGGGGGCGGGCGGCTGCGACAGCGGGCCGAATACCGCGACGGTGACGTAGTTTTCGCCGACCTCGGCGTTTTGACGGGCGATCTGGTCGACCACCGGCTGGGAGGCCTCGTCGAAACCGGTGAAGGCGCCGTCGGTGACGCCGATGCACTCGTCGTCTTGCAGGGTCAAACCAGCTGCGGCGCACGGTTCCGGGTCCGACGACAGTAGCCAAAGTTTCGCGGGCACCGCGACCACCACCACGAGGGCTGCGACCGCAGCGGCTGCCAGGAGCGGGCGGCGGCGCACCCGATCCCAGATCGCAGGCCGTTGCGGCGGATTCGGGTCGTGCGGCGCGGGGTCGGCCGGTTGCTGAGCGGGTGGGATCTCGCCTGCGGCGTCCCGGCGTTTCTCCTCCCACTCGGCCAGCGCGGCGTCCAGTTGCTCACCGGTCAACCCCGGACTGGTGATGGCGAGGCACGCCCGCACGATAGCGCGGGTCGCTGCCGCCGTCGGCATGGCGAAGCCAGGGGTGATCGCGCGGGTCAGCACCTCCGGGCCGACCCGCGCTGCCTCGGCCAGACGCCCCTGCTGCACACCGCCGACCGTTGTCGCCTCGGTAACCAGCGCGTGCAATTCCTGTTTGAACAGATCCGGATTCACAGCCGTGCCCCCCGCTCGGTGCGTAGAGCACGCAGTTTCTCGATCATCGCCCCATCAACCTCCTTGCGGTGGTTCCCCCAGCCCGGACGAACCCGTCGCCTGCGCGCTCGAGGTAAGCCGTTTCGAAAACCAACGCGCACAAACATATTCGACCAAGCATCCGCGGCCCGTGCGGGAAACCATGATTTCCCATTGGTGCCGAAACGCTGCCGGTCCACCCCGCAACTCCATCATGCCGGAACGGGCCATCGAAACACGTTGTGTCCGAGCATGGTTCGCAACGGTTTACAGTGGCCTGGACGGGGCATTTCGGACTACCCACGAGACGAACGGAGACCGGCCTCATGTCCGAAATGAACAAGCGCAATCTCATCTACTTCGAAAATCCGTCTATGCGCGGTCTGTACGACAGTATGGAACAGTGGCAGGAGGCGAATGGCCGCCGATTGCTGTCCGTCAGTGTGCAGCCGGACGGTGAGAATTACTGTTGCATCGCGTTGACGAATCCGACCGAGGTCGTGATAACCAGCGAGGATGGGAACAATCACGCGAATGTCAGCCGGTTCGGCATGCTGGCCGTGGACGCGCAGTAGACGCTGGGACATGGGTCCGAGAGCCTCGCTCATGGAAGGGGAGGTGGGCCCGGGGTTCTACTTGTTTTGACCCACAGGAGGACCCATGACCCAGAACAACCGTCCCTCGTACCTGAGCTTCGGCCTCGCCTGGCTGCTCGGATACGGCGCGTTCGCGCTCACCTACGGCGCCGATCCGCCGGTGCCGTCCGCGGTAGCGGCGATCCTGCTGTTCGGCGGACTACTGATCGCTCTGATCATCACCGGCGTCGGGGCCGTCCGGGCACAGCGTGGTGCCCACGGCCGTGAGGCTGTCGCCGGCAAGTTGCTGGCCGTCGCATGGCTGGTCGGCTTCGGTGCGCTGTCTGTTCTCATCCAAGCCCTGAGCACCGCGCTGGACGAGCCCGAAGTGCAGACACTGCTGTGGCCGAGCGGGGCTGGTCTCGTCGTCGGAATGATCTATCTCGCAGGCGGACTCGCCTACCGCGACACCCTGCAATACGCCCTGGGAGCCTGGCTGGCCGTACTGTCTTCGGCCGCCCTGTTCCTGGACGGAGCGAACCTCTACTGGGCGCTGGCCCTGATCGGCGGCGGCGGTTACCTCGTCGCGACAGTGCTGGAGCCGCGCCGCCGCACGTCGTCGCCGGTGGCAACCCAGCGAGTGGCACATAGCTGAGGCAAACGCCGAGTAGCGCCTCCATGGTGTGCCGCTGGGTTCAGGCTGGGAGGTAGGTGACCCAGCTGTAGCCGTCGCGTTGGAGGCGTTGGGTTTCGCGCCAGGAGGCTGGATCGAGGGTGGGGAATCGGACGTCGCCGTCGAGTGCGGACTCGATTTCGGTGATTTCCAAGCGGTCGGCGGCGGCGATGAGCTGGGCGTAGATCTCGCCACCGCCGAAGCAGATCGCCTCACCTTCTCCGGCCGCCGCCAATGCTTCATCGATCGAACCGACGACGGTGACACCGTCCGACGCCCAACCACCTTGGCGCGTAACCACTATGGTGCGCCGACCAGGCAACGGCCGCCCGATCGAGTCGAAGGTGCGACGCCCCATGATCAGCGTCTTCCCGAGCGTCATCCGCTTGACGCGCTGCAGATCATCCCGATCTCGCCAAGCCAGATCCCCACCCCTGCCGATAACGCCGTTCCGAGCCACCGCGGCAATGAGCGTCAAGGTCACTTCGCCATCATGCCTGGACAGGGCAGGGGCCGCACGGGCAGCTGGCGTCGATCGAGAATCGGGCGCTCACAATGGCCGTTCGCAAAACGAGGGCCGCACCCTGAACTGGTCAACCGGCGCGACCAGGTGCATTCCCAGCCGATTTGCGCCCGGCCGGGGCGATTGGAAAAGTGTGCTAGTTCAATCTTTCGGGGAGGTTCTTGTGGGTTCCAGAGTTGCTGACACTTTCGTGGTCGATGTTGATATCGATTCGGAACCGGGCGAATTCGGCGATCGGAACACCATCGGGGGTTGGCCGGTGCTGGACGCCGGACAGGCGTGGCCCACGTGTGCGTGCGGAACCCGACTGGCGCTGTACTTCCAGCTCGAAGTGCCCGCCGAGGTTCCGCACTTCGGTGGTGATCAACTGCTGGTGTTCCACTGCCCTGCAGAGGGCGACACGGGGGGACATAGCACCGAACCTCAACTGCCCGAAAACTATTGGGACAACCCACCGGGGGCCGACTCGGTATTCTGGCGGATCCTGCTGCAGCGCAACGGAATGCCCCGCGAGACGGCCGACCCGCATTTCGAACCGCGCCGCCTGGAGCTGTACGCCGCGGAGGATCGGGTCACCGAACCCGGCTTCGAAGGACCGCTCAACGACTTCAAGGTCGGTGGCACGCCGCGCTGGGTTCAGGCGCCCGAGCACTATCGCTGCGCGTGCGGCGAGGACATGGTCTTCCTGTGTCAGGTCTACGAGGATTTCCCGTTCGCCGACTACGCCGACCCGGACCCCGACGAGTCGGTCGACTGCGCCGGCATCGACGACGGTCTCTTCCTAGGTAATCAGGACTACATCCTTGCCTGCCCCGGCCACTGCGACCCAGCCGCCGCGTGGCCGGTCTGCCAAAACTGATCTTCTACGAGCCGGTGGAGACGTACGGCAACGGGTGCGGCACGTCGAGGTGCTCGATCCGGATGGGAACAGTTTGTCTCTCGCGCAAGGCGGGGCCTAGCGACCGGTCGCGCCGTCGATCAGTTCGCGGAGGATGTCGGCGTGGCCGGCGTGGCGGCCGGTTTCCTCGATCATGTGGGTGAGGGCCCAGCGGACGGTGGGGGCGCGGCGATCCGGATGGGGGAGTGGTGCGGAGAGGTCGGTGCATTCGTCGAGAACCTTGTTGGCGCGATCTACTGTGGATCGGTAGTGCGCGACGACGTCGGCGACGGTGTCGGCAGGTGCGGCGTGGAACGTCGCTTGCCAGTCGGTGACCTTGTCCCCGAGGAACATTGAGCGTTCGACGTTGGTGAGGTGTTCGAGCAGGCCGAGCAGGTTGGTGCCCGACGGGACCGCGGCCGTTCGGACCTGCGGTTCGGGGGCGCCGTCGACTTTTGCGGCGATCGAGGTTCGCAGGTAGTCGAGAAAGCCGCGCAGGACTTCGATTTCGCTGCTTCCGGTGCTCGGTGGCGGGGTGTCGCGGCGGCGGGCGGCGGTGGGCATGGTGGTCTCCTCAGGCGGTGCGGCGGATGAGCAGCAGGTGGTCGGTGACCTCGGCGGTGCGTCCGTCCGGTCCGGTCGCGATCCGTTTGGGGGTGCCGGCTCGCTCCACAGTCCAGGTCGACGGGTCCAGTTCGATATCCGCGGCGACCTCATGCGGGGTCGGGAATCGGACATCGGGGTCCTGGTTCCACGACCACGGCGCGGTCGATCCGTGGTCGACGACCAGTAGCAGGCCACCCGGGCGCAGTGCGTGCGCGGCCGCGCGCAGGACTATGGAGCGGTCCAGGTCGAAGGGGGTGTGGAGGTAGTGGACCGAGACGAGGTCGAACTCGCCCGAGGGGAACGCGTCGCGCAGGTCGTGTTGCTCGGCGGCGATCCGGTCACCCAGGCCGTGGGCGCGGGCGAGTTCGGTCAGCCGCTCGACCGCCACGGCCGAGATGTCGACCGCGGTGACGCGCCAGCCCTGCCGGGCGAGCCACAGCGCGTCCCCGCCGTTGCCGCATCCGAGATCCAATGCGGCACCGGGCGGACCTGTAATCGTCTCGGCGAGAAGGTAATTCGGCAGTGGATCGGTCGACGCCGGTCGGTTCGCATAGACACCGTCCCAGAATGCGACCGCATCGGTGGTACTCATCGAGGCTCCTTCTGTCGGGATGCTCCCAAGTCTTGCGGGACACGGCACGATCTGGCACGAAAAATTGCGGTTCCGGCAAGATGGGGGTTATGGACCCCGATACGGAGAACGTGCTCGACTCGGTCGGACCCCGGCTGCGCGCGCTGCGCCGCGACCGCGGCATCACCCTCGCCGACCTCGCGGCGACGACCGGGGTATCGGAAAGCACCCTGTCGCGGCTGGAGAGCGGGCAGCGCCGGGCCAGCCTGGAACTGCTGTTGCCGCTGGCTCGTACCTACAACGTCCCGCTGGACGACCTGGTCGGCGCCCCGCGCACCGGCGACCCGCGGATTCACCTGAAACCGATCCAGCGCTACGGGATGATCTTCATTCCGTTGTCCCGGCGGCCCGGCGGGACGCAGGCTTTCAAGATGATCATCCCGGCACGTCCGGAACCTTTGGAGCCCACACCGCAGACGCACGAGGGTTTCGAATGGTTGTATGTCCTCAATGGCCGCCTGCGGCTGATGGTCGGCGATCGGGACCTGACCTTGTCGGCGGGCGAGGCCGCCGAATTCGACACGTCGTTGCCGCATTGGCTGGGTAGCGCCGACGGCGGAGCGGTCGAGTTACTCATCCTCTTCGGATTGCACGGGACGCGCGCGCACGTGCACCCCAGCCGGGGCGGCTGACATTCCCCACAGAATGTTCTGCGCCACATCACCTCTCGACTGCTGTCGGACCCTCCGGCTCGGGAGTAAGGTCCCTCTTATACGGTACCGTATAAGAGGAGGATCGACATGACACTTCCCCCAGGCCAACGCGCTGTCGAAGGATTCCCGCGCTTCGGCACACATCTGCATCACCCGCCGCCGGCCGTCCCCGTCGACCCGGTCATCGAGGTCGGCGGAGCGTTGACCCAAACGATCACACTGTCGGTGGCCGACCTCGCGAAGCTGCCCCGGCAGGAACTGCGAGCCGACTTCCATTGCGTCGCAGGCTGGTCGGCGACCGATCTGCTGTGGGAAGGCACCTCCTTCGCGGCCTTCTATCGCACACAGGTCGAACCACTGCTCGACAAGCCCGCCAGTCACGTGATCTTCGAAGGTCTCGACGGCTTCCAGTCGATCGTGGTGCTCGAGGACGCCCTCGCCGACGACGTGCTCATCGCCGACCGCCTCAACGGGCAGCCACTCGACAGCGACCACGGTGCCCCGGTGCGGCTGGTCAGCCCCAGTCAATACGGCTTCATCAACACAAAACACCTGTGCCGCATCGAATTCCACACCTCCGAGCCGCCGATCCAAGACCGCTGGTCGCCCCTCGCGTCACACCCGCGGGCAAGGGTCTGGGAGGAAGAACGCCACCGTCATCTGCCCGGCCGCGTGGTACGGCCGGTCTATCGATCGCTGATCGGTCCGATCCGCGCGCTCAGTGCGCGGGGAAGTCGGCCGCAGTGACCGTGACCGCTATCGGATGAACCCACGACGTCAGGGCGTCGTCAGTGACCGCTATCGGGTGAACCACGAGGTCAGGATGTCGTCCACGATCTTGGCGATCGGCAGCTGGGGTGCGGGTTCGATCCCGGGCTCCTCGGCCAGGGGGTGTGCCAGCTCGGGCACGGTGGTGACGGCGGCGTCGGCGCCGTGCGTGCGCAGAGCCGCGACCAACTCGTCGGCGTCAGCACGGAACTGCGGGAAGTCCAGCTTTCCGCTGACCACCAAAACTTTTGCGCGGTCGCCGATTTCCGCGGCCCGTGCGACGAAGTCGAGGCGGTCGGCGACGGCGTTCGCATCCTCGTCCCAGGAATAGGGCTGTCTGGTGAACTCCTCGAGGAGGCCCACCACCGAGCGCGCCCGGACCGCCGGATTCACCAGCGCCGCCGCCCGCACCGCAACCTCGCCCCGCGCCAGCGTCAGCAACGCGACCCCGCCACCGAGCGACCCGCCGACGATGCTGATCGGCCCGTCCTCGACGGGCAACTGATCCCGCAGCGCCGCCAACGCCGCCGGGAACTCGTCAGCCGCCCCACTGATCATCCGATCGGTGTAGGCCCGCAACGGATCCCGCTGCACGAGCTCGAGTCCGGCATCCATCCGCCCGTCCACCATCCGCGCCCCGCAGAACGGCATCCCCAAATACACCCGCCAAGCCGGGATTCCAGCCATCGGCAGCGCGGCAGCGAACGCCGCGTCCGACCGCGGCGCATCGAGCATGTGCCACGCCACCAGCAGCGGAGCGGAGCCCTCGACCCCCTCCGGTGGCAGCGCGGTAAAGGGGACGCCTGCGGCGGTGCCGGTAATCGGTTCCATGCTCGGATGGTAGGAGCACGGTCGCGCCGTGCGGAACAACTTCTGCTCAGGGTGAAACGGACTCGACGCAATCCTGGCTTCGCCCTGCGGCGATCATGATCATCAGGACTTGGTGGCGGCATTGTGCGAGTAAGGCCGCCACCAGTGCCTGATGATCTTGTTGCTCGCCGACGAGGCCCTCGTCGCGCATGCATTTCCCGCTATCGCTGCCGGTGCCGCCGTCTGGTCACTGCGGCACTTGCCTGAGGTTGTCACGAAGTTCGTGTGCACCGGATGCCGTTGTTCCCGGTCGTTTTCATGCGGGACGGCTTGGGCATCACTCATGGCTAGATCGCTCACTGCGTGGAGCTGGCTTCTAGGACGCCGCCTCGATCAGTGCGGTGAAGACGCGGGTGATCACCAGTTCGATCTGGGCGACCGTGCGGTCGAGCGGGCCGAGCGGCTGGAAGAGGTGGCTCAGAGTGAGGCGTACGAGGATCTCAATCAGCGATTCCAGATCCGCATCCGAGATGGTCGCGAGTTCGTAGCGTTCGCGCATCGCGGGCAGCAACGCCGCGAGCGCGCGGCCGAGGACCGGTTCGGGTTCGGTGATCAGTGCGGGCAGCAGGGTGGTGTCGCTGCTGTCGCGACCGGACAGCACCGCTTTGAGCAGAGTGTTGTCCGCACCGGTGCGCAGGGTGTACTCGGCGGCGCGGGTCATGCCGGTGATGGGGTCGGGATGCGCGGCGAGGGTGTCGGCGATGCCCCGCAGGAAGGCGCCGAGCTCGCGCTCGATGAGCGCGTCGGCCAGGGCCTGTTTGGTGCCGATCTCCTTGTAGAGCACCGGCCGGCTGATCCCGACGTCCTTGGCGATGCGGGACATGTTCACCGCGCCCCAGCCCTCGGTGCACACCACGTCGCGGGCGGCATCGAGCATGCGTTCGCGCAGCAGCAGGCGCATCTCGGTCTGAAAGTTCGGGGCTTCAGCCACGAAGGTCATCGTACATCAGCTGGCCATGTGACTCCGTCGTTGACAACAGTAGGCAAGTTGTATCTACTGAATACACATTGCTCGAATGTGTAAACGGAGTGGGATATGACTTCTCGAATCGGCGAATCGGGACACCCGGTAGCCGCGCCCGACCACTGGCGGGACCGCAAGCGATACCTGTGGCTGCTCGGATTGGTGGCGCCGACCTCGCTGGGCGTCGCGGTCGCACTGGTCTGGGGCTGCAACAAGCTCGGCTGGCAGGCGGTCGCGCCCGTCTGGTGGTGGATCGGCCCGATCCTGATCTACGTTCTGCTCCCGACCCTGGACCTGTTCTTCGGCCCGGACGGGCAGAACCCGCCGGAGGAGGTGATGGAGCGACTCGAGAACGACAAGTACTACCGCTACTGCACCTACGTCTACATCCCGTTGCAACTGCTGAGCATGGTCGTCGCCTGCTACCTGTGGACCGCCTTGGACCTGGCATGGCTGGGCATCGACGGCGGCCTGGGCGTGGTCTCCAAGATCGGTTTGGCGTTCAGCATCGGCGCGATGGGCGGCGTGGGCATCAACACCGCGCACGAACTGGGACACAAGAAGGACCAGCTCGAACGCTGGCTGTCGAAGATCACGCTGGCCCAAACCGCTTACGGCCACTTCTATATCGAGCACAACCGCGGCCATCATGTGCGAGTGGCCACGCCCGAGGACCCCGCCAGCGCCCGCTTCGGCGAAACCTTCTGGAGCTTCCTGCCGCGCAGCGTGTGGGGCAGCCTGCGCTCCTCGTGGGAACTGGAGACCACCCGGTTGCGGCGTATGGACAAGAGCCCGTGGACATTACACAACGACGTCCTCAACGCCTGGCTGATGACGCTGGTGCTGTGGGGCGGCCTGACCGCGGTGTTCGGGCCGTCGATCCTGCCGTATCTGCTCGTGCAGGCCGTCTACGGTTTCACCCTGCTCGAGACGGTGAACTATCTGGAGCACTACGGGTTGCTGCGGCAGCGCACCGCATCCGGGCGCTACGAGCGCTGCACTCCGGTGCACAGCTGGAACTCCGACCACATCGTGACCAACATCTTCCTGTACCACCTGCAGCGGCACAGCGACCATCACGCCAATCCCACCCGCCGCTATCAGACCCTGCGCAGCATGGACGGCGCACCGAACCTGCCCAGTGGTTACGCCAGCATGATCGGCCTGGCCTACTTCCCGCCGCTGTGGCGCCGGGTCATGGATCACCGTGTGCTCGACCATTACGACGGCGACATCACCCGCGTGAACCTGCAGCCCGGCAAGCGGCAGCGCCTGCTCGCGCAGTACGGGGCGCGGTGATGGCCGCCTACCGCTGCCCGGTCTGCGACTACGTCTACGACGAAACCGCCGGCGCGCCCCGCGAGGGATTTCCGGCCGGCACCTCGTGGTCGGCGGTGCCCGACGACTGGTGCTGCCCCGACTGCGGCGTCCGGGAAAAGGTCGACTTCACCTCCGAAGGGAAGATCCGATGAATATCGACTACAAGCTGTTCCGTTGCCTGCAATGCGGTTTCGAATACGACGAGGCGCTGGGCTGGCCGGAGGACGGCATCGCACCCGGCACCCGCTGGGACGAAATTCCCGAGGACTGGTCGTGCCCGGACTGCGGTGCGGCGAAGACCGATTTCGAGATGGTCGAGGTCAGTCGCACATGACGGGACAGATCGTGATCGCGGGCGCGGGCGTGGCCGGTGCGACCGCGGCCCGGACCCTGCGCGACGCGGGTTATTCCGGCCGCATCGTGCTCGTCGGCGCGGAATCCCATGCGCCGTACCGGCGCCCGATGGTGTCCAAGGATCTACTCGCCGGGACCCGCGATGTCGGCCGCTGCCTCCTCGAACCCGAAACGTATTGGGCCGGAAACGGTATCGAGCTGCGGGTGGCAACCACCGTCACCGATATCGACACCGACCACGGCCGGGTGTGGCTGAGCAGCGGTGAGGCGCTCGGCTACGACAGCCTGCTGCTGGCCACCGGGGCGCGGGCGCGACGGCTGGAACAACATCCGCCGGTCAGGGTTCGTACTTTGCGCGGCGTCGGCGACATCGCGGCGCTGCGGGCGGCGATCGACAGCGGGCCGCTGCTGATTGTCGGCGGCGGACTGGTAGGCCTCGAGGTGGCCGCCACCGCGCGTGGTCTCGGTGCGGAGGTGCACATCCTGCATGCGGGTGCTGCCCCGCTCGATCGGGTTGTGCCGCAGGAGGTCTCGGAGCTGGTTCAGTACTTGCACGCCGAACATGGGGTGCGCATCGACAGCAATGTTCGCCTGACCGGGATAGAGCAGATCGATACCCGCGGCGTTGTCGCGACCGCCACCGACGGCCGCACCTGGACAGGTTCGTCCGCCCTCGTCGCTATCGGCGCGGAACCCGACACCGCGCTCGCCCGCACGGCTGGAATCGCCGTCGACGCAGGCATTCTCGTCGACGAGTGGTACCGCACCTCCGCTGCGGGAGTCTTCGCTGCCGGCGACGTGGCCCGCCGCTTCACCGCCCACCGTGGCCGCCACGAGCGCAGCGAGCACTGGAACAGTGCCTTGGCGCAGGGCGCTGCCGCCGCGAAATCCATGCTGGGGCAACCCGTTACCGAGCTGGAGCTTCCGTGGGGATGGACAACTCAGTATGGCGTGAGTCTGCAATTCGCCGGTTGGATGCAGTCGCGCGAGGAACTGGTGGTCCGGGGCGCGATCGAGTCACGAAACTTCACCGTCCTGGCTCTATCCGGCGGTGCGCTTGTCGGCGCGATCACCGTCGGGCGGCCCAGGGACATCAGAGCTGCCCGGGAGCTGATCGCGACCGGTGCCGTGCTCCCGAGCGCCGATTGGGCCGACGAAGCGGTGGACCTCACCCGAATTGTCCAGGCTCCGTTGCCCGTCCGGCGCTAGCAGTACATCTTCGGAGGACTGGTTCGTGGTAGCACGCTGTCGCGCCGAATTGTTCGGCGAGACACTGGCGAGCATGGCAGATATTGCGTTGCCGAATGAGAAAGCGGCACAACGGTTCTTCCTGAAATTGTCCGGGGCGTGCGCGGTGGTCGGCGGCATCGCCACCTATTTGGCCTGGCATTCGAGCGCCGGATTCGTTGCCGCGCTTGCCTTCAACGCCGCGTCGACCATCTGGCCGGCGATAATGGGCATTCTCATGTTGCGTCGAGCACGCGCGGTGAAACCCGCTGCGCCACAATAATTGTGAGCTACGAGCTGTTCACCGCCGTGCCCGGATCAACGCGTCAGTTCGCGACCTTCTCATCCTCGAGAGTTCCGCGGATCTCCTCGCGAAGCTCTGGTCCCTCGTGGTGCTGATGCGCCGAGATCGCGTGCTCGTAGGCCGCTTGCAGGACCTCGTCTTCCTCACCTGAGATAGTGAGCGTGCAATTCATTTGACTGGGGAATCTACGGCAGTCAGCGACTTTTCTAGTCATCGAAAAAGCCTCCTGATAGATCAATTGGTGCGCTTTCTACGGTAGACCCAAAAGCCGCGCAATACCGCAACGAGCGCATAATGGTCAGGTCGGTAGTTCCCGAGCAAGACTCCACACCTCGGAGGTATCTCGATGGAGCGTCACCAGAATCTCTCCCAGGACGCCCGGCGTAAAGCGGGAGACGAAAGCGCCGCCGCCCACCGCGCCGAACGCCACGATCAGATGACAGACATGAACCTCGCCCGCACGGAATCCGGCGGTGATTACGAGCCACCGACCCGCGAGGACATGGAAGAGATCGACGGCGAGCGGAAGAGCACGCCACGCGAAGACCGCCACGCCGCCAAGTCCGCGACCCACGACGCGGCCCGCCTCGCCAACACCGACCTCGACGAAGGCGCCTGATCGGCTGCTTCGATCCGCGAACGGCCCCACCGCAGCTGTACCTGGCACCGCCTGGTGCAACCCGGCGGGCGCTGCGAGACGCTTCGACTGGCGGGCGCGGGGTAGATCATGGTGGAGGCCGGTGTAGCGCCGGTCCGGAGACGAGGAGGTTTCGTGCCCGACCCCGCAGCAGTTCTGTTCGACATCGACGGCACCCTCGTCGACTCCAACTACTTGCATGCCAGGGCCTGGCACGCGGCCTTCCGTGAGGCCGGCACCATCGTCCCGACCTGGCGCATTCATCGCGCCATCGGCATGGACGGCGCCAAGCTGGTCGAGACCTTGGCCGGCGATCTCGACGATGCCGCCGCCGATCATGCCGATGACCTGCACACACGCTATTACCTGGAGAGCGCCGACCAGCTGACGTTGCTGCCCGGAGCCCGCGAGGCCCTGGCGGACCTGCACGCGCGGGGTCTGCGGGTGGTGCTCGCCACGTCCGCACCCCCGGACGAGCTGTCGCTGCTGCGCAAACTGCTCGACAGCGAGTCCGTGCTCTATGCGGTGACCGGCGGCGAGGACGTCGAGACCGCCAAACCGGATCCGAGCATCGTGCGGATCGCCCTGGATCGGGCCGGTGTCCCTCCGGAGCGTGCGGTCTTCGTCGGCGACACGGTGTGGGACGTGCGGGCCTGCGCCTCCGTCGGCGTGCCGACGGTCGGGGTGCTCAGCGGTGGCATCTCGCGCGCCGAACTCCAGGACGAGGGAGCCGCGTTCGTCTGCGACGACGTCGCGCACCTGCTGCGTGAGGTCGGGGACAGCCCGATCGCGCGCCTGCTCTGAGCGGGAGCAGAAACCCGCTTCTTCGCGCTACTACGGCGACTCGCATCAGACCTGCTCGAAGCCGGGCTGTGAGCGCGGGTCTATTCGTAGGCGACTTCCCAGCGTTTGATGCCGTTGAGCCAGCCGGATCGCAAATGCTCGGGTTCGGCGAGTTGGCGGAGGTTGGGCATGGTGTCGGCGATGGCGTTGAAGATGAGGTCGATCACCAGGCGGGCCAGGTTCGCGCCGAGGCAGTAGTGCGTGCCCGCGCCGCCGAAACCGACGTGTGGGTTGGGGTTGCGCAGGATATCGAAGGTGAAGGGGTCGGTGAAGGCGTCCTCGTCGAAATTGGCCGAGCCGTAGAACATTGCGACGCGCTGACCCTTTTTGATCAGCTGACCGCCGAGTTCGACATCCCGGGTTGTCGTGCGCTGGAAAACCGTGACCGGGGTGGCCCAGCGGACGATCTCGTCGGGTGCGGTGTTGGGGCGTTGAGCCTTGTACAACTCCCATTGCTGGGGGTGGTCGACGAAGGCCTTCATGCCGTGGGTGATGGAATTGCGGGTGGTTTCGTTGCCCGCGACCGAGAGCAGGATGACGAAGAACGCGAACTCTTCGGAGCCGAGGTGCTCGCCGTCGATATCGGCGTGCACCAGTTGGGTGACGATGTCATCGGCGGGGCAGCTACGCCGCTCCTCGGCCAATTTCCAGGCGTAGCCGCTCAACTCCAGTCGTGCGGTCACCGATTCGGCGGCGAAGTCGGGATCGTCGGAGCCGATCATCGAATTGGACCAGTGAAAGATCTTCTTGCGGTCCTGCTGCGGCACGCCGAGCAGTTCGGCGATCGCCTGCAGCGGCAGCTCCGCGGCGACCTGCTCGACGAAGTCGCCGCGTCCGGACTTCTTCGCCTCGTGCACGATTCGCTCGGCCCGCTCGGTCAGTGCGCCGCGCAGGCTTTCGATGGCGCGCGGGGTGAATCCCTTCGAGACGATGCGCCGGTTCTTCGTGTGCGCCGGCGGATCCATATTGAGCATGATGATTTTCTGCATGTCGAGCTGTTCGCGAGTGGTCTCCGCGGTGTAGCGGACGATCGCGGAGTTCTCGGCGGAGGAGAAGGTCTCCGGGTGTCGCGAGATCTCCTTGATGTCTTCGAGTTTCGTGACGGCCCAGTAGCCGCCGTCATGGAATCCGCTGCCCCGCTGTTCGCACCACCAGACCGGTGCGACGCGGCGGAGCTCCGCGAATTCCTCGGTCGGCCTGCGGTGCGCCCACAGGTCGGGATCGGTGAAATCGAACCCGGCGGGTATCGACGGTGTGGCCATGGCTATCTCCCACTGGTCGCGCTCGGCGCCGACGGCAAGGCGTGATCTGAAACACGTTCTATGGTCGATTGAAGCACCGAAGCCGCCGTCGGACACAAGGAACAGCACAGCGAGGGCGATGTCTCGGTGTGGCTAACCGGAGATGCCGGGACCGGTGCAATGCTGGCACGATGGCGATTCTGCTGGCGGTGTTGTCGATGTGCATGACGCTGGTCGGTGGCTTGGTGGCAGTGCGCATCGGGGAGCGCAAACGTCTGGTGCTCGGGCTCGCTGCCGGCGTCATGCTCGGCGTGGTGGCCTTCGACCTGATGCCGGAAGCGCTCGAACAGGAGCGGCACGAGGCGCTCGGTGTGCCGGTGCCGCTGTTGGCCGCGGTGGTCGGTTTCCTGACCGTGCACATCATGGAGCGCACAGTCGCCCTCCACACCGGGTACGAGGACGAATTCGGTTCCCACCACCACGGATTCGAATCGGTGGGCCTACTGGCCGCCTCCGGACTGGTCTTCCACAGCATGCTCGACGGACTCAGCATCGGCTTCGGCTTCCAGGCCGGTGCGGAAGTGGGTGTCGCGGTGGCCATCGCGGTCATCTGCCACGATTTCGCCGATGGTTTCAACACTTTCACCATTGCCACCCTGTACGGCAACCAGCGGCGGCGGGGCTACATCCTGCTCGGCCTCGACGCCATCGCACCCGTAGTGGGCGCGATTATCGGCACACTGGTGAAGGTGCCCGCCGAACTGGTCGGCCTCTACCTCGGCTATTTCGCGGGCTTCCTGCTCTACCTCGCGACGGCCGACATCCTGCCCGAGGCGCACGCCGGCAAACCGTCCAAGGCCCCGCTGTTCTGCACGCTCGCGGGCGTGGCCTGCATGCTCGGGGTAGCGGCACTGAGCCACTGATATCGGCTCGATCAACCGAGTCCCGCGGCCCGCTTCGCGGTGTCCTCCAACTTGTCTCGATAGCGCTGCCACCAATCCGGGTCATCGGTGGGCATCTTGTCACTGGCCGGGAGCAGGCCTGCGGCGCCGTCGATAAGTTCACGGATGATGTCGGCATGCCCGGCGTGCCGGTTGGTTTCAGCGGTCACGTGCACCAGGATCTGGTGCAGAGTGACGACTCGGCGGTCCGCCTCCCACCACGGAACTGCCCCTGCGGCACCGAGATCGAGACTGTCGATCGTGGCGTCGGAATGCGCCCAGGCCCGCCGGTAGAAGCCGATGATCTCCGCGCGCGATTCCTCGGCGGTGGCCCACATGTCGGCAGTCGGATCGGCGACGAAATCCTGTTGGTTGATGGGTTCGTCGTTGGGCCGCCCGAAGGTGTCACCGAAGTACCCGAACTCCACCGAGCCGAGATGCTTGACGAGACCGAGCAGGTTCGTACCGGTAGGTGTCATGGGCCGACGAATGTCGTACTCGGACAAGCCCTCCAGCTTCCACAACATCGCCTCCCGGGCGGACCGCAGATAGCGGTGCAGGACCGATTTCGGGTCAGAGCCAGTCATTCGAGCATTCTCGCAGTGCCCTTCGAGGTTCCCGCAGGATTTTTGGAATGGCATGATCTGCCTGCCATCGCCCGGCAGCGGTACCAGGCCTGGGGAATATTTTTCCAATACCGGGTGGGACCACTCGCTCGATAGTGGTCCCGTGACCAATACATTTGATCCCGAGAAACTACAGACCGCGCTGGACACCGTTAATCGCGCGGGCATGCCCGGTCTTTTCGCCGAGGTGCGTGACAGCGGCGAAATCTGGCGCGGCGCAGCCGGATTCGCAGATGTCGCTACCGGCCGCCCCGTAACGGCCGAGATGCGGCACCGCGTCGGCAGCGTCACCAAGACGTTCACCGCGGCCGCTGTGCTGTATCAGGTCGACGCGGGCGCGATAGACCTCGACGCACCCGTCGGCGATTATCTGCCGCAGCTGGTTCCCGGGGAACGAGGTGCGGCGATCACGGTCCGCATGCTGATCAACCACACCAGCGGCCTCGCCGACTACCTCCGGTATGCCTACCCGTCCCTGGCGGGTTTTCCGGACCCGGCGAAAATGACACCGGAGAGCCTGGAGGACAACCGGTTCACCCGTTTTCACCCGGCTCGGCTCATTGAGCTGGGGGTCGCAGCGCCCGCTGCCGGAACCCCGGGTGGATTGCCGGGTGCGTATTCGAACACCAATTACCTACTCATGTGCCAACTTCTGGAGTTGGTCAGCGGTATCTCGGCGGAGAAATGCATCACCCGCGACATCATCGAGCGGGCCGGGTTGCGCGACACCGAGCTCCCGCTCGGACCGGACCTGCACGGACCGCACTCGCTGCACTACGAGGCGTGGTTCGGCAAGCTCGACCCGCCGCGCGACTACAGCGTTTTCGACATGTCGTATGCCGGGCCGTCGGCTTCGCTGATCTCGACTGTCGCGGACCTGAACCGCTTCTTCGGCCTGCTGCTGGCCGGTGACGTCATCAGCGAATCGGCGCTGGCGCAGATGCAGCGCACCGTCCCTGTCATCGCGTTCGATGGCAAGACGCTCGACTACGGTCTCGGTCTGCAGAAGATGACGGTGCCCGGCCATGGAACCTACTGGGGCCATGAGGGTTCCGTCTGGGGCGGCGGCGCGATGTCCATGATCAGCGCCGACGGCGAGCGGCAAATGTCCATGATGGTCAACCTGCAACGGTGGAACCGGCTCGACTCCGCGGGCAAGCCGCAGCCCCATCCGATCGACGAGGCCCTGCAAGCTTTCATCCAGCTGGCGCTCGGGTAGCGGACTTCGCCCTCAGTCGGTGGGATCGGTCCAGCCGGTGATCTTCCGGACCTCGGCGATCATCCTGGCGATCAGTGGCTGGCGCGTGTGGTCGGTCCAGACGAGTGCGAGTTCGGAAGTGGGCGCGTCTTTTACAGGCCGCCACTGGATGGTCGATGCCGGGATCCAGTTGCTCAGCGGCTCGGGCGCCAGCCACACGCCCTTGCCGCGGGCGACGGCCATCAGGGCGTCCTCGACCGTGGCCAGCACCGGGCCGCGTAAGGCGGGTGTGCCGTCGGGCCGGGGATCGGCGATCCAGTGGCACAGATTCTCTTCGGACAGAAAGATATCCGGGCGAAGGACCGGCTCGCCGGCCAGATCAGCGAGGGTTACCGCCTCCTGTCCGGCCAGCCGGTGCCCCGCCGGCAGAGCCACCGCACGCCGGTCGCCGCGCACGGCGGCATGCTGGAAACGGTTGTCGCCCAATGGAAGCCACATGAAAGCGGCGTCGACCTCGCCCGACAGCAACAGCGCGCGCTCCTCGGGCGGGGTTCGCACCGTGGTCAATTCGACTTCGAGCCCGGGCACCGCGGCTTCCATCGCGTCGGCCACCTCGGTGGCGAACAGGGCAGTGGCATAGGGACAGCAGGCAATTCGCAACATGCCGAGGCGGCCGCGGTCGGCGGCCCGCACTCGTTCGGTGAGTTCGCCGATGTCGGAGACCACCGCGCTGCCGCCGCGTTCGAGTTCATCGCCGGCGGGGGTGAGCAGCACCCCGCGGGAGGTCCGGACCAGCAGCGTCACGCCCATCGCGCGTTCGAGCTGCTGGATTTGGGTGGACAGCGTCTGCTGACTGAGGTGCAGCCGGGCCGAGGCACGGGTGATGTTGAGTTCCTGGGCTACCACCAGGAACGACTGTAGCTGGCGAATATCCAGGTCGATCACGCGAACACCGTAGCCGAGGCGCGGTCGCGCACGGCAACCGAGAACGCCGGTGGCAGGTACCGGAATCTTCTGTTTCCGCTCGCGTGGCCCGCCCAGCAGGCTGGAGGCATGACTTCCACACTCTCGGCACGCGATCTGGAGGGCAAGGTCGCGTTGGTGGTCGGTGGCAGCCGCAATCAGGGCGCGGCCTGCGCCGAACTGCTGGCGGCGCGGGGCGCGACCACGGTCATCAGTTACTCCCACGGCGAGCATGCCGCGGCAGCGACCTTGGCCGCCCTGGATCGGCACGGTGTCACCGCGGAGGCCATCCGCTCCGACGCCACCCGGTCGGCCGATGTGAACACTTTGTTCGCCGGTGTCCTCGCCCGGCACGGACGGCTCGACATCGTGGTCCACACTGTGGGCGCGGCGCTGGGAAAACCGTTGGTGGACAACACCGACGCGGATTTCGACCGGCTCATCGACCGCAATACCCGCAGTGCGTTCAACACGCTGCGCGCCGCCGCTCGTCATCTGGCCGATCACGGTCACTATGTGGCGCTGACCAGTGCACTGGCCGCTGGTGCGCCCGAGGGGCTGGGGTTGTATTCGGCGGCCAAGGCCGCTGTCGAGCGGCTGGTGCTCGCCGCCGCGCACGAGCTGGCGGCGCGGGACATCACCGTCAACGCGGTCGCGCCGGGGCTGGTTACCGATTCCTTCTGTCCCGGTGTGGATTCCGCGAGCCTGATACCCCGTTCTCCGCGCGGACGCCTGGGTCAGCCGGAGTACACCGCGCGTGTGGTCATGTGGCTCACCAGCTCTGCCGCGGACTGGGTTTCCGGCCAGGTCATCCGCGTCGACGGCGGACTCAACTGATCTGCACGCTCATCTCTCATCGTCAACCAAGGAGTATTCGCATGTCTCTCGCTGTCCCCGTCACCGTCGATCCCGCTGCGGAACGAGTTCCGCTGCGGCGCTGGTTCGCCGTCGGGGCGGTCGCGCTGGGCACGTTCGCGGTGGTCACCTCCGAACAGCTGCCCGTCGGTGTGTTGCCTTCGGTCAGCGGTGCGCTGCACGTGTCCGAGGGCGTGGCTGGTCTGATGGTGACCGTGCCGGGTCTGGTCGCCTCCGCCACCGCGCCGCTGCTGCCGGTAGCGATCGGACGGCTGGATCGGCGCATCGTGCTGCTCGGCCTCATCACCCTGATGGTGGTGGCGAATCTGTTGTCCGCCTTCGCCCCCAGCTTCGCGATCCTGCTCGCCGCACGCTTCCTGGTCGGGATCGCCATCGGCGGATTCTGGGCGCTGGCCGCCGGGATCGCGGTGCGGATGGTGCCCGCGAAGTATGTGCCGCAAGCGACCGCCATCGCGTTCGGCGGCGCCACCGCCGCGAACGTGCTCGGCATCCCGGCCGGCACACTGATCGGCGAACTCGCCGATTGGCGCGTCGCTTTCGGGGTTCTCGGCGGGCTGGGCCTGCTGGTGGTTGTCGCGTTGCTGCTGTTGTTGCCGACTATGCCCGCCACCGAACCGGTCCGGCTGCGCACCCTGGGGGAGCAGTTCGGCAATCCGGTCGTCCGGGCCGGAGTCCTGGTCACGTTCCTACTGGTGAGTGGGCATTTCGCCGCGTTCACGTTCGTGAGCCCGATCCTGGTCTCCCACACCGGAATCGATAAGCAGCTGATCGGCGCGGCGCTGCTGGCATTCGGAGTCGCGGGCATCATCGGCAACTTCGTCACCGGTGCGATCGGTGGCCGCGATATCCGCGTCACCCTGATCGTCATCAGCATTCTGCTCGCGTCGGTGCTGGCGGTGGTCGCACTCGCGGGCGGCACTCCGATCACCGGTGTGGTCCTGCTGCTCGCCTGGGGTCTTGCATTCGGCGGCATTCCGGTCGGTGTGCAGACCTGGATCCTGCGCGCCGCACCGGATTCCACCGAGGCGGCCACCGCGTTGAACACCGCCATGTTCAACCTGGCGATCGCGCTGGGTGCGTTGTTCGGTGGTCTCCTCGCCGACAATGTCGCGCTCACCGCGGTGCTGTGGTTCGGTGCCGCGCTCAGTGGCCTTGCGGCCCTGGCGGTTTGGCGCACCCCCGCCCGCTCCTGACCAGCGAAACGGGCGGGCACCTACGAGGTGCCCGCCCGTTGCTTCTTCTAACTGGATACCAAGGCGACGATGTCCTCGATCCGCACGATCTCACCGCGCGCTCCCCAGTTGCCTTCCGGAATCTCGTTGATGTGCACCCAGGCGGAGCCGGCCTCGGTGAAACGCGCCGGGTCGTCGTCGGCGTCCGCGAGCACCCGGGTGACGCGGCGCACGATGTCACTGCGTTTCTCGTCGTTCATCGAGCCGGCCGGAACCCCGACTCGCACCACGTATTTCGGCTTCTCTCCGGCGGGGAGCCGGCGCCCGCCGACGAACCAGGCGTCGATCTCGTTGACCACGAGCCAGGAGATGGATCGGGCCGCCTCGGTGTCCGGCGCGCCCTCGGCGAGCATCACCTCCGACACCAGCTGTTCGCCGATCTTCTCGCGTTGTTCGGGGTCGAGGGAGTCCTTGGGAACGAACAATTCCACGAACGGCATTAGTCAGTCCTTTCATTGAACTCGGTGCAGGTCCACCGTATACCTGCTGAGTTCAATCAATCAACCCTCTATGCTGAAGGCATGCAACGGACCAGCTTCGCGGAGATGCACTGCTCGATCGGGCAGTCCCTGGAACGGGTCGGGGAATGGTGGACGCCGCTGATCGTGCGAGACATCTACCTCGGCCTGCACCGGTTCGACGACATCGCCGAGAACCTCGGCATCTCCCGCAATCTGCTCACCCGCCGGCTCGAGGCGCTGGTCACCGACGAGATCGTGGAGCGGCAGGCGTATCAGGAACGGCCGCTGCGGCACGAATACCACCTCACGGCCGCTGGACGCGAGCTCGTTCCGGTCCTGATGGCGCTGATGGCGTGGGGCGACAAGTGGGCTACGCCGGTGGGCGGGCCGCCGGTGCGGCTGGTGCACAACGACTGCGGGGAACACTTCACGCCGCAGGTCTGCTGCTCGGCGTGTGGGAAACCGGCAACCGCGGACAACGTGACAGCGCTGGCCGGCCCCGGGGCGGCATCAGGGCCCGGCACCAAGGTGCTCGCGCGCCGCGGCGACCTGCGGCCTCAGGGCAAGTCGGAAAAGCGCACGTCGTGAGCGACGGCGGTGACGTGCAGGCCGTCGTTGCCCGGCGTGATGGCGGTCAGGCGGGCGCCGAGCGGCAACTGTTCCAATGGCACGGTGAAGGCGAGGGATCGGCGCAGCAGGGCCAAAGGAATCGTCGGCCCGCCCGCCGCGGCCTGCACCGAGACCGGGGTGACCTCGAAGCCGCCCTCGGCCGGTGCGACGGTGACGACGAGCGTCGCGGGCACCGGGATCCCCTCCACCGAGAAGGTCCCGGTGACGCGCAGCCCCTCCGGGCTGTTGGAGATCGTCTCCGTGCCCGACGGCGCGAAGTCCCGCACGGTGTCGTAGGGGACCAGCGCCGTCGCTGTCGCCGTGGCCGCGACAATGTTGGAGGTGCGACCGCCGAGCAGGTCGTTGAGCTGCGCGGACACATCGGTCAGCGTGACATCGAGGTTGCGCACGGAGATCTTTTCCTGGCTCCAGTCGCCCACCTGGATATCGACGTCGTGATAGCGACCGTCGAGGGCCTGGGTCAGAAACGGGAAACCTTTGATCGCGACGCCCGGTTGCCGGGGCAGTTGGTACTCGGCGGCGATCTTGCGCCCGATCTCGTTCTGCGCCATCGCAACCGCGACCCGGTCACCCGCGACCAGCGCGACCGCCAGCAAGACGATCGTTATCAGCAACCCGCGCATGTGCTCTCCTGCTCAGCCATCCCACCATCATGCTGTGGATCGCGGCCGGCGGCCGATCGAACCGCGACTCTGGATCAGGCCAATTCGGCGATGGCGTCGGTGATGACGGCGGTCACCTCGTCGGGATGGGTCTGCATCACGAGGTGAGGTGCGTCGAGTTCGACGACCGTGCGCAGCCCCGCTCGCCGGTAACCGAACCGTTCGACCTCGGGATTGATGGTGCGGTCCGCGCTCGACACAATTCCCCAGCCCGGCTTGGTTTTCCAGGCGGCCGCGGTGGCGGGCTCACCGAACGCGAACGCCGACAGCGGCCGCTGGGACACCGCGAGCACCTGCGCTCGCGCCTGGTCGAGGCCCGCCGCGAAGACCTCGGGGAAGGCCGAGATGTCGACCGACACGTCGGTGCCCGGCTCGCCGTCGCCGTTCGGGTAGGGCGCGTAGACGAGGTTGGCGGCGAGGTCGGAGTCCGGGAACCCACCCTGCAATTGGCCGAGGCTCTCGCCGACCTCCAGGACATAGCCCGAGACGAAGACGAGACCGACAACGTTGTCGGCGACCCCGGCGACGGTGATTACGGCGCCGCCGTAGGAGTGTCCGGCCAGCAGCACCGGTCCATCGATCTGCTCGACGAAAGACCTGATGTACGCCGCGTCCTCGGACAGGCTGCGGTTGAAGACGGGCGGTGCCACCACCCTGTGGCCCTTGGCAAGCAGTCGCTCGGCTACGGGTGCCCAGCTGGCGGCATCGGCGAAGGCGCCGTGCACTAGAACAATGGTTGTCGCGGAAGACATGAGGTCCCTCTCCTGATCACTCGGATGGCGTTGCGCCGCACCCAGTTTCCGCTGAGCAACCCACCCGGCGCCCCTCCATACCGGCCGCAAATGCCCCCGATCAGGACAGGTCTCCGCCTAGTCCGCGTTCATCTCGCGCTTGAGCTTTCGCCAGCCGCCCGCGCGATTGTTCGCGATGATCTGCTTGAACATCGCGGTAAGGGCGCGGGCGTTGATCGTCTCGCCCTCGCGAAAGGCCACGGTCCGGGCGGTTTTGTTGTCGTGGCCCGCGGTGATGATCCCCTCGGGGTCGGGCACGATCGCTCCGTCGTAGAGGAACACGTTGACGTGAGTTTTCGCCGCGAGCAGCGCGCAGACATTGCCGTCGAGGACGAAATACGGCTGCCTCGTGCGTTTGATGGTCTCGACGACCTCGGGGTCGGCGGCGTGAACGAGAGCGCGGACCTCATGGCAGATGGCCTGCTGCCACTCGGGGAGTGCGTCGATGTAGGCGTCGACGCGGGGATCGGTGAGGTAGGTCATCGGCGACCATCTTATTCAGCCGCGCACTCTCGTGCTCGGTTCTTGTCGGTTCTGTCCAAGACGGCGGCGCCTGGCGTCCATAGGCTGTGACCAGCGGTGGGTCGAGGTGGTACCCGGGCGGTCTGCACCGGTACTGTCCGCATTCGGATCTGAGGAGGAAAAGTTGACACGGGAATTGGTCTACACAGGCTTCATGTCGCTGGACGGTGTGGTGGACTCGCCGGGCGGCACGGCGGAGGGGCACCGCAGCGGCGGTTGGGTCATGGAGACCGAGTTCGTGCCCGAGGCCTTCGCGCTCAAGGGCGAAGAACTGGCCGACACGACGGCGTTGATGTTCGGGCGGCGCAGCTATGAGGTGTTCGCCCCGATCTGGCGTGACTCGGCGGATCACGCCGCGTACAAAGCCCTTCCGAAGTACGTCGTTTCGACCGAGCTCGCCGAGGACGACCTGATCGAGGGCTGGGGTCCGATCGAGATCCTGCGGTCCACCGAGGACATCGCCGCGCTGAAGCAGGGCGACGGCGGCGCGATCTTCATTCACGGCAGCGCTGAGCTGGCTCGTCGGCTGGGGGAGGCCGATCTGATCGACCGGTACAACCTGCTGGTGTTCCCGGTGTTGCTGGGCGCGGGCAAGAGCCTGTTCAGCCGGGCCGATCAGGACAAGCAGCAACTGCGTCTGCGGGAGTCGGCCACCTACTCCAACGGTGTGGCCAAGCTGGTATACGACGTCGTGCGCTGAGCGGGATCGAGCGCGATCACACCGGCGTTGCTCTCGCGGAGCGGGCGCGCCCGCTCCGCCGGACAGCGCCTCGAGTGAGGCCCGTCGCGGCCCGGAAGCGCCGCTCGATCCTATGCCGCCCTGGACGTAGAGCTCAACGAAGTCGCTAGCGGCGCAAGAGGTCTACGACACCCGTGGTGGACTCGTTCGCACCGCCCTCGGCGACCCGCCGCTCCATCAGTGCCATGAACGGCGTGAGAAGTTCGGGACTGACGCCCTGCTCGGCGGCGGTGCGCAGCAGCGTCCGGTTGGTCGTGACCATCATCGCCAGGTTCGACTCGACACCCTCGGCATAATCGCCGCGCGCCAGTTGTGCGGCAGTGCCGTAGGCGTACCCGGCCATCGCCTGCTGGTAGCCGACCATGAGGGGCGCGAAATCGACCGGCGAGATGTCCTCGGCGCCGATCAACGCGAAAGCGTGTGCGGCGCCGGCGAACATGCCCCACATCGCGCTGAGCAGGGCGATGTCGTAGAGGGCCGCGAATCCGGCGTCCTTACCCACGTAGTTGACCCCGGCGGGCACGGCCAGGGCTTCGGCATTGTCCTGATGCAGGTCGGCCGAACCGCTGTAGAAGACGTACGCGCCGGAGTCGGCGACACCGATCATCGACGGGACCGCCATGATCCCGCCGTCCAGGAAACGTCCGCCGCGCAAGGCGATCCAGTCGGACAGCGCGCGGGCCTCGGCCGGGGTGCTGGTGGTCAGGTTGACGATGTCGTGGCCGGTCAGGTCGATGCCGTCCAGTGTCGCGCGCACCGACGCGTCGTCGAGCAGGCACACGACCACCAGTGGGTTCGCGGCGACGGCTTCGGCTGCGGTGGCCGCGGGGATCGCGCCCTCGGGCGCGGGGCGGGCACTGCGGTTCCAGACTGTGACGGCGTACCCGGCGGCGAGCCAGGAACGGACCAGGGCGGAGCCCATATCGCCGAGGCCGAGGACGGTGAGCGACTTCTTCGAGTGATCGGACATGAGCAATACTTTTGGCGAGGCACCCGGGTTGTTCAAGTACGCACAAGGAAGTGGGTACGTACTTCCGGGTAAGGAAACAGGCTGGTGGAAGGGTTATTTCGTGCCGATCACACGCAGGCCGGGCGCTTACACGTGCGGGCTCGACGCCACCCTGTCGGTCCTGAACGGCAAGTGGAAGATGATGATCCTGTGGCCGCTGAGCGAACGCCCGCACCGCTTCGGTGAATTGCGCCGCGAGGTGCCCGGTGTGTCCGAGAAGGTCCTCACGACGCAACTGCGGGAGCTGGAGGCCGACGGAATCGTGCGCCGCGAGGTCTTCGACGAGGTGGTCCCGCGCGTCGAGTACTCGCTGACTCCGCTGGGTGAACTGCTCAACAACGCTCTGCTCCCGCTGGAAGCCTGGGGCCGTGAACATCTCATGGATGCCTCGCCGTCCCCTCGGCCCACGCTATGAGCGTGCGGCAATCCCCTTGATGCGCTGCAACACCCGCCGGGCCCGTGCCCGGATGCTGGCGTCTTCCGTTGGCGCAGCAGCGCTTTCGGCCTCCGCCGCAGCCGTGGTCGCCTGCGCGAATCGGACGTGCAATTGCTCACGGACCTGCTCCGGGGTGTACGCCCGCCGCCTGCGCTCGGCCCGCACGACGACCACCCCGGTCGCGACCACACCGGCCGCACCCGCCAATCCCACTGCCTTCCACCACCTCATAACGCATAGGCTACTTCCATGACGGGGACGAGCATCAGTCTCGATCGAGCGCTCGAGCTCACCAGGACGGGTGACATCTGGCTGTTTCGCGGCAATTCGGCGGCCGATCGGGCGATTCGGATGACCACGAACAGTCCGGTGAACCATGTCGGCATGTCGGTCGTGCTCGACGATCTGCCGGCGCTGATCTGGCATGCGGAGCTCGGCCGATCACTGCCGGACATGTGGTCGGGGACGGCGCATCGCGGGGTGCAGTTACACAATCTGCGCGATGCCGTGCTGGTGTGGGCGCACCGCTACGGTCAGCGGGCTTGGTTGCGCCAATTGAACCGTCCGGCAAGCCAAGAGATGGAAGACGCCATGCTGCGCACCATCGCCCGGCTCGACGGCACACCCTTCCCGTCGACGGCCGGTCTCGCCGGACGGTGGTTGCGCGGCCGGGCCCGCCTGCCGCGCCGCCGACCGGACGCCCACGAGCTGGAAAGCGCGTATTGCGCGGAGATCGTGGCCGCGACCTACCAGTCGATGGGTCTGCTGCCGCAGCACCGCAGCCCGAACTGGTACGACCCCGGCCGATTCTGGAGCGGGGACGAACTCCGGCTGGGCGGTGGCTACGAACTCGGTGGCGAAATCGCCGTGCAGACACCGCCCGCGCCGCCTACGTCAGGCGATAGGTGAGCATCGCGAACTGACCGAACCGCCCGATGTCCGTGAGCCGCAGGCGCGCGGCCAGGATGCGGCGCGGCAGCAGCGGCGCGCCGCTGCCCAAGGTCACCGGCGCGACGGACGCGATGATCTCGTCCAGCAACCCGGCGTCGGCGAATTGCCCGACGAGCTCGCCCCCACCGAGCAGCCAAATGTTCTTGGCCCCAGCGGCTTCGGTCATCTCCCGGTGCACCGGCTCGACAGCGCCGGACACGAAGCGCAGATTCGCGCCGGGGATTGCGGGCAGATCGCGGTGGGTGAACACCCAGCACGGTGTATCGCCGTACCATTTCGCCCACGAGTCCGGTTCGTCGTTCGCCAGCACCCATTCATAGGTTGTCGCGCCCATGCACATGGCGCCGACGCCGTCGCGGAACGACGAGGTGATGTTCTCGGTCTGCCCGTCGTCCTCCACCTCGAAAAGCCAGTCCAGTGAGTTGTTCGAATCTGCCAGGAAGCCGTCGAGGCTGGTCGCGGTGTAGTACTGAGTCGTCATGAGCGCCATCGTGCCAGCGATAACTTGACATCTATTGTCAACGTTTCGAGTGCAATCTCGACGCGATGCGGTCCGAAGGTCCCGTCGATTCGGGACCTTCGGACCGGTGCCGCGCAGTTGCCCGGTGGGCACCCTGGAAGGGTCAATCCGACTCGAAAGGATGAGTGCTCTCCGATGTACTGCGTCTACCCAGGTTTCGAGACGATCAGAGCAGCGGTCGGACTGGCCCAGCGGGCACCCTCGGTGCACAATTCGCAGCCCTGGCGCTGGCAGCTGATGAACGACCATCTGCACCTCTATGCCGACACTTCCCGGCATCTGACCGCGACCGATCCGCAGCAGCGGGCGCTGACTCTCAGCTGCGGCGCGGTCCTGCATCACGCGCGGGTAGCGCTGTGCGCGCTCGGCTGGAGCAGCGAGGTCGAGTATGTCCCGAATCCCGATGTGCCGGAACATCTTGCCGTGCTGCACCTCGCACCGCATCGGCCCTCCGCGACCGACATCCACATGGCGGCCGCCATGGCGCACCGCCGCAGCGACCGCCGCCGATATGGGTGGGGTCAGGTGCCGGAAACCTATGTGAAGGCCGCCATGCAACACGCCACCCGCTTCGGCGCGGCAGTGACGACCGTGACGCGCGACGACCATCCCGCGTTGAGCAAACTGATGCGCCGGGCCGCGGAACACCATGAGAACGACGCGCTCTATCAGATCGAACTCGCCGCCTGGAGTGGCCGGCGTGGTACCCGCGAAGGCGTCCCCGCGCGTAACGCCACCGCGATTCACGCCGAGGACGAACTACCTGGCCGGGCGTTCATGGACCCCGTCCTGATCGACCCCAAACCCACTCCCGACGCGGCGACCTGGCTGATGATCTCCACCGATCGTGACGATCGTTTGGCGCAGCTGCGGGCGGGTGAGTCGCTCAGCGCGCTCCTGCTCGCGGCTACCGACCTGGGGTTGGCCACCTGTATCCAGACCGAACCCCTCGGCCTGCCCGAGCTGCGTGAGGACATCCGCTTCTCGCTGTGCGAGGGCGCGCATCCCCAGGTGATGGTGCGCACCGGTCTCGTCACGCACGCGGGCCCGCTGCCGGAGACTCCGCGCCGTCTGTCCGACGACGTGCTCGCGCATTCATTGGTCTAGTCCAGCGCATCCAGGGCAATCCGCGCGCCGCCGCTCCCGGAATTCGACGAACCTGCCTATTGTCCGTGGCCGACGTCGTCGTCGCAGCTCGTCGCGTTATCGGTACGTTTCGATCTTCTCGATCGAGGTATTCGCCGACCGATGCGACTCTTACGTGCGCCGGGCGTATACCGCCCGCAAACAGACACCTGGCTGCTGGCCCGGGCGGCGGCCGATGCCACCTTGCCCGCCGATCCGCGGGTCCTCGATCCGTGTACGGGGACCGGGGCGCTCGCCCTGTTCGCCGCACGCGCGGGCGCGGCGGAGGTGGTCGCCGTGGATGTCTCGCGGCGCGCGATCATGACCGCCTGGGCGAACAGTCGAATGCATGGTTTGCCGATCGAATTGATCCATGGCGACTTCACCCAGGTACTCGGTGACCGCACCTTCGACGTGGTGCTGGCCAACCCGCCCTATGTGCCGAGTCCGGAACCGGTGCCCGCCCACGGCGCGGCCCGGGCCTGGGACGCGGGCGGGGATGGGCGGGTGATCCTGGACAGGCTGTGCGCGCAGCTGCCGACGTTGTTGGCGCCCGGCGGGGTCGCGCTGATTGTGCAGTCGGAGCTGTGTGGATCCGAGCAGACGATGAAGTTGCTCCGTGACAACACGCTGAAGGCCGCGATCGTCGCCAGACAGACGATCGACTTCGGGCCGGTATTGCACAAGCGCGCACCGTGGCTGGAAGCCGCCGGACTCATACCGCCCGGTTGCCGTTACGAGGAATTGGTGGTGATCCGTGCCGACCGCATCGAACGCTGAAGCGACCGAGGATCGGCGGCGGGTAACTCTCGTCGCAGGTGGCCCCGCACTGATCGAAGGACCGGTCGAGGTGGTCACCGAGGACGGAACTGTCTTCACCTCCGATAGATTCCTCGTGGCCCTGTGTATGTGCAGGCGCAGCAAGAACTTTCCGTTCTGCGACACCAGTCACCGCAAGCGGGCCCGCCGCACAACCGGCGAATAGCCTTCAGTCGGAGGCGATCTCGCGCCGCAGTGACGTGCGTCCCTGCCGCCAATGCTGTTCCAGCACATGGTCGGCGAAGCGGTCCGCGACCCAGTTCGTCGCTTGGATCCCGAAGACCACCGATTCGGTCAGGCCCGGTTCCTCGGCCAGAAGGGTGCCGATCACGTCGCGGCGCAGCACCTGCTCGTGGACGGCATCGGCCTCCACATGTTCGCTGTAGAACCGGACGCACGCGGGATCCGCGCCGAAGCGTTCCAGCGCGTCGACCATGCGGCGGGACCCGGTCGGCGAGGTGATCTCCACTTCGGCGAATTGCCCCACCAGGGCGCCGCGCAATTCCCGGTGCAGCCCGAACAGCGACATCATGTTGACCTCGACCAGCATCGGCGCCGGTACGACGTCCAGATAATGCAGATAACCGCGATCCAGCCCCGCTCCGGCCAGCAGGTCCGCGAACAACTGCGCGTGCACCCGTTCGCCGCGGCCACCGCCGAACTCGTCGAATTCGACCGCGACCAGCGACGCCTTGGCCTGCCCACGCAATCGCGGGATCACCCACGCCTGCGGATCCGCCTCTTTGTGGTGATAGATCGAACGGTGCACGAAGTACTCACGCACCTGCCACCATTCGCCTTCATCGAGCAGATAGTGGCTGATTCCCGTCGACTCGACCGGTTCCACCAGCAGTTGGTCGAGCTCCGCGTCGATATCGCTGCCCCCCGCTACCTCGTCCCGCAGCGCGGCGAGGAACGGCTTTTCCAGAGTGGCCCGGAAGCGCAGCAGGTCGGGATTCCACTCCCATCCCGCCGCAACCGTCTCGAATCCGCGATAGTGCAGCTCATAGCAGGTGTGCAGGGCCAACTGCAGGTCTTCGCCGAACGGGTCAGCGGCCGCATCGACCGGTAGGTTCACGGGGCTGTCCTGCGGCCGGCGCAGCAGCTCCACCACCGCTTCGGACATTTCGCCGCGCGGTTCGGGGAGAAACGACAGGGCAGTATCGCGCACGCTGGTCATGATCACCGGTTACCCGTTCGCACGCCGTTAATCGGCGGTCCGGGGCCGAGTACGTCACTCCAGCGCCGACACGCTGCCAGGTTCGGGTATCAAGCCCGTGACCAGCGCTAACGTTCAGATCATGCCTTTCCTGCCGAGTCGCCGGGCAGTCCTGGCCGTGGCCGCCGCAGGAACCGTGGGCGCTGTCCTGCCAGCCCGTGCCACCGACCGGCCGACCGACGCCGTCGTCGCACAAGAACTCCGTGACGAGTTCGTACACGGCTGGGCGGGGTACAAGGCGGCCGCCTGGGGTTACGACGAGGTGCGGCCGATCAGCGCCGGGCACAACGACTTCTTTGCCAGTGGCCACACATTCGGCTTGTCCATCGTCGAGGCGCTGGACACCCTGTGGCTGATGGAACTAGACGACGAGGTCCGGGTGGCGGCGGACTGGATCGAGCAGCACTTCGACCCGGCCGTCGACGCCGATGTCCAAGTCTTCGAGGTGATCATCCGGCTGGTCGGTGGATTGCTGGCCGGTTATCTGTGTACCGGACGGCCTGTGCTGCTGACCCGCTGCCGGGAACTGGCCGACCGGGTGCTGCCGGCGTTCACCGATTCGCCGACCGGACTGCCCTACCGTTACGTCAACCTGCGCACCGGTGCGGTTTCCGGTACGCACAGCCCGCTCGCTGAGATCGGGAGCAACATCCTGGAGTTCGGACTGCTGTCGCAGCTGACCGGTGACCAGAAATATTGGGACGCGGCCAAGCGGGCATACCGCGCGGTGCTGGACCGCCGCTCCGCGCTCGGGTTGCTCGGCACCTGGCTCGATGTGGAGACGGGAAGCTGGACCGACGCCACCTCCCGGGCGCCGAATCCGCCGGTGGATTCCTTCTATGAGTACCTGTGGGCCGGTGCCGAGATGTTCGGTGATCGCGAGCTGCGGGACGGGTACAAGTTGCTGACCGGCGCCGTCCTCGAGCACCAGTGGGAGGAGTACGGCGGACGCGCGTGGTTCCGGCAGGTCGACTATGCGAACGGAAATGTGGTCGGCCGGGCGGCATCCGCGCTCGGCGCGTTCTACCCGGGATTGCTCGCCAAGAGCGGAAACTTGCTCGCCGCCAAAGACTTTCATCGAACATGGTCGCTGCTGCTGGACGAGTATCCGGTGCTGCCCGAGGTCATCGACTACAGCGGGCCGACCGTGCGCGATCCTCGCAACGATTTACGTCCGGAGTATGTCAACTCCGCCTTCGACCTATGGCGGGTCACCGGCGATGCGGCCCACCAGGATTCGGCATACCGGTACTTCCAGGGATTGCGGACGCACCTGCGGGTTCCCGGCGGTTACACGGTCGCCGAAGATGTCACGACGCGGCCGATGCGACTGGGGGACCTGACGCCCGGATACTGGTTCGCGGAGAACCTGAAATACCTGTACCTGATGTTCGCGGCGGCCCCGCGTTTCGACTACCGCTCCGGCCTGCTCTCGACCGAGGGGAAGCTGCTGCGCGGCGCCCGCCGAGTCGGAGTATGAGATTATTGCGACCCATTGGTGAAGGCCCCGTCGACCAAAACGGGTACGGCCTTGCTGGTTTCGAGTTCGATCGCGACGGCGACATCATCGCCGAAGCCGATCGCCGCTAGTTCCTGTCCGGAGGCGCAGTGCCGAATCATCGCACGAACATCGCCGATTCCGCGGTGAACCTGGTCGCCGGCAACGCTCTGCGCAGTTGCGCCATGCTGCTGTTGCCGCGGACAACCATATCCTCGCCCGTCTCCACGGACGCCCGGGAAATTCGGATGACAGTGGCCGGGGCGGGCGATAACTTCGCTGAGTGAATCGGCAATGGATCCTCGTCGAACGACCGGCTGCCCTGGTCGGGGACAGTAACTTCGAGCTCAGGCACGGCGCTGTCCCGGAGCCCGGTCCGGACGAGGCGCTGGTCAAGGTGGTGTGGCTGGCTTTCGATCCGACGCAGCGCGGCTGGCTCAACGAGGGCCCGAACTATATGGATCCGGTGCCGGTCGGTGCGGTGATGCGGGGTGGGGGCGTCGGGCAGGTGGTGGCATCGCGTAGCGCCGAATACGCGGTGGGAGACTGGGTTTGCGGGATGGTCGGGTGGCAGGACTATGCGATCGCCTCGGGTCAGGGGCTGCTGGGGTTGAATGTCGTGCCGCCGGGTGTCGACCCGAAGGCGATGCTCAGCATTTTCGGCGCGACCGGGCTGACCGCCTACTTCGGCATGATCGATATCGGGCGGCCTGCGGCCGGGGAGACCGTGCTGGTGTCGGGAGCCGCCGGTGCGACCGGCTCGATCGCGGGTCAGATCGCGAAAGCGCTGGGGTGCAGGGTGATCGGGATCGCAGGTGGTTCCGCCAAGTGCGCCTGGGTCACCGAGGTCGCCGGTCTCGACGCGTGCATCGATTACAAGTCCGACAACGTCGAGGCGGAACTGCGGGCGTTGGCTCCCGAGGGTATCGACGTGTTCTTCGACAATGTCGGTGGCGCTGTCCTGGACGCCGGGCTGGCGAATATCGCCGAGCGGGCCCGAATCGTGGTCTGCGGCGGCATTTCCTCCGGTTACGCGCCGGGCGAACCGCCCCCCGGGCCGCGCAACTACATGCAGATCGGACTCAAGCGGGCGCGGATGGAGGGGTTCATCTTTCTGGACTACCTCGACCGATTCCCGGAAGCGTTCGGCCGCCTGCACGAATGGCTGACCCAGGGCCGGATCGTGTATGCCGAAGACGTTCAGGAAGGTCTCGAACTCGCCCCGTCCATGCTGCGTGGGCTTTTCGAAGGCCGCAACCTCGGTAAACAATTGCTCCGCATCGCTTCTGATCCGATGGTGAAGGTGTAGCCCGTGCGGTCGGCGGTCGTATTGGTAACCGGCTCTTCCGGTTTGGTCGGTGCTGCGGTCGCGCAAGAGATGCGCGCGGCCGGTTGGCAGGTTCGTGGCTGGGATGTGCGGCCCGGCCCGTGGACCACGCATCTCGGCGATCTGCGTGACGGGAAACTTCGAGCGCGTGCCGTTGCCGGGTCGGACATTGTCGTGCACACGGCCGCCCTGCACGCTCCGCACGTCGGACGGATGCCCGACGACGAGTTTCGCGCCGTCAACGTGGAAGCAACCGCCGCGCTGCTCGAGCAGGCGGCCGAGAACGGTGTCCGGCGAGTGGTTTACACCAGCAGCACCTCGGTCTACGGGCACGCCCTGGTGCCCGAAGATCGCGCGGTTTGGGTCGACGAAGCACTGGAGCCACGTCCGCGTGACGTCTACGACGAAACCAAACTCGAAGCGGAAACCCTTGTCGCCGACGTGGATCCGCCGCTCGCGACGATCGTGCTGCGCATCGCTCGCTGTTTCCCCGAAGCGCCCGCCATCCAGGCCGCACACCGCCTCTATCGCGGGGTCGATGTCCGCGATGTCGCCCACGCGCACCGGCTGGCGGCGGAAAACGATCGGGTCACCGGCACATTCAACGTCGCGGGCCCAATGCTGTTCCATCCCAGCGATGTACAGCATCTATGGCGGGATGTGCCCGCGCTGCTCGAACAACGCGCACCCGAGCTCGTCGCCTTGTTCGGGCGACAAGGCTGGCCGCTGCCGCCCACTATCGACCGCGTCTACGATTCCGGCAAAGCCCGCCGGGAGCTCGGCTACCGACCCGTCTACGACGCCGCCGCGCTCAGCCACGGTCCGGCTTCTTGAACATCTCGTAGACGGAGAAGTAGTTCTCCGCGCCGTGGCCCGCGGCGATCGCGCGTTCGGCGATCTCCTGCATCAGCCGCGGCTGCGCCGAGTGAACGCCCTGCTCCTCGCTGGTGCGGGTGATGTGGTGCAGCGCATTGAGATTCATCTGCAGCGTGCCCAGGGTGCCCGGGTAGTCCGCGGCATCCAGGGACGCGGCCCGCGGCGCCAGGGCAGCGGGATCGAGCACGGCCGGCATGAACCAGCCCAGCGCCAGCTCGGCGAACTCGGCGGCCGGTATGTTCGCGGAATCGGCCAGGGCGGTGGCATGCAGCCAGCCGTTGAGGGTCGCGTACATCATTTCGAGCAGCGCGGTGTTGTAGAGCACCGCCAATCCGGCATCCGTGCCGAGATAGCGGGGGTCGCCCAGGCTCGACAAGGCCGGGCTGTGCTGGTCGAAAAGGTTGCGGTCGCCGCTGTAGAGGAAGACCGCGCCGGGTTCGCCGACCAGCGGCGGCGGCACCATGATGGCGCCGTCGAGGTAGCCGATGCCGTGCTCGCTCGCCCATTCGAGCGCGGCGCGCGCCTCGTTCGGCGTCCCGGAGTTGAGGTTGATCAGCACGCGCCCTGCCAGCGCGGTGGTGGCGGAGTCGCAGACCCGGTACATGGTGTCGTAGTCGTTGAGGCACATGATCGTGATCGGACTGGCGCTGACCGCCTCGGCCACGGTGCGAGCGCGCCGCGCGCCGAGGGCGACGAGGCCGTCGGCTTTTCCGGAGTGCGGTTCCAGACCGTGAGCGTGTGGCCTTTCCGCACCAATGCCTCGCCCAGTGCCACCCCCATGGGTCCTATCCCTACGAGGGTGATGTCGTTGTCCTGCTGGTTGATTGATTGCTGAGCTGTCATGCGACCCAAGCTAAAGTCTGACATCGATGTGAGAGTCAACTCGAAGCTCTGTGGGGAGCCGCACATGCGTATCGGAGACCTGTCCACCCGTACCGGCGTCAGCGTGCGGATGTTGCGCTACTACGAGGAGCAAGGCCTGCTCCAGCCTGCGCGTCTGCCCAGCGGCTACCGCGAGTATTGCGATGACGATGTCCACACGGTGCGCAACATTCGCACCCTCCTGGCCGCGGGCCTGAACACCCAGACCATCGCCGCGGTACTGCCCTGCATGGTCGACGCCGACGGAACGCTGGCGCCGGCCTGTCCGGATCTGCTGCCGGGCCTGCAACGCGAACGGGACCGGATCGACCAGGCGGTCGCCGATCTGCTAGCCGCCCGCGCGGCCCTGGACACCATCATGGGCGCTGCGCCGTCGCCAGGCGCGGGCGACCCCGATGCCTGCCAGGCCGCCTGAACTGTCTTGCCGGTCAGCGCAGAACAGTCTTGGTCCGCATCAGGAACTCGCCGAGATACCCGTCGTGCGGGAGGCCCGGCGCCATCCACGGCGTCGGATGGTCACCGAGGTAGACGTTGGCGATGGTCGGCTCGGCGACCAGCTGGTCGATCAGCTCGGCGTCGGTGGTGACGGCGGTGAGCACGAGAGTGTCGCGCAGCGGCGGGATTCCGGCCGCGCGGTCCCACGGCGCGACCCACGCGCAGGGGAAGCCCAGTTCGAGGCCGAGCTGTTCGGCGAAGGGACTGTCGAGCTGATGGACGGCCGGCCGGAGGACAGCGCTGCCATCGCCGAGGTCGTCGACGATTCCGTCACCGCCGAGCCATGCCTTGGTCCCCGCGGCCCGCTGCCGTAGATGCTGGTCCCAGCGCCGGGCCAGGCCGATCGGCGCTACCGGCAGGACCGCGCGTTCGTCGGCCGCGGGCAGGCTGGGCAGGGCGGCGAGACGTTCGGCGAGCGCGGCAGCGACGGGGGAGGGGTCGCCTTCGACGAGGATGCCGGTGGCGTTGACGCAGCCGACACCGCCCCCGCCGCTGACTGACTCCACGAGGGTGTCGAGGATTGGCTCCCAGGCGGTTTCGGCGGTGAGCAGGATCTTGGAGCGTCCGGGGCCCTGCGGCAGGACGCGCCGGTCGCCCGCGTATTTGCGCACGACATCGTCACCGCCGTACACCATTCCGAGGTCGGCGTGCCGGAGGATGTCGCCGGCCACCGTGTGATCGGTGGGCAGCAACAAGATTCGATCGCCGAACCCGGCCTCGCGCAGAGCGGTGATCAGCCGGTGCGGTGTGAACGGCTCACGCCGGGACGGACGCACCGCGACCCGATAGCCGAGCGCGAGGGCATCGAGCCAACCCTGATGCACCGCAGGATGATTGCCCGCGGCGTGCACGGCGAACACCTCACCGCGCCGCGTCCACACCGCCTCGCCGCCCAGAGTCAACGGATCGCGCCACGAACCGACAGCCCCGGCGGGGCGGGCCTTCCGCACGCTGTCCTGGATCCGCTCGACCGCCCGCGCGATCTCATCGGTTGCGTTGCGCACCACCGTGATCGGAATGCCGGTGACAGCGCTGACGGTGTGCTGATATTCCGCCGGAGTCAGGCCCGCGACCGGCTGGGTGGCGAAGGCCCGGCCCGCCTCCGCGAATGCCGCGATCCGCGCGTCGAGGGGCAGCTCCGGTGCCCGATGCAGTGCCTGCATCGCGCGGACCACATAGAGCGAAGGCGCGAGACTCAGAGTGGCGACCGGGTTCCCGGTGAGGTCCTGGATCGTCTCCAAGCGGCGGGAACGATAGGGGCCGCCGGGGCCCAGCACATCCAGGGACAACATCAGTACACGCCCTCGATCACCGCGGCGCCGCTGAAGGACGCCACCGGGGCGACGTCCGCGACGGAATCACCGAAACCGCCGCCTACCGGGGCGATCCGGGTCGCGAAGTCCCGCTCGATGTTGTTGACCAGCAACGCTGTTCGGCTCAGGTGGTGCACGACCACCTGTCCACGCTCGCCGTAGGGAACGACGCGGCCGGTGTCGGCGTCGATCACCCGGAACGTCGTGTACGGAGCGAACGAGTCGAACACGCACGGCTCATCGTCTCCGAGTCCGGGGCGCTCCACCGAGGTCCCCAGCATCATCGTGCTGCCGTACCCGCCGACCAGCTTGGTATTCGGAAACACCTCGTCGCGCAACAGATCTCGGGTGTCGGCGTCCAGATGGGTACCGCCCCAGATGATCGTGCGGATCTTCCGGTTCACCAGCTCGACCAGGTCGTCGTGCTGGGCCAGGCGCTCCAGCAGCGGCGGGGTGGCGAAGAGTACGCCCACATCCTGGCCGGTCAGGATATAGCCGATCTGCTCGATCAGATGGTCGGTGTAGCGGCCGGCCATGTCCATCCGGCCGTCCGCTATCAGCTTCTTCACCCAGCGCGGGTCCAGGTCGATGCCGAAATGCAGCCCGCCGCGGGCGGCAGCGGTATCGACCGCCATCGCTCCGACATTGTGCGGTCCGCTCGGAACCGCGCTGAGCCAGTCCACATTTCGCGGCACCCCATGCGCGTCCAGGCGTTCGCTGAACCAGGCGACGCTGCGCCGCTGCCACTCGGCGGTGAACATCACCCGCTTGGGTTCGCCCGTGGTGCCGCCGCTTTCGTAGACGCTGGCCCGGTGCTCCGCGCCGTAGCCCTGCGGAATCAGCTCGCGGACACCGACATCGCGCAGCTCGTCCACCACATTGGGAAACAGGGCGAGATCGTCGAAATCCCGGATATCGGTGAGCGGATCGAAGTCGAGCGTCTCGGCCCGCTTCAACCAGAACGGAGATCCGGTCTCCGGGCTGAAATGCCACCGCATCATCTCCCGCACGAATTCCGCGCCGTTGTGCTCGGTCATGAACGGTCCTCTCGAAACGCGTTGCCATTCAAAGATGTTCAAGATCAGTTCACTGACTGAAGACGAAACCGAGTATGGCCCAATGCAATACGACTGTGCCGTTATAGGTGTCTACGAAATGCCCGGCACGCCGCGGGACCGTTTTCGTGCCTTCCATCCCTGGCCGCCGGCACCCGATCGGCTGTGTACTCGCTCCGGCAGGTTGAGACGTAGCAAGGGAATTCCCTTGCTGGACAAGGAGTTCGCGTGGCGATACAGCGGAAGCACACGATGTACGACTCGACGATCATCGACGCCGATCCGGACACCGTGTGGACCGTTGTCCGCGATGCCCTGCAGGTGGTGTCGATCGTGTCCGGACCGGCGGCCGAGGACGTGCACTGGGTCGGAGACGGTTCGCCCGAACGGGTTCCGTCGCTCTACAACTTCACGCTGGCCTTCAGCGGCGGCCTGGTCCAGCAGGAGGTCTGCGGGCGCAACGAGGTCGAGCGTTCCCAGTCCTACCGTTCCATCGAGCCGACGATGGGCGTGCAGCGCTACCTCGCCACCATTCGCGTCCGGCAGATCACCAACGATCCGTACCGCTGCTTCTTCGATTGGACCCGGGAGCTGACGATCGCCGAGGACGCCGACACCGAAGTCGTCGAGACGATCATCGCCATGATGGCCAAGCAAACCGACGCCATCCGGGACTTCTTCGCACAGCAGTGGTAGCCGCAACCTCCCCTCGAACGAAGGAGACAACCTTGACCGAGACGTCGCAGAGCCGGCAACTCGAGATCGCCTGGCCCGAACTGGGTCTCACCGTGACCGCCGAACTCGACGGTCGCAACCCCGAACTGGCCGACGCGCTGTGGGAGGCGTTGCCCTACCAGAGTCTGCAGGGCCACGCGCTGGTAGCCGGACAGCATCTGTATCACGTCGCGCCGATCCCGTCGCTGCTGCATCTGCCCGCCTCCACCCGCATCCCGGATCGGCGCGAAGCCCCCGATGGCACCGTATTCTGTTCCGCTCTACAGCATCTGGGCATCAAATACGGGACGCTGACCGAACCGATGCCAGCCTCTCCGGTAGGCCGGATCCGGACCGAGGACCTACCGGCGCTGCGCGAAGCCGGGCAGGCGATCTGGGATTCGGTCTATTCGACGAAGCAGCCGATCGTGGCGGAGGTCCGCAAGTCAGGCATGGCGGGCGGCCACCGGATCCCGCATCTGATCGCCGCCGATCCGGACGCCAACCGGCTCATCCACGACGTGTACACCGCGACCGAGCGGGCCTGGCTGACCGAACCGCCGGAGCTCGCCGATCTGCACCGCGGCCTGATCCCTTCCGGTGCAGGCAGTTTCGAGACGGTGCTGCCCACGTTGTTGTTCGTCAACGGTGAAACTCGCCCGCTGGGGTACGCCACCTATGGTGGCCTGGTCCGGGCCGCCGTTCAGGACATGCCGATGGAGTCGCTGCGGCACATGGCCCGCCTGCTGGTCGGCCTACCGGCCGAGTTCCTGGGCTACTGCGGCCTGGAGCAGCTGTGGAGCTTCACCGAGCGGTTCCTGGCCTGCCTCGACCAGCTCGACCGCGACGATTTCCTGTCCGTCGCCAGCCAACTCGCGCTCTACGTCAACTGCCTGGGCGGCTGGAACCTGCACCTGTATCCGTGGGACGCCGGCGACCACCTGCGTCAGCTGCAGCCCGCGCAAGCAGGCCATCAGTCGTGAGCTCGTTGCCCGAACGCACCGACGTCCTGGTCATCGGCGGGGGAGTGATCGGCACGTCGATCGCGTGCCGGCTCGCCGAGGCCGGGGTCGGCACGGTCCTGCTGGAGCGCGGTGCGCTCGGATCGGGATCGTCCGGGACCACCGCGGGCGTCGTCCGGACCTACTTTCCCGGCAACTCCCTGATCAGCAGCCTGGCCGTCCGGAGTGCGGCGGCGTATCACGATTTCGCCGAGCGGACCGGAATCGACCTGGGCCTGCAGCGAATCGGTCTTCTGGTGTTGTTCACCGAAGAACACCAGGTGGCGGAGTTCCGGCGGACGCATGCTCAGCAGCGGGCCGCAGGAGTGCAGGTCGAACTCGTAACACCCACTGCGGCAGCACAATTCAATCCGCTGGTTGACGAGTCCGCCATCGTGGCGGCGGCCTGGTCGCCGGAGGCCTACGCCTGCGACCCCGCCGCTATCGTGCGCGGTTACGCCACCGCCGCTCAGCAGGCCGGTGCCGTCCTGCACACGGAAACGCCCGTCACCGGCATCGATCCCGACGGGCAAGTCCACACTCCCGCGGGCAGCATCCGTGCGGGCGCCATCGTCTGTGCGGCTGGCCCGTGGGCAGGGTCGGTCGCGGCCACCGCCGGTGTGCACCTTCCGGTGACCACCTACCCGGTCGAGATGCTCCTCGCGGACTCGCCCGCCGACGTCCCCACGTTGCCGATGACCCTGGACCCGTCCGGTCTGCGGATTCGCAGCTGGGGCGAGCGCATCCTGGTCGGGATGGGCCGCCCAGGTCCGGAAGAATCCCGGGAAGCGTGGCTGGAGCGGGTGTCGCACCAGCTCGGCGCCACCTACCCGGCACTCGCCGGTCGCCGCCTCGAGCACGGCTGGAGCGGCGACCTCGACGTCAGCCCGGACGGGATGGCCTTCATCGGCCGCGACCCCGCCCGCCCCTTCCTCTACGCGGCAGGATTCTCCGGCCAGGGTCTGTGTCAAGCGCCTGCCGCCGGGGAGATCGTCCGCGACCTCGTGCTCGACAAAGAAGGAAATCGTCATGATCGTCTTGGGGTGCAACGGATTCACACGCGTCTCGGAAGTCTTCGCTGAACACTTCGGCGCGGTCGGCATCGACAAGCACTACCTGCTCGGCCACGACGCGGGCGCCGCGCTGCTGGTGGACGGCGAGCTGGTCGCGGCCGTGGAAGAGGAGCGGCTCAACCGGGACAAGAAGACCACCGACTTCCCGGTCAACTCGGTGCGGTGGTGTCTCGACCAGGCGGGACTGCAATTCTCCGACATCGACCTGATCGCCATCCCTTTCGACTTCTCCGCCCAAGTGCTGGACGAGATGCTGTCGGGAATCGTGGGTGCGCCGATACCGCCCAGGCCGAAGCTGGACCTGTTGCACAACATCGGCAAGCTGTACACCGAGGTCGTCAGCCACGAAGCGATCCTCGCCGACTTCGCCGCGCGCACCGGATTCACGCCGGATCCGGCCAAGGTGGTGTTCGTGCCGCACCACTTCGCCCACGCGATGACTGGCTATTACGTGGCCGGGATGAAGGACAGCGCGTTCCTCGTCAGTGACGGTCGCGCCGAGGTGCTTGCGACGCTGATGGGTGAAATCCGGGACGGGCGGATCCGGGTCTTCGGCGAGACGGCGATCGGCGCGGAATACTCGATCGGCATCCTGTTCAGCGCGATCACGCGGTTCCTGGGATTCGTGCCCAACAACGACGAATACAAGGTGATGGGCCTCTCCGGATATGCGGCGCCGCCGGTCCCGAATCCATTCGTCGAGGACTTCGTCGAGCTACACCCCGATGGGCGATACGCCTTCCGTCAGCCCCTCCAAACGGACAATCCGCGTAGTCTCGACTCCCTCTTCGAGGAGTATTTCGGTCCGTTCCAAGCCACCCTCGAATATCAGGCCCGGGTGGCCGCGGCGGCGCAGGAAATGCTGAATGTCGTGACCCGCCACCAACTTCGCGCACTGGAAGCCAAGACGGATTTGGGTCACTTGCTGTTCGAAGGTGGCGTGGCGCTGAACTGCCTCAACAACACTCCGCTGTTCGAGGGCTCGCGGTTCGACGATATGGACGTGAGTTTCGGTGCCAGCGATACCGGTGTTGTGCTGGGCGCTGCGGTCTACGCCTGGATGAACCACCCGGACAACGACGGCCAGCAGAAATCCGTGCCACGCGTAACTCCTTATCTCGGACCGGAGTACGACGATTCGGCGATCGAACAGAGCCTGCGGGAGTTCAGCGATCGAGTGGGATGGACGCGGCTGAGCGACGACGAAATCGTCGATCAAGTCTCGAAACTGCTCACCGAGAAGGTCGTCATCGGCTGGTACGAGGGCCGGATCGAGCACGGCCCACGGGCTTTGGGGCACCGCAGCATCCTCGCCAACCCGAAGTTCCCGGATATCAAGGATGTCATCAACACCCGGGTCAAACACCGCGAGCCGTTTCGTCCGTTCGCGCCGATCGTGCTCGAAGCGGACGCGCCGCGGATCTTCGAGATGGGACGCAAAACCCGTTCGCCGTACATGACTTTCGTCTTCCCGGTGCGGCCGGAGTTCCACGACGTGATCCCGGGCGCGACCCATGTGGACGGCACCTCCAGGGTGCAGACGATCACCGAGGCGGACACCCCGCGATTGGCGGACCTGTTGCGCCGATTCACCGCGCTGACCGACGTCCCGTGCCTGATCAACACTTCGTTCAACGTGGCGGGGGAGCCGATCGTCTGCTCTCCGGCCGACGCGCTGAACTGCTTCCTGGGCACGGAAATCGATTACCTGGTGCTCGGCAATTACCTGGTTACGAAGGCCGATACCGGCGCATGATGTCCGGGTCGGAGATCCCTACGACGCTGCTACTGCTGCGGCACGGCGAGACCGCGCTGACGGCGGAGAAGCGGCTTTCGGGCAGCGGGGGCTCCGACCCGGCTCTGTCGGAAATCGGGCGGCGGCAGGCCGAAGCCGCCGCGGAGCTGCTCGCGGCGCGCGGCGCGGTGCATGCGGTCGTTTCGTCGCCGCTGCGCCGATGCCGGGAGACCGCCGCGGCGGCCGCACGCCGGCTGAGCCTCCAGCTCCGGATCGACGAGGGATTGCTCGAGGCGGATTTCGGTGTGTGGGAAGGACTTACGTTCGCCGAGGTACGCGAGCGTTACCCAGTCGAGTTCGCAGCGTGGTTGGAGTCGCCTGCGGCGGTGCCGGGTGGCACAGGCGAGTCGCTCGATTCGGTGACGCGCCGGGTTGCCTTGTCGCGGGACAAACTGCTGGCTCGGTACCAGGGACAGACGGTGCTGGTCGTCTCGCACGTCGCGCCACTGCGGACGCTGGTCCGATTGGCGCTCGGCGCACCACCCGCAGCACTGTTCCGGATGGAACTGGCCGCAGCTTCGGTCTCGGAGGTGGCCTACGACGGAAATGGGAATGCCTCGCTTCGATTGCTGAACGACACATCGCACCTGCGTTGACCTCGACGATCGCGGGTTGTCGGCGCGCCGTCGTGTTCCGCCCCGGATTTGCCCCTCCGTACGGCAGAGTTATGGCAACTTTGCAGTTACCGATGGCCGGATCGAGAAGAGGAGCAGTAATGCAGCGCTTGTTCGCAGTCCTGGCGGGAGTGGCCCTCATCGGAGGCGCCGCGGCGTGCTCGAACGATTCCGAACCGTCACCGAAGCCGAGCACCACCTTCAGGACCACGGTCCCGGTCACGACCCCCGCGTCCTCGGCCACGACGACGACAGCGCCTGCGCAGCCGACCACCAGCCCCGGCCAGACCGGCGCCGACGGCTCCACCGGAAACAATCTGAGCCCCGAGTACTGCGCGAAGAACCAGGACCCGGGCTGCCCGCGCGGCAGCTACATCGGCCCCGACGCCATCCCGAACCCCAACGGTGACGGCACCTGGGTCCCGTGCGAGGGCACGATCTGCACCAACCCCAACCACGGCGCGGGCCCCGAAACCACCACTCCCGCAGTCGAACCCACCACGACCAGCCCGCAGAACTCCGGCCCGGTCGCGGGCGCGCCGTGCGAAGGCGACGGCCAGTGGGTCCACCTCGAGGGCGGCGACGCCGCGCACTACGGCACCGAATGGCTCTGCCGCCACTGATCTCCGCGGCGCTCGGTGACCGCCGAGGGCAATGCGAAACGGGCCGTCTTCGATCCTGCCGCACGACGCAGTGCAAGGATGAAAACCGTGGGCGACGTGATGAGCAGGAACCGGGTAACAATCTCAGGACCGGCCGGTGCGCCGGTGGTGGTGCTGGCGCACGGGTTCGGTTGTGACCAGAACCTGTGGCGGCTCGTGGTGCCGATCTTGGAGCAGCGTTTCACCGTGGTGCTTTTCGATCACGTGGGTTCGGGCAAGTCGGATCTTTCGGCGTGGGATCCGGAACGGTATTCCACTCTGGCGGGTTACGCCGAGGACATCCGGGAGGTGTGCCGCGCGGTCGGGCTGGGTCCGGTGGTGCTGGTCGGGCATTCGGTGGCGGCGATGATGGGTGTGCTGGCCGTGGCGGCGGAGCCGGAGCTGTTCCGGGGTCTGGTGTTGCTGGCGCCGAGCCCGTGCTTCCTCGACGACCCCGAGACCGGGTACCGCGGTGGCTTCAGCGCCGCCGACATCGGCGAACTGCTCGAGTCGCTGGACGCCAACTATCTGGGCTGGTCCGGCGCGATGGCGCCGGTGATCATGGGTAATCCGGACCGCCCCGAGCTGGCCGAGGAGCTGGAGAGCAGCTTCTGCCGCACCGATCCCGAGATCGCGCGGGTCTTCGCGCGCGTCACCTTCCTGTCCGACAACCGCGAGGACCTGGCCGCGGTGCCGGTGCCGACGTTGGTCGCGCAATGCTCCAACGATGCGATCGCGCCGCCGGAGGTGGGCGAGTTCGTCCGTTCCCGCATCGCCGGCAGCCGCCTGGTAACCCTGACCGCGACCGGGCACTGCCCGCAACTGGCCGCCCCCGAGGAGACCGCCGCCGAAATCGCCGACTTCATCAGTAGTTTGTGATGATGATGTGCCGCGCTAACGATCCGGAGCAACATGCGGAGTTCGCGGCACTCCTGGAGGACGACGTCGAGGATCTCTACGAGAACGCACCGTGCGGGTACCTGTCGACGCTGCTGGACGGGCGCATCGCGAAGGTGAACACCACGCTGCTGGACTGGCTCGGATACCGGCGCGACGACCTGGTGGGCAAACGCTCTTTCAGCGACCTGCTGACCGTCGGCGGACGCATCTACCACGAAACGCATTTCGCGCCGCTGCTGCGGATGCAGGGTCAGATCAGTGGCATCGCGCTGGAGATGCGGACCGCCGACGGCGAGCGACTACCGGTGCTGGTGACATCGCGGGTGACCACGGGTGCCGATGGACAGCCGCTGCTGATCCGCAGCACCGTCTTCGACGCCCGTGACCGCCGGGCCTATGAAGTGGAACTGCTGCGCGCCCGCCGGGAAGCCGACCGGGAGCGCGAACGCCTACAACGTCTGAACGCGACCCTGCAACGCACCCTGCTACCCCCGGCGCTGGAACCGGTCCCGGGCATGGAGGTCGCCGCGCACTACCACGCCGCCTCCACCGAAGAGGTCGGCGGCGACTTCTACGATCTGTTCCCGATTTCCCCGGGCGTGTGGGGTTTCTTCCTCGGCGACGTGTGCGGCAAGGGCGTCGACGCCGCGATCATGACCTCGCAGGCGCGGTACACGCTGCGTGCCGCCGCGGTCCACGACCCCGAGCCCGCCGCGGTCCTGACTCATCTCAACACCGTCATGGTGCGCGACGCGCAACCGGGGACCCCGCGGTTCTGCACCGTGCTCTACGGCCAGCTCGTCCTCGATCCCGACGAGCCCCGGGCCACGGTTACGCTGGCGTCCGGTGGGCATCCTCCGGCGATCCTGTTGCGCGGCAACGGTTCCGCCGACTATCTGCCAACTCCCGGCGGGCAGTTGATCGGCGTCCTGCCCGACGCCGCCATCATCACCCGCACCTGCACGCTGGAGCCCGGCGACACACTGCTGCTCTACACCGACGGAATCACCGAGGCCCGCACCGCCGACGGATGGTACGGCGAGGCCAAGCTCCTCGACTTCGCCCGCGCGCTGGCTCCGGCTTCGGCCACCGGCACTATCGCCGCGGTATCGGATCTGCTCGATTCCCTCGGATCCGGCGTCACCGACGACACCGCGGTGCTCGCCCTGCATCTGCCGGCCGCATGACCACTCACCTCGTGCGGTAGCGCTGCAGCACCACACCCGACCGCCCGAACGGAACAGTCTCGATCAGGCGCAGATCGCGGCGCGGCCCGTCAGCGAACAGTGGCCGACCACCGCCCAGGACTACCGGAAAGACCAGCAGCCGGTATTCGTCGATCAGGTCCAACCGCATGAACTCCCGGGCGGTACCGAGTCCGGCGAACAAGATCAGCGGCTTGCCCGGCTGCGCCTTGAGGGCTCCGATCTCCCCGGCGAGATCGCCGCCGACCCGGGTCGCAGGCTGCCAAGCCAGATCGCGTTGCTGCCGGGAGACGACAAGCTTCGGCAGCCCATTCACCTTGGGCGCCAACATCTTGTCGCCCGGGGTCGCGGGATTGCGCTCGGCCTCCGGCCAGTACTCACCGAGCAGTTCATAACTCACCCGCCCGAAGATCTGGGCATCCACGCTATCCAGCAGGCCGGAAAGGTACTGATCGAGATCTGGGTCGTCGACTTCGATCCAGTCCAGATTTCCCTCGGGCCCCTCGGCCATCCCGTCCACCGACACCATCATCTGCAGAATCAATTCGCGCATATTGAGAGGACGGGATTTCTGCGCGGAAGTAATCGGTAGCGAGCTGGACGGGGTTTCCCTCTAGATCAACCGGCTATCCCAGCAAGCGGGAGATCCACGACAGGAGGTTAGGGAACATGACTATGCGAGACATCATCGCCCAGCTCCACCAGGACATCACCACCGCCGAGGACGCCGGAGACGAACAGACCGCGGCCCGGTTGCGCAACGAGCTCGAACAAGCGTTGGAACAGTCCGGCGAAACGGCACCGCCGCCGGAGCAGTAAATCGATTGGCGACCCCGGCGGCGCCAGGCAGGATGCGGCCTATGGATACGTCGCGTTCCGCCCTCCTGCGCTGGCAGTTCGACCTGGTCTGGTCGCTGTTCGAATACCACCTCGAGCGACTGGAAACAGCCGACTTCCTCTGGGAGCCAGCGGATTTGTGCTGGACCCTGCACCAGGACGACACCGGCACCTGGGTGCCGGACTGGGCCGATTCCGAACCCGACCCGATCCCGGTCCCCACCATCGGCTGGCTCAGCTGGCACATCGGATGGTGGTGGACCGTCACCATCGACCACCTGCGCCGACATCCGCCGCACGACCGTTCTGAAATCACCTGGCCAGGACCCGGACCGGCCGCGATCGACTGGCTGCGCGACCTGCGCACCCAGTGGTTGGAGATCCTCGATGAGATCAGCGAAGCCGACCTCGATGCGCCGGCGACATTTCCGTGGCAGGACCCCGACAAGTCTGTCGCCCACACGGCCGCCTGGGTGAACGCCGAGTTGATGAAGAACGCCGCCGAAATCGGCCAGCTACGCCTCCTGCGCGCTGCCCGGAACTAGTGCGCCTCTACCCGGCGTTGTCGCCCTCGGCTGAGGTGTTTCCGACCGTTGTGGCGTAGGTGGCGCCCCACTGGTTCAGCCACACCACGGCGGGTGCGAGGGAGGCTCCCAGTTCGGTGAGCGAGTACTCGACTCGGGGCGGTACCTCGGGGTAGACGGTGCGGTCGACGAGTCCGTCGGCTTCGAGTTCGCGCAGCTGGCGGGTCAGGACGCGCGGGTTGACCGGGCCGACCATGCGGCCGAGCTCGCCGAATCTGCGGCGACCGTCGAGCAGGTTCTTGACGATGGTCAGTTTCCACGCGCCACCGAGGACCGAGACGGCGACTTCGACGGGGCAGACAGCCAGCGCGGTTTCTACTTGCTTGCGCATGTCAGGGCTCCTACCTGGTCACTTACATTTTTGTCACTATGTGCTGAGAATGTCAGTACTTGGCATTATCGGGACTAGATACGAAAGTAGCCCTATGACTTCTTCCGGATCAATCCTGTGGGTCATCGCCAATCCCGATCCCGGCTCGCTCAGCCATTCGCTGTACCGGCACGGTGTAGAACATCTCCGGGACACCGGGCACTCGGTGGCCGATGTCGACCTGTACGCGACGAACTGGAACCCCGTGCTGAGCGAAGCCGACACCATCGGTTCGAGCGGGGAGACGTTCTCCGATCGCCAGCGCCACGCGACCTTGCAGGCCACGCTGCCCGCCGATGTCGCGCGGCAACAGCAGCTTGTGGCCGAATCCGACACGGTCATCATCCAATTCCCGCTCTGGTGGTACGGCATGCCGGCGATTCTGAAGGGCTGGTTCGACCGCGTTTTCACCAACGGGTTCGCGTTCGGCGTCCGTGACCAGGACGGGAAGGTCCGCAAGTACGGCGACGGTGGCCTGGCCGGTCGACGTCTGCTGCCCATCGTCACCGCCGGTGACCGTGCTGATGCGCTGGGCCCGCGCGGGATCAGCGGGGATATCGACGACATCCTCTGGCCACTGCTACACGGCACTGCCCACTACACCGGCATGCTGCCGCTGCGTCCGCATCTCATCAGCAGCGCCAATCACGTCGACGCCGCCACCTATCGCAACTGCGCCGACGCGCTGACCTCACGTCTGGACGCCGTCAGCACCGAGCCGCCCATCCGCTACCGGTCGCTGCGCGGCGGCGACTACACCGCTACCCACGACCTACGCCCCCATGTCCGTCCGGGCGAACGCGGCCTCGCCATCCATTGTCTCGACAGCCCGGCGAATCCAGCAGCGGTACAACAAGTTCGGTAGTTCGTTGGTTCAGTGTGGTTGCGAGTCAAGTGGTTACGGCGGCTGTACCCGGGGTCATTTCCGCTTCAAGCTGCCGACACTGAGCGAACCGGGCGCGATGGTCGGCAGCTTGCTTTCTTCCGCGCGGACGTAGCCTTCGGGATCCTTGTCGACCGGCTCGACCCCGGCGAAGTTGCGCGCCTCGAAGGCGGCGAAGGTGACCGCGAGTTGGTGGCGGCGCGACAGGGCGGCCAGGCGGCGGAAGTCGGTGAGGCCCTCTCGTTCTTCCTCGGCCATGTGATCGCTGTTGGCCAGGTTCGCTGCCGCGACGGCCGCGTACCACTGGTCGGTGCCCACCTGATGCCGTGCCACCTCGGCGATCGCGTCCCGGATCTCGTTGTGGTCGTGGATGGCGTCGAGAGTCTCCTCCTCCACCCCGTCCTTGCGCCGGGCCGCGATGCCCACCTGCAGCAGCGCCGGGTAGAAGATCTCCTCCTCCGCCAGCGCGTGCAATTCGAGGAAGGACGCGAGCCGGTCCCAGATCGCGGACAGCACGCCGGTTTCCGAGCGGTCGATCTGTTCCAGGATCGCGAACAACCGCCGTTGCTCCCGGTGGTCGTCGAGGATCAGGTCGGTTATGTCCACAATTCCTCCCTGGCATTCACAACAGGTCAGCGCTGGACGCTCCACTCGACGATAACGCACGACCGAGCGTCCAGGAGTTTCGCTGACACGTTCCGCGGTATTCGGAAACAGAACAGAGGAGAAACCATGGCCGAGAAGAATCACCGCTCCGCCGAGACCGGCGAATACGTCACCGAGGAGACGGCCGCCGAGAATCCGAAGACCACCCTCGGCGAGGACGAACCGCACGACGGCAGTGACCGGCGCGATCGGTCCGCGATCACGGGACACTTCGTCAAGCCCGACACCAGCCGCCGGCACCCGGACACCACCGTCACCGAAAACGAGTGACTCAGTTCGTGGCTGCGCGGTGGAGCTGCTGAACTTTCTGTTCGTGGCTGCTGGTGAAGTCCGGGTCGACGTAGATGTGGACCGCGCTGATGAGGGTGCCGCGGAAGGTGAAGACGTTGCAGAAACGGCCGGTCGAGACGCGCTGGTCCGGCCAGTGGCGCCCGTCGTCGGTGGTACCCCATTCCCGGCCTTCGACGATGATCCGGTCACCGGCGACCATGAAGTCCAGCCCGTCGATATCGTGCTCGAGGGTCGATAGGTCGGCCCAGAGCCGCCGCGCGAACTCGGCCATGTCCTGCTTACCTTGTCCGACACCGAATTTCGGAAAGAACAGCTCCACATCGTCGGTGTAGAAATCGAGCAACGCGGGATCGCCCGCATCGATGAGCTCGAAGGCGCGGCGGATGATCGCGATGCGCTGATCGGTGAGAGTGGTAGTCATCGAAACTCCTGTGCACGTGTGGAATCGGATAGCAACTACATAGTGAGCAGGGGCCGCAGCCCCAGGGCGAACACTCGCTCGAGCCGGTCGGGCGCGGCCCCCGCCTGTGCGATGACTCGAAGCCCGGAGATCGCGGTCACCACCAGCAAAGCGCCGTCGTCGGCGTGGACATCGGAGCGCAAGCTGCCATCGGCCTGGCCGGATCGAATCACCTGTGCCAGCAACGCCAATCGCCGCTCCCACTGGTCGTCCAGAGCCCGAGCTATCCGCTCGTCGCGTTCGCGGAGCCCGGGAGTCATATAGGCGCCGACGACCATGCAGCCCGCCGCATGTCCCTGCCGCGCGGCCGCCCGCTCCTCTGCCAGCACCAGCCCGGCCAGCGCCTCCAGCCGTTCCCGCCCGTCGCGGCTCTCGTCGCGGAGAACCGCCCCCTGCGCCTCGTCCACCACCGACAGATACCGCTGCAGCGCCTGCACGAACAGCTCCTCCTTCGAGGTGAACGCGTTGTACAAGCTGCTCCGCCGCACACCGGCGACTTCACACAGCCGCTCGGTCGAGCTGTCACCGAACCCGAACACCCGAAATTGGCCCGCCGCCGCATCGAGGACGGCGTTCTCGTCGAATGCCCGTGGTCTGCCCATGAATCCGACGCTAGCACGTTTTGTATTTCAGAGTCCAAAATGCTGGTCGCACTGGTCGCGACAGGTGTCGGTGGGTGTGAGTAGCGTCTGGTCTTGTGGAAACTGGGGAACACATCCAAGAGCTCGCGGACCGCATCGTGGCGCTGCGCGACGCCTACTATCAGGGCTCGCCGCTGGTCGCGGACGCCGAGTACGACGCGATCGAGGACGAGTTGCGGGGCCTGCTCGCGGCGCATCCCGACCTGACGCCGGACCCGAATCCGCTGGAGCAGGTCGGTGCGCCCGCGGTGCTGCACGCCCCGATCCGGCATGCGCGTCCGATGCTGTCGCTGGAGAAGGCGACCAAGCCGGAGCAGGTCGTGGCGTTCTTCAACCGCTTCCCCGGCCAGTCGGTCGTGGTGATGCCCAAGCTCGACGGTCTGTCCCTGTCCCTGGTCTTCGAGGACGGACGGCTGGCGCGGGCCGTGACCCGGGGCGACGGCACCACCGGCGACGACGTCACCATGCTGGTCCGCGCGCTGGTCGACGGTGTTCCGGACCGGATCGAGGTCCCGGGCCGGGTGGAGGTGCGTGGTGAGGCGGTGATGCTGCGTTCCACCTTCGTCGCCTACAACACGGCGCATCCGGACAAGCCGCTGATCAATCCGCGCAACGCGGCGGCGGGCACACTGCGCGCGAAGGATCCGGCCACGGTCGCCGAGCGGCGCTTGCAGTTCTTCGGGTTCGACTTGGACAGCTCGACCGGGGAAGCCGCCGTCGATCTGGAGGAGGGGCTGCGGGCACTCGGGATCGCGGGTGCGCAGATGCGGCACTGCGCCGACGCCGAGCAGGCGCAAGCGGCAATCACCGCGATCGAACAGGGTCGCAACGATCTGGACTACGACCTCGACGGCGCGGTCCTGCGCCTGGCCGACCGAGATGCCTACGCGGCAGCGGGAACTCGCTCGAACTCTCCGCGCGGCGCGCTCGCGTTCAAGTTCGCCGCCGAGGAGAAGACCACCTTGCTGCGCGAGGTGATCTGGGATGTGGGCAAGACCGGCAAGATCGTCCCGGTCGCCTGGCTGGAGCCGGTATTCGTCGGCGGCACCACGGTCACCAAGGCCACGCTGGCCAATCAAGAGGTGATCCGCGCCCGCGACATCAAAGTCGGTGACACGGTTCTGGTGCGCCGCGCGGGCGATGTGATCCCGTTCGTGGCGGGCGTGCTCGACGCCTCGAAACGCACGGGGGAGGAGCACGAGATCGTGCCGCCCACCGTCTGCCCCTCCTGCGAGCAGCCGGTGACCGAGCAGGGCAACAGCCGAGAGCTGTTCTGCACCAACGTCGCCTGCCCCGCGCAGACGGTGCGCAGGCTGATCCACTGGGCCTCACGAGCGGCGGCGGACATCGACGCCATCGGTGGGGTGTGGATCGAGCGGCTGGCCGAAGCGGGCATCCTGGAGCACCCGTCGGACTTCTACACCCTGACCAAGGAGCGTCTGCTCGAGTTCGACCGCATCGGCGAGGTTTCGGCCCAGCGCATGATCGACTCGATCGATAGCAGCCGTCAGGTCGGCCTGCGCCGCGCGCTGATCGGCCTGGCGATCCCGATGGCCTCCGATGGCACCGCCGCGCGGCTGGCCCGGGCGGGTTTCGGCTCGCTGGAGGAGGTCGCCGACGCGGGTGAGGAACGGCTTGTGGCGGTGGAGGATATCGGCCCGAAGGTCGCCGCCTCCCTGGTCGCGCACCTCACCCGCCTGCGCCCGGAACTGGATCGGCTGCGCGCGGTGGGTGTCTCACTGGACGTGCGCGAGGAGGATCTGCCCCCGGTCATCGCGGCCGGCGCACCCCTGGCCGGTAAGACGGTGGTGATCACCGGCGCGATCAGCGACCCGCGCTCCGGCGAGAAGGTTGCCCGCCCGACGTTCCAGCGCCTGTGCGAGCAGGCGGGCGCGACGGCGGCGTCCTCGGTCTCGGCGAGCACCGACATGCTCATCACCGGTGCTGGAGTCGGCGAGAGCAAGCTGACCAAGGCGGAGAAGCTCGGCGTCGAGGTCGTGGATCAGGGTGCGATCTGGACGCTGCTCATCGCCGCCAAGGTCGTCTAGTTCTCGGCGCCGGACAGCGCGGCCAGGACCGCCGAGGTGTCGTGATAGTAGGGCCGGAACTCGGTGATCAGACCGTCCCGGAAGCTGATCCATTGCAGCAGTGAGGTTTCCAGCATCCGGCCGGTGTGCCGGGCGCGCAGCCGGCCGCGGCTGTAAACCACCACCCGGTCCTGGTCGCTGACGAAATGCTGCTCGTCGAACCACAATCCGTCCCAGTTGTCCCCCATGGCGGCGATGAACCGCCGAAAGCCTTCGTGCCCATGCCATTCGCCGCCATAGGGGAGGCTCGACGCCTGATACATGACGACATCCGAGGCCAAGTGCCGACCCATTCCCTCGAAGGCCGCACCCTCGGTGAGATATGCGGCCTCGGCCGCGTAGAAGGCTTGCAAGGTGGTCATCACATCCGCTGTCATGCCCACGATCCTGGCCGTCGGCACCAACGCACGCTGGCCGGAATCGGACCTGGCGCTCGGACCGGGAAGCTCAGCGATAGGTAGGTTGCTCGGCGAGGCGTCGTTGCGCGCTGGCGGGCAACCGGGTCGACCAGTGCGGCGCCGCGGATCCGTGCGATAGGCCCAGCAGTGCCGTCTGTATCACCGTGAGCAGCTCGAGGGTCCGGAAAGGCTTGATCAGGAAATCGTGCGCCCCAGCGGAAATGGCGAGAGCGACGATGTCGGGATCGGGCTGGGTGGACATGACGATGAGGGGCGGGATCGGCCCGTCGCCGCGCAACCGGTCGTGCTCGGGGAGTTCGAAGATGCCGGGCACCGCGGGATCCGCCAAGACGATGTCGGGTTTCCAGTCGCCGGTCAGCGCGAGGGCATCGGCGCTGTGCGCGGCGTGCACGGGATCGTGGCCGGCGGATTCGAGCACCAGCGTGGTTATCTCGGCGACGGCGGGGTCCACCTCGAGTACCAGCACGCGCCCGTGGCGCTGCTCGGCGTCGGGCGGGATGAGCGGCCGGCGGTATCGGTCCGGGGTCGGCGGAAAGATGTTCATGACGAGCAGGTCCTTCGTTCGACAAAGTTCTGCTGGTGCCGTGACTGCTGAACGGTACTTGTTTCACTATACAAGATAGTTAACTTTCAGCAATCATATTGGGATGTGAAATTAGACGGTTCGGTTTAATTCACCCGCTGTTAACCACGCCGGAGCGTAAGAATGGCGATGTCCGGTGGAGCTCCGACCCGGACCGGCGGGCCCCACGCGCCGACACCCCGTGTGGTGTAAAGCTGCATCCCATCCACCTGATCGAGTCCGGCCACCGTCCCGTTGACCCAGCCCACGACGTAGTTCAACGGCCAGATCTGGCCGCCGTGGGTGTGCCCGGACACCTGGAGGTCGATGCCGCGTGCGGCGGCTTCGGGCGCCTGCCGTGGCTGGTGCGCGACCAGCATGATGAACCGATCGGATCGGTGACCGGCAACGGCCGCTTCGACATCGGGGCCATAGGGGTCCGGGGCGTCATAGTCGTATACGCCCGCGATCTCCAAAGTCGCACCCTTGATGTCGATTTCGGCGCGCTGGTTGCGTAACGTTTTCAGCCCCAGGGTCTCCCAGTAGTCCATCCAATCGGCTACGCCGTCGACATAGCCCTCGTGGTTGCCGGCCACCGCGAAGGTGCCGTACTTCGACGTGAGGCCCTTGATCGGTGCGATGTCCGGTCCGACGAGCTCCACCGAGCCGTCGATCAGATCCCCTGGGAGCACGATGACGTCCGGTTGCTGGCTGTTGACTAGGTCGACGACCCGCTGGGTGAAGTCCGCCCCGCGCGCCGCGCCGACGTGAATGTCGGCGACTACCGCGACCCGGATGCCATCGAGCTCGGCAGGCAGCTTCGGCGAGCGCAATTCGGCTGCCCGCACCCGCGGACTGTCTGCCTCGTAGACGCCGTATGCGACAGTCCCCACCGCCGCGACGACCAGCACTGCCGACAAAACCTGAAGCAGCCGAGTGCGATTCGCGAACTTCGCGAGCCGAGCGATCAGCAGGACCAGCCCGATCACGAGGAGCCCGAGCAGCAGATAGAACATCACAGCGGACCACGTCAGTCCGAGCCAGACGATCGGCCGGATCGGTTCGGGCGAATAGGAACTGCCGGCGCCGAGCGCGACGACCAGCGCCAGCCACAGGACGACCAGCACAATGATCCCGACCGTTTTCGCGGGCCCGCGCACTCCCGTCGCGCGAATGAAGCGCCGATAGAACAAATAATGAACCAGAGCGAGCAGTACGCCGCCGACAATAATTCGCAGCACTAGCCGCCCTTTCACGACAACTTCCGCGCGATATCCCGCGGACGAATCCCGGTTGGTAAGCGTAGTGCCCGGCGGCAGCCGGGGCGGGATCGGACGGCCGTGGCCGGATTCGCCTCGCCTGCGGGAGTGCTGGGAGTTCGGATTGGCGTGGGCTCAGCGGGATTCGAGGAGGTGCTCGACTTGCGAGAGGTAGTCGAGCAGGTCTCCGATTTCGGCCAGCGACACACCCGCCCCGGCCAGCGCCCGCACCTGTACCAGCCGCAGCAGCTCGGCCGACCGGTACCGCCGGCAACCGGAGCTGTCGCGGTCCGGTTCGCCGACCAGTCCGTGCTGGTGGTAGTGCCGAACCGTGGTCTCCGTGATGCCGGCGAATGCCGCCGCCTGGTCGATCGTGAGCCCCGGAGTGTGCTCAATTGTCATGGAACGGCCCTAGCTGCCTTTGCCGCTGCCTGCTCCGGCCGCGCGGTCGATCGCGTCGGTCAGTCTTTTCCGTTCGCGCTTCTTCCACGAGTCCTCTTGGTAGTTCCGCGCGAACGCCTCGATGAACTCCACCGGGTCTTCGCCGACGATCTCGCGGACCGGCGTTCCGTCCGCCGCGCTCTGCTCGAACAGATCGATGAGGTCCGCGAAAATCGCTGTGCTGCCACCGGGTCCGAGGATCATCAGGTAGCGCTCGAGCGCGTCGACCGCGTCGTGATAGCTCTCGGGGAGCTGCTTCTTGCGCGCTTTGTACTGCCGCCACTGCCGCTTGTCGCCCATATCGCCGATCACCTTCGCGGTGAGCTTCGAGATGTCCATGGTCATCTGTCTCCTTCTTGGAGCTGTGCGAGCCGTTCGGAGAGGAAGCTCCATGTCCTCCAGAACTCTTCGAGATAATCGCGCCCGTGTGCGTTGAGCGAGTAGACCTTTCGCGGCGGCCCTTTCTCGGACGGAACCTTCTCCACATCGACGAGGCCGCGCTGTTCGATCCGCACCAGCAGCGCGTAAATGGTGCCCTCGGCGATGTCGGAGAAGCCCTGCTCCCGCAGCCAGGCCGTGATCTCGTAGCCATAGGCGGGCCGGCGGGACAGGATCGCGAGAACGATGCCCTCGAGGGTTCCCTTGAGCATCTCCGTCACTTGCTTACTCATGGAGCACCTCCTTCTAGCTACTCGGTGTTACTGACTACTGGTAGATAGTAACGCTGACTACCAGTACATAGCAACACTTATTAGTGAAGTGCGAGTTGGGTGGGAAAGTTCGGGGATGAGCTTCAGGTTGGCGGCCTACGCCGTGTGCATCGAGAACGGGCGGGTGCTGGTCGCTCATCACGTACCGGATGAGGGGGAGCCGAATTGGACTCTTCCGGGCGGCCGGGTCGAGCATGCGGAGGATCCGTTCGACGCGGTGCTCCGGGAGCTCGCTGAGGAAACGGGTTGCCACGGAGTGGTCGAGCGCCTGCTCGGCGTGGATTCGCGGGTGATCCCCGCGGATGTCGCGCACGCCGGAGTCGAGCACCAGAACGTCGGGATCTTCTACCAGGTCCGGGTCACCGGTGGTCGACTGCGGCCGGAGCCCAATGGTGCGACTGCCGAGTCGATTTGGACGCCGATCGCCGAAGTCGCCCGTCTGCGCCGGTCATCTCTGGTCGACGTCGGGCTGGTTTGGCCGTGCAGCTCCCGGCAACCGGCCACGTCAGTGCTGTTCCGGTCGGTGGATTGCTGCAGCACTGAGGCCATGGGCGTTATGGTCGGCGGATGCGGATCGACCTGATGACGATAATCGTGGCGGAGTACGACCCGGCGATCGCGTTCTTCGTCGACGTGCTCGGGTTCGAGTTGGTCGAGGACTCACCGGCTTTGACGACCGATGGGCGGTCGAAGCGGTGGGTGGTGGTGCGGCCGCCGTTGGCGGAGACCGGCATTCTGCTGGCGCGGGCCGATGGGGGAGCGCAGGCGGAAGCGGTGGGGCGGCAAGTTGCGGGGCGGGTCGGGTTTTTTCTGCGGGTGGATGATTTCCAGGCCGCTTATGACCGGATGGCTTCCGCCGGTGTGGAATTCGTGGGCGCGCCGCGCAGTGAGGTCTACGGGCGGGTGGCGATCTTTTTGGATATCGCGGGGAATCGGTGGGACCTACTCGGTCCGTAGGCCCCACCGGCACACGACTATTGGGCTGATCCCCAATCGCTTGTCGCTCAGGCCCGTTCGAAAACGCTTGCGTCTTCCAGCATCGCGGCCCGGAGCATGCCCTCGGGCACGCCGAGTGCCTCGATCATCGTGAGCGCGTTCGGGCGCAAACGGTCGACCAGTTCGTTCATGCCGCGCCGCACCGCCTTCGCCCGCTCGACGGACATGAATCGGTGCATGATGAACCAGGCGGTGTGCTCCTCCAGCAGCGAGTACACGTAGAGGTCGCAGACGTCCTCGGCCAGCGCCCGGGCTTCCGGATCCTCGATGTCGGCGATGCCGTCGATGAACGCCTCCAGCACCAGCCGGTCGATGTGCGCCGTGCCGGCCGTGAGGATGTGGTCCTGCGCGTTGTTGAACGCCTCGAACGGCCCGGTTTCCTTGGCGCGGGCCCGAAGCCGGTGTGCCGCGGTGCGCACGAGGTAATCCTCGCGGTCGGCGAACAACTTCAGCTGCACCGAGCGCCGGGACAGGTCGGCCTCGTCGATGCTCTCCCCGTTGCGGTCGCTCAGGGTCTGGATCATCTGCCGAACCCCGGAGCGCTTGCGCACCACGTCACCGGCCATGGTGGCGGCGAACCGCACCCAGCCGAGCGCGTCGAGATCGCGGACCTCATCGGAGTAGGAGGTGAGCAGTTCCTTGGCCACCAACTGGGTCAGCACCACGTTGTCACCTTCGAAGGTGGTGAACACGTCGGTGTCGGCCTTCAAGGTCACCAGCCGGTTCTCGGTGAGATAGCCTGCGCCGCCGCAGGCTTCGCGGCATTCCTGGATGGCGCGGGTGGCGTGCCGGGTCTGGGCGACCTTGAGGCCGGCGGCGCGCTTCTCCAGGGCCCGCTGGGCGCTGGGATCGAGGTCCTGCCCGGTCTGCACCAGATGCATCCGGCGCACCAGATCGTTCTGCGCGAACGCCAACGCCCACGACTTCGCGACCAACGGCAGCAACCGGCGCTGATGACTGCGGTAGTCCATCAGCACGGTTTCTTCGCCGCTGTCGGGATCGGCGAACTGGCGGCGCTTCTCCGCGTACCGGACCGCGATGCTCAGTGCGACACGCGCCCCGGCTGCCGCGGCGCCGCCGACACTGACGCGTCCGCGCACGAGCGTGCCCAGCGTGGTGAAAAACCGGCGGCTCGGGTTCTCGATCTCGGAGGTGTATGTCCCGTCGGGGGCGACATCGGCGTACCGATTCAGCAGGTTCTCGCGCGGGATCCGGACCTGGTCGAACACGATGCGCCCGTTGTCGACGCCGGGCAGCCCGCCCTTGAGCCCGTCGTCATAGGTGGTGACACCCGGCAGATCCGCGCCGTGCTCGTCGCGGATCGGCACCAGCAGGCAGTGCACGCCCCGGTTCTCGCCATCGGTGATCAACTGCGCGAAAACCGCGGCCATCCGGGCATGTTCGGCCGCGCCGCCGATGTAGTCCTTGCGCGCCGACGGCGTCGGGGTGTGGATCACGAATTCCTGGGTGGCCGGATCGTAGGTCGCGGTGGTCTCGAGGTTGGCCACGTCGCTGCCGTGCCCGGATTCGGTCATCGCGAAGCAGCCGAGCAGATCGAGCGAGAGCAGCCGGGTGATGTGGTCACGGTGGCGTTCGGTGCCGAGGTTCTCCACCGCTCCGCCGAAAAGCCCCCACTGCACACCGGCTTTCACCCACAGCGACAGATCGGCGTAGGCCAGCATCTCCAGGCCGGTGACCGCCGCGCCGGGCTCGCTGGTGCCGCCGTTCTCCCGCCGGAAACCCCGCTCCGCCAAACCCATCCCCGCGATGACCTTCATCTGGTCGAGCACGCGGGCGCGAGCGGCCTTGTAATCGAGGTAGGGGTCGCCGGTGAACCGGTCGTCGGCGAGCTGGAGCCGGGCTTCTTCCCGCACCGCTGCCCAGGGCCCGTCCAGGGCCGCGCGTAGGTGATCTGCCGTCTTAGAGCCACCGTCAGTCATGTCTCCGACATTAGCCCCGCCCGCCGGAAGTAACCGTCATGAAACCCTTGTCACACCTTGAACGCGCGTTTAGTATATTGAACATGTGTTTAACCAACAGCCCCTTCCGCAAGGATCCACCTCGCCGGTAAAGGTCTCGGACCTGTCGACCGCGGCCCGCATCCGCGATGCCGCGATCGGGATATTCGGCGAGAACGGCTTCACCGTCGGCGTCCGCGCGATCGCCGCCGCGGCCGGTGTCTCACCCGGGTTGGTGAACCACCACTTCGGCTCCAAAGAGGGCCTGCGCGCCGCCTGCGACGAGCGGGTGCTGCAGCTGATCCGGGACAAGAAGATTCAGACGATCAAAGCCGACAACCTCGGCAAGGGCATGTTGGCCGCGCTGGCCGAGATCGAGGAATACGGCTCGCTGGTGGCGTACATGGTGCGCAGCCTGCAGGCCGGCGGCCCGCTCGCCGAATCTCTGTTCGAGCACATGGTTTCCGATGCCGAGTCCTACATCCAGGCCGGAGTCGAGGCGGGCGCCATCAAACCCAGCCGCGACCCCGCCGCCCGCGCCAGATACCTGATGCTGCTCAATGTCGGCGCCACCGTGCTCTGGATGCAGATGCGCGAGCAGCGCGACGGAAAGCTCGACTACCGCAATGCAATTCGTGATCTCACCGAAGAGCTCACGCCACCCGCCCTCGAGTTCTACACCCAGGGCCTGCTCACCGACCCCACCCTGCTGGAGACGGTGCTACCACCTGATACCGATAAATAGGAGGACCGATGTCCGAGGTCATCGAAGTCCACGATCTGGTCAAGACCTTCGGTCACGTCACCGCCCTCGACGGCCTGAATCTCGCGGTCGCCGAGGGCGAAATCCACGGCTTCCTCGGCCCCAACGGGGCGGGCAAGTCGACCACCATCCGCGTTCTGCTCGGCATTCTGCGCGCCACGTCCGGTCGCGCCGCGCTCTTCGGCCGGGATCCGTGGTCCGACGCGGTCGGGCTGCACCGCGAACTCGCTTATGTCCCAGGCGATGTCACGCTGTGGCCGTCGCTGTCGGGCGGTGAGACCATCGACCTGATGGCCCGCATGCGCGGGGGCATCAACACCGAGCGCCGGGCGGAACTGATCGAACGCTTCGATCTGGATCCGCGCAAGAAGGCGCGCACCTACTCGAAAGGCAACCGGCAGAAGGTCGCTCTCATCTCCGCGCTGGCCTCCGATGTCCGGCTGCTGCTGCTCGACGAACCCACCTCGGGCCTGGATCCGTTGATGGAGCAGGTTTTCCGGGAGTGCGTGCGCGAGGCGAACGAACGCGGTGTGACGGTGCTGCTGTCCAGCCACATCCTCTCCGAGGTCGAGGCCCTGTGTGACCGGGTGACCATCATCCGCGCCGGGCAGACCGTGGAGAGCGGCTCGCTCTCGGACATGCGGCACCTGTCGCGCACCGCCATCACCGCCGAATTGCTCGGCGACCCAGGCGATCTCAGCCGCATCGCCGGTGTCGAGGACATCGAGCGCGACGGTTCGATGTTGCGCTGCCAAGTCGACGGTGAACACCTGGGGGAGCTGATCCGGGTGCTCGGCGATACCGGCGTGCGCAGTCTCACCAGCGCGCCGCCCACGCTGGAGGAGCTGTTCATGCGGCACTATCACGTCGACGGCGAAGCCCCGGCGGCACGCGCGAAGGTGCGTGCGTCATGACCACAGCAGTCGTCGAACCCGGCTATGCGGCAACGGCTTTCGGCAAGTCCTCGGATTTCGCCGGTACCGGCCAGTTGTTGCGGCTGTTCCTGCGCCGTGACCGCATCGTCCTACCGTTGTGGGTGCTGCTGCTCGGGCTGATGCCCGCCTTGCAGGTCCTCAGCATGAAAGACCTGTACACCACGCAGGCTCAACTGGACCAGTTCGCCAAGACCACGGCGGAAAGCCCGGCGCTGATCGCTATGTACGGGCCGGTGTTCGGCACCTCGCTCGGCTCGATCGGCACCTGGAAAGCCGGGGCGATGTTCACGATGATCGCCATCGCGACCATCCTCACCGTCATCCGGCACACCCGGGTGGAGGAGGAGACCGGGCGCGCGGAACTGGTGGGCGCCACCAGCATCGGCCGCTTCGCCGGCCTCACCGCCGCCTTGATCATGACCTTCGGTGGCGCGCTCGGCGTCGGAATCATCTGCGCCGCAACGCTGTACGGCAGCGACCTGCCCGCCGCTGGTTCGCTGGCGTGGGGTGCGGCGTACGCGGTCTCCGGGATGGTCTGGGCGGCGGTGGCCGCGGTCGCGGCGCAGGTGAGCGCGGGGGCCCGGGTCGCCCGCGGCGTGGCCTTCGGCGCACTGGGCGCGGCCTTCGCGTTGCGCGCGGTCGGCGATGCCGGAAACGGTGTGCTGTCCTGGTTTTCGCCGGTCGGGTGGTGTCTGCAGATCCGCCCGTACGCGCAGGAACGGTGGTGGGTGCTGATCCCGTTGCTCGCGGTGGCGGCGCTGGGCACGATCGCCGCCTACGTGCTGCTGCGCAACCGCGACACCGGATCCGGTCTCCTCGCCGAGCGTCCCGGCCCGCCCGCCGCGGCACCGGCGCTCTCCGGTCCGGCCGGGCTGGCGTGGCGTCTGCAGCGGGGTTCGCTGGTGGCCTGGGCGGTCGGGTTCGTGCTCTACGGCATGCTCATCGGCGGCGCGATCAACAGCGTCGGCGACATGCTCAACGAGAACCAAACGATCCGCGACCTGATGGAACGCATGGGCGGCTCGGAGATCCTGGAGAACTCCTTCGTCACCTACGCCCTCACCATGCTCGCGATCGCCGCGTCCGCCTACTCCATCTCCGCGACGCTGCGCCTGCACGACGAGGAAGCCAGTGCCCGCGCCGAATCCACGCTCGCCGGCGCGGTCGGCCGCACCCGATACGCGTTGAGCCACATCGCTTTCGCGCTGCTCGGCCCGGCGGCGATCCTGCTGGCCGCAGGTGCGGCCATCGGCATCGTCTGGGGCGCCACGGCGGGGGACATGGGCAAGTTGCCCGAATCCCTCGGCGCCGCAGCGGTTCAGGTGCCCGCGGTATGGGTGGTAACCGGGATCGCGGTGGCGATCTACGGCCTCGCACCACGCTTCACTCCGGTGGCCTGGGGTGTGCTCAGCACCATGATCGCGCTGTTCATCGTCGGATCCCTGGACGGCCTCCCGCAATGGCTGGTCGACCTGGTCCCGTTCATCCACCCACCCAAGCTGCCAGGCGCGGCCGTCGAAGCCACACCACTCCTCTGGCTCCTAGGCATCGCCGCCGCACTACTCGCTCTAGGCATCACCGCCTTCCGCCGCCGCGACCTCCGCTGAGCCCCACAAGATCATCAGGCACTGGCGGCGGAAGCCACCCGGCCGACGCCGCCACAGATGCCTGGTGATCTTGAAGTTCACGAGCTACCAAGATCATCAGGCGTTGATGGCGGAGGCCACTCGACTGACGCAGCCATTAGTGCCTGGTGATCTGAAGGGCCTGAGCTGCCAAGATCATCAGGCGCTGAGGGCGGAGGCCACTCGACTGGCGCCGCCACTGATGCCTGGTGATCTTGAAGGGCCCGAGTTACCAAGATCATCAGGCGTTGATGGCGGAGGCCACTCGACTGACGCCGCCACTGATGCCTGGTGATCTTGAATGGCCGAGCTAGCAAGATCATCAGGCTCTGAGGGCGGCATCGCGCGAGAGTGGTCCGCCGTCAGGGCCTGGTGATCATGGGAGAGTCAGGGATTCAGGCCCAGTTTGCCGGCGAGTTTGGCCAGGTAGCCGCGCACCACGTCGGCGTCGCGATCGGGCATGCCGAACACCACCTCGGTTACGCCGAGGTCGGCCCATTGGGCGAGCTGTTCGGGGTTGTGTGGGCCTGCCAGCGCGATGATCTGCGGTGACCCGGTGCGGCCTTGTTCCCGCCAGATCCGATGCAGCAGTTCGATTTTGCCGCTCAGTTCGCCCTCGGTGGGGGTGGTGATCCAGCCGTCGGCGTTCTTGGCCAGCCAGGTGAACGACTTCTCGCCGCCGGCCGCGCCCAGCAGCACCGGGATGGTCTTCTGGACCGGCTTCGGCCAGGACCAGCTCGGTCCGAAGTTGACGAAATCGCCTGCGAAGCTTGCTTCTTCGGTGGTCCAGATGGCGCGCATCGCGTCCAGGTGTTCGCGCAGCACGGTGCGGCGTTTGTTGGCGGGGACGCCGTGGTGGGCGAGTTCGTCGGTGTTCCAGCCGAAGCCGACGCCCAGGTTGACCCGGCCGCCGGACAGGAAGTCCAGCGAGGCAAGGGTTTTGGCGAGGGTGATCGGGTGATGTTCGGCGGGCAGCGCCACCGCGGTGGACAGGGTGATCCGCTCGGTCACCGCGGCCGCCGTGGCCAGCGCGACCCAGGGGTCCAGGGTGCGCAGGTAGCGGTCGTCGGGGAGGGTGGCGTCGCCGGTGGTCGGGTGCGCCGCGGCACGCACCACCGGAATGTGGGTGTGTTCCGGAACATAGAACGAATCGAAACCGGCCCGCTCCGCGGTGGCCGCCGCATCCGCGGGGGTAATGCCCCGATCACTGGTGAACAACACAATTCCGTACCGCACCGCGCGCACTCCCATCTCCGAAACTGAAACAAGTTCTACCACGGTTGCCGTTTCGGGTCAGGGCCTTCGACTACCTTCGACGGTCATGGGTTTGGATATGTCCTCGGGAGGAGAGGAATCAAGAGCAGCGGTCGACCAGCGCAGCTGGCGGAGCCGACTAAGGCCGCGCCGGGCGCATATTCCGATGGTGAGCCAGGCCGTCGGCGTCCTCGTCGGCGATCGGCAGGCCACCGTCGACACCATCGTGTCGGCGCCGGCGCCGCTGCAGCCGATCGATCTCAGCGACGACGCCCGGGTGGCCGAGGTGCTGGATCTGGCGGTGCGCGTCGGTGAGGTGGTGCTGGCTTCGGGCACCGGCGTGATGGACACGACCAACCAGGTCCGGTTCATCGCCGCCACCTACGGACTGTCCCGCTGCGATGTCGATGTCACCTTCGACTCGATCCGCATCTGGGCCGACCGCGGCCCGATGCTGCCGCCGGCGAGCAGCATGCGCGTGGTGCGGCAGCGGGCGCTGGACTTCACCCGCCTGGCCGCGGTGGACCGGCTCACCCGCCGCATCCGTAATCAGGTGGTGCCGCCCGACGAAGCGCGCGCGGCCCTCGACGAAATCACCAGAGCCGCCCATCCTTACCACCGCTGGACCGCCACGCTGGGCTGGTCGCTGCTGGCCGCCTCGATCGCGGCACTGCTCGGTGGCAACCTGATCGTGGCCGCGGTGAGTTTCGCCGCCACCGCGGCGATCGACCGGACCAACCGGGTGCTCAACCGTTTCGGTCTGCCGTTCTTCTTCCAGCACATGGTGGGCGGCGCGATCGCGGCGACACCGGCGATCCTCCTGGCGACTTTCGCCGAACCACACGGTATTTCGGCGTCGCCGACCCTGGTCATCGCGGCGGGAATCACGGTGCTGCTCAGTGGTCTGCAACTGTTCGGCGCGGTCCAGGACGCGATCACCGGCGCGCCGATCACCGCCACCGCCCGCATGCTCGAGGTGATGATGATGACCGGCGGCATCGTCGCGGGCATCGCGATCGCGCTGCGGCTCGGTGAACAGATCGGGGCGACGGTGCCCGCGGTCGAGATGCTGTCCGGCCGCGATATCACCAACCTGCCGGTCAAGATCCTGGCCGGTGCGGTGGCGGCGCTGGCCTTCGCGCTCGCCTGTTATGCCGAGAAGCGTGCCCTGGCCGCGGCGGCGCTCGGCGGCGCGGCGGGCACCATCGTCTTCCTGCTGGTGCAGTACGCCGGGTTCGGTCCGGTGGTCTCCTCCGGTGTGGCCGCCACGGTCGTCGGTCTGGCCGGTGGTCTGATGGCCCGCCGCGCTTTGACGCCGCCGCTGGTCGTCGCGGTCGCGGGCATCACTCCGCTGCTCCCGGGTCTGAGTGTCTACCGCGGGTTGTATGGATTGCTCAACGACCAGTTGATCGTCGGCTTGAACCAGCTGATCAACGCATTCGGCGTCAGCTGCGCCCTGGCCGCGGGTGTCACGCTCGGTGAATGGTTCGACCGGACGCAGTTGCGCCCGCAGATCCTGAAGCGGGCCGGCGCGCTCCGCCGGCCCATCATCGTGCGCCGTCCGCGCCGGATCCGACGCGGGCATTCCGCCCATTGATCGAACGGATTCCACCGAAAGTTGGATATCGGGGAGCGCGCCGAGTCGGTATGGTCAAGTAGTTAGGGTAACCAAAGTCGGTTGCCGAGAAGCAGGTGATCGGTGAGGTGGCTCGTGGTGCAACAGGAAGTTTCCGAAGTAGTGCCGTTCTCGGCGCAGATCCGGACCGCGACCGAGGCTCAGCATGCCGAGGCTGAGAACTCCACGTTCATCAGCGACATGCTCGGCGGCGGGCTGCCGATCGATTCCTACCGCCGCTACACCGGCCAGCTGTGGTTCGTCTACCGCGCGCTGGAGGCGCGGTGGGACACCCTGGCCGACGATCCGGTCGCGGGCCCGTTCATCCGCCCGGAACTGGCCCGGACCGCCGAACTGGAACGCGATCTCCTCGCGCTGATCGGCGCGGACTGGCGCGATCAGATCCAGGCGCTGCCCGCGACCGCCGCCTACGCCGCGCGCATCGACGAGTGCGCCCGCGACTGGCCCGCCGGGTACATCGCGCACCACTACACCCGCTACCTCGGTGACCTTTCGGGCGGACAGGTCATCCGCGGCACCGCCGAGAAGCTGTGGGATCTGCCGCGCCGCGGCGACGGCGTGCGCTTCTACGTCTTCGACGGCATCAGCAATCCGGCCGCGTTCAAGCGCGAATACCGCTCGCTGCTGGACGAACTCCCGCTCGACGACCTGGAACGCCGGCGTGCCCTGGACGAAGCACAGCGCGCCTTCGCCATGAACACCGCGATGTTCGGCGAGCTCGCCGCCGAATTCCCGGTGCGCAAGCCTTCCTGACTCAGACCGGAGTACGCCACTCCCGGCGCCGCTCCCGCGGCGTCGGGAAATCCATGCCGCCCAGCAACATCGCGCCCTGGCGTCGCGGCCCGCGCTGGTTGCGCCGCTCCATGCGTTCGCGCGCCAACTTCTTCTCCGCCACCGCATGCTCGTGCCGAATCACGTACACCAGCCGCGCCACCGCGACCAGCAGCAGGACGAGGACGGCGTAGGTGAACAGATCGCGCACCGCCTGCAACAGGCTCGACGCGAGCAGCACGAACATGAACATCCCGGCCACAATGGCCCACCACGGCGTCTTCCCGGACATATCGAGCTCCCTTCCCGCATCCACCGTACGTGCGAGGAAGGCTCGGCGACAACGAAATTCAGTGGGCTACACCACCGTGGCATCTATCCAAGATCATCAGGCCCTGATGGCGACCGGTACTCGCGCGATGCCGCCCCTGAGTCCTGATGATCATGAAATGCGGGCGTGGTGTTGGGGGGAAACGCGATCAGCCAGCAGTTGCGCTGCCCAGCAGAGTGCGGTGACCATCGCGAATGCCGCCGCGATCCCGCCGATTACGTCGGTCAAGTGGTGGTAGCCCAGGCCGATCATGCCGACGGTGACCGCGACCATGGCCAGGGCGGTGACGGCGGCGACCCAGCGGCGGGTGCGGGGCGAATCTGTCAGCAGGGCAAAGGTTGTCGCGACGGCGACCAGATGAACCGTGTGACCGCTGGGGTAGGCGAGATAGCCGTCCAGGGGGCGGTCCCACAGCGGTTTCAGCACCGCGGCATTGACAGCCAGGGCGACCTCGGGGACAACGAACATCGTTGCGGCACGCCACCATTGGCGGCGGTAGGCGAACCAGACCACCGCGGCCAGGAGCAGGGGCAGCACGATGTATGCGTTGCTGGGGAAGACCAGCACCTGGTAAACCCCGCGGTCGCCGTCCAGGGCTTCGTGGACCGAGTCGGCGACATCACGGTCCAGATCGGTGGCACCGCCGCCCGCCGGGAAACTCAGCGGCAGCGCCACGGTGATCAGCGCGCATAGCACGGCCACGCTCACCCAACCGAGGCCCAGCCGTTTGCCCAGTACGGTCACTCGTCGAAGTCAACCATGATCAACTGGGCAGCGGTCTACGGCCCGTAGGTGAGCAGCGCGGTGATGACGAACCACAGCACCCAGGCGAAAGCGACGAGCATGCCGAGGAACAGGGCGGTGCGCATGAATCCGCGGCCCATGTTCACATTCCCGGACTGCACCGGATACAGCTTCCACGGGCTGTACCAGGGCGCGACCACCACCCGGCGGCCCCCGCGCGCGGCCTCCCGTTCGGCGATGGCGAGTTCTTCGGCGTAGGCCTCGGCCTGGGCCTGCTGCGGCCCGCCGTGCCACAGCGTGATGTCGATCGGCCCGAGGAAGCCTTCGGCGAGCAGTTCCTGCGGCGCCGGCAGGTAGGGGAGGATGCCCATCGCACGGAACGCGACCGCGACATCGTTGGCGGTCCACAGGTGCTTCTCGGATTCGGTGAGCGCGTCGAAGTACTGCTCCAGCGCCTCCGGGTCGTTGCCCAGGATGACGTCGAAACTCGGGTCGCTCCAAGCCTGTTCGACGGTCAGCTGCGCGCCACGCAACGGCACGATGAGCGCGACGCCGTGCACCGCGCGCTGCCCGAGCCCCCGTGCCGCCAGCCAGTTCTGCAGCGCGAAGGTGTGCTCACGGGACTTCTCCAGCGGGGTGCGCCGGTCCCGGCCCTCCATGACGGCGGGTTCCTCGTTGATGGTCCAGGGACCGTTGAGCGGGATCTCCAGCACACCGTCCTGGCGGGCCACCAGCGCCTCGGCTTCGATCACCACGCAACTGGTCGGGGTCCACACCACCGCGTCGAACTGGTGCAGCCGGTCGGAATGGAACAGATTGCAGTTGATGGTGGCGACGCCCTTGGGGTTGTCCGGTTCCTTCCAGGTGCGCAGCCAGTCGATCAGCGCCCGTTCGGCATTCGTGCCTGCCGGGTTCTGGACTCGTACCAGCATGGGTGACCGCCCTTCAGTCGTCAGTGCTCAGAATACGAGCCGCGCGCCCCGCCGCGCCGCTCCGGCGGGGCTCGGCGTGTTCAATCCAGCGGCAATTCGGCGGCCAGCTTCCCGGCCTCGACGGCCGCGACGAGCACCGCGTGGTCTTCCTCGGTGCGGTCGGCGTAGCGCACCGCGAAGGCGGCGACGGCGTCCTCGAACTGTTCGTCACCGTCGAGATAGCCGGCGGTCAGGCGCGGATCCAGGGATCGTGAGTGCGCCCGGGCGAGCAGGGCTCCGGCGAGGCGGCCGTAGTCGTCGAGGTCGTCGGCGGACAGGGTGGCCGGGTCGATGCTGCCCTTGAAATTGCGGAACTGCCGCACAATGAACGGCAATTGTTCCGGGGAGCCGTCGTGCGGGTTGGCCAGTTCCACCGAGGTCCAGCCGAGGAGCAGGTCGCTCTGCGCCTGAACGAGGCTGGCGGCCTGGGCGATTCGCTCACCCTCGTGCAGCACGGGCGGCACCGGCAGGAACGGCGACAGCGCCGAGGGGATGGACTGCTTGAGCTGCAGCACCAGCACTTCGCCGTCGTTGCCGTGCAGCAGCGCCACATAGCTGTGCAAGCCGACGCTGCCGGTACCGACGATGCGGAAGGCGATGTCGGACACCGCGAATCGGGACAGCAGGTTGGCGCGCGAGTCGCGCAGGGTGACGGCGTAGCGTTCCAGGCCGTCGATCACCGCCTCGGCGACCCGGTCATCGACCGTGGTGAGCACCGGCGGCTCGCTGACGAACTTGTGCTTGTGGATGCCGGTTTTGTGATCGTCGATGTGGGTCCACTTCGCCGCCACCTTGGCGCTGGTGTTCTTGCGGGCCTTCTTGGCGGCCTTCTTGAAGTTGTCCAGCAGGTCGTCGGCCTTGGCCTTGCCGATCACGGATTCGTCCGGCAGCGCGGTCCAGGCCTCCAGGAAATGCATCCGGGCCAGCTGGTCGATCTCCATGCGATACGCCCGGGCGGCGTCGCGCGCGGCAGCCCGGCAGCCGTCGGCGTCCACCCCGGATTCCCGCCCGGCCAGCACCAGGCTGGCCGCCAGCCGCTCCAGATCCCACTCCCACGGCCCGGGCACGCTTTCGTCGAAATCATTGATGTCCATGATGATTTCGCCCTGCGACGTGCCGAACAGGCCGAAGTTCGCGGCGTGCGCGTCACCGCAGATCTGCGCGTTCAATCCGGACACCGGGCTGCCGTGCAGGTCCGCCGCCATCAACCCGGCCGCGCCACGATAGAAGGTGAACGGGCTCGACATCATCCGGCCGACGCGCAACGGCACCAGATGCGGCAACCGATTCGCATGTGAGGCGCGCAGGAAGGCCACGACGTCCGGGCGGTCCGGGCCGGTGGCGGCGCGGTCGCGGGCCGTCACCGGCGTCGCCTCCCGCAGCGCGCGGCCACGGGCCCGGACCTCCGTTTCCGGAACGTAGGTGCGTAAGTCGATACCACTGTCTGACACAACGGATCACGCTAGCGTGCGCGGATCACGGATGCTGTGTCGTTCCGGTCACGACACCGGCGTGATCGGCAGGCGCAACGCCCCAGGTGCCGCCGCCGGAACGGTCGGCTGCTCCGGCGCCACCGGATTGATCCGCTGGTATGCCGTGCCGAGCTCCGGACGCGGGTCGGCCGCACCCTTGTTGGGCCAGAACGCCATTGCGCGCTCGGCCTGCGCGGTGATGGTCAGCGACGGGTTCACGCCGAGGTTGGCGGTGACCGCCGAGCCGTCGGCGACATGCAACCCCTCGTAGCCGAAAACCCGCTGATACGGATCGACCACACCGGTTTCCGGGTTCTCGCCGATCACGCACCCGCCGATGTAGTGCGCGGTCGCGGGAATGTTGAACACGTCCATGATCATGCCGTGGGTATCGCCGCCGACCTTGTCGGCGAACCGGCGCCCGACATCGTGCGCGAGCGGAATCCAGGTCGGGTTCGCCACCCCGCTGCCCGCCTTGGTCTTGAGCTGCCCGCGCCTGCGGAAGGAGGTCAGCGAGTTGTCCAGCGACTGCATGACCAGCAGGATCACCGACTTCTCCGACGCCCGCCGGGCATTGAGGCTGCGCAGGAACACCATGGGATGCACCAGGATCGCGAGCAGGAAGCGCAGGAACCGGAACGCGCCGCCGTCCACGATCGGCGCCGACAACGGGAACAGCGCGTTCTGTCCCTTGCCGTAGTGGCACACCTCGATGTGGGTGTCGGCTTCGGGATGAATCGAGGACGTGATCGCGATGCCCTCGGCGAAATCCTTGCGTGTGCGGCTCACCACATTCAGGATCGCCTCGGAATTACTGCGCGTCAGCTCGCCCAGCCGCGGCGACAACCCGGGCAGCACCCGCTCGTCCCGCATCTTGTGCAGCAGCTTCTGGGTGCCCAGCGCGGCTCCGGCGAACACCACCTGCTGTGCGGTGAACGTCCTGGGCTGCTTGCGGATCCAGCGGTCCGGGCGGCCGGTGTCGATGGCGTAGCCGCCTTCGGGCAGTGGCCGGACGGCGGTGGCGATGGTGAGGGCGTGCACCTCGGCGCCCGCCTGTTCGGCCAGGTAGAGATAGTTGGTCGGGGTGGTGTTCTTGGCGTTGTGCGGGCAGCCGGTGAAGCATTGCGCACAGTGCACGCAGCCGCGCCGGCGCGGGCCCGCGCCGCCGAAGTACGGATCCTCGACCTCGGTGCCCGGATCGGCCTCGTTGAAGAACACGCCCACATTCGTGGCGTGGAAGGTCTCGCCGACGCCCAGGTCCTCGGCGATCTCCTTGATCACCTCGTCGGCGGGGGACAGGCGCGGGTTCGGCGCCACCCCCAGCATGCGTTTGGCCTGGTCGTAGTACGGGGCCAGCTCGGCTTTCCAGTCGGTGATGTGCGCCCACTGCTTGTCGGTGTAGAAGTTCGGCAGCGGCTCGTAGAGGGTGTTGCCGTAGATCAGCGATCCGCCGCCGACACCCGCGCCGGAGAACACCGCGCACTTGCCCAGCAGGCTGATCCGCTGGGTGCCGGTCATACCCAGCCGTGGCGCCCAAATCGATTTGCGCACATTCCAGTTCGTGCTCGGCAAGTCCTCGGCGGTCCAGCGCCGGCCCGCTTCCAGCACCCCGACCTTGTATCCCTTCTCGGTCAGCCGCAGCGCGCTCACGCTGCCGCCGAAACCGGAACCGATCACTACCACGTCGTAGTCGAAGGCGGGCATGTCTTCCTCTCACTCAGCGAGCCGATCAGTGTGAATCGTTTCACGCTGAATTACTCGGCGATAGAGATGTTCGGCCAGCCAAGGCGTCCGCGCGCCTGGATGGCGTTGCGCGCCCGGTTGGGGTATGCACGGGCTGTGACCACCGAACCCACCGGCCTGCGCGCGGTCCTCGCCGACCGCATCGTGACCGTCCCGAACGTGCTGAGCGTGATCCGGCTGCTCGGTGTCCCGCTGTTCCTGTGGTTGCTACTGGTGAAGCACGCCGATGGCTGGGCATTCGCGCTGCTCGTCGCCAGCGGCGTCACCGACTTCCTGGACGGCAAACTCGCCCGCCTGCTGGATCAGGCCTCGCGCCTGGGCGCGCTGCTGGATCCGTTCGTGGACCGGCTGTATCTGGTGACCACGTTGCTGGCCTTCGTGATCCGCGATCTGATCCCGTGGTGGGTAGCGGTGATCTTGGTCGCTCGCGACCTCGTTCTCACCGTCACATTGTCGGTCTACAAACGCCGCGATCTGGATCCGCCCGAGGTGATCTACCTGGGCAAAGCCGCCACCTTCGCGCTGATGTCGGCGCTGCCCTGGCTGCTGGCCGGTCAAATGGATTGGGCCCTGGCGGGTTTCAGCCGAGCCTTCGGTGGGGCATTCCTGGTCTGGGGCACGGTGGTGTACGTCTGGACCGGCATCCTCTACGTGGCCAAGGCCGTTGCGGTAGCGCGAGCGATACCTGCTTCGGCGCACCCCACCCGGTAGCGCATAGAGTTACGTGCAACCTTCAAATAGGAAAGGACGGCTTGTGACCGAACTGCCCGACGATCTGCGCTACACCGAGGACCACGAGTGGGTGCGCCGCACGACCCCCACCCGGGTCCGGGTCGGCATCACCGATTACGCCCAATCGCAGCTCGGCGACGTGGTGTTCGTGCAGCTGCCCGAAGCGGATGTCGATGCCGCCGCCGGTGACAGCATCGCGGAAGTCGAGTCGACCAAGAGCGTGTCCGACATCTACGCTCCGCTGGCCGCGAAAGTCGTTGCGGTGAACCAGGTCCTGGTCGAAGCCCCGGAGACGCTGAACACCGATCCCTACGGTGACGGCTGGATGTTCGAGCTGGAGGTCGACGACGCCGAGGCACTCGACAAGACGCTTGCCGAATTGCTGGATTCCGCAGGTTATCAAGGAGTTATCGGGGGCTGAAGGTCCCTTCCCAGTTCCACCTGCACGGGTACGCCCTGGCAGGGTACGGTCAATGCCAACTCCAGAAGAGCGAGCCCAGCGTTCGCGTCGGAGACGGCATCACCTGCTTGCATGGATAATCAGGTTCGAGGAGGAGAGAAACGGTGAGCGAGAACAAAGACCCGGGTTACCAGGAGACCGCGGCCGAGACGACGTCGGTCTTCCGTGCGGATTTCCTGAACGAGGTCGACGCGTCGCGCTCCGCAGAGGCGACCGGCGAGCAGCCGGTCCAAGGGGTCGAGGGTCTGCCGGTGGGTGCTGCCCTCTTGGTCGTCAAGCGCGGCCCGAACGCGGGCTCGCGGTTCCTGCTGGACCAGCCGACCACCTCGGCCGGCCGCCACCCCGACAGTGACATCTTTCTCGACGACGTCACCGTCAGCCGTCGGCACGCCGAGTTCCGGCAGGACGACGACACGTTCCAGGTGGTCGATGTGGGCAGCCTGAACGGCACCTACGTCAACCGCGAACCGGTGGACTCCTCGGAGCTGCAGAACGGCGACGAAGTGCAGATCGGCAAGTTCCGGCTCGTGTTCCTCACCGGGCCGCGCGCGCAGGTCAACGAGCCGTCGGCAGGTGCGGGCAGCTTATGAGAACCGCAGCGCCGACGATCTCAACGGGATCGGCGCTGTGACCGGAGCAGCGCAGTGGGCTCGCGGCGGGATGTCGATCGGCTCCGTGCTCGACCTGCTGCGACCCGATTTTCCGGACATCACCATCTCGAAGATCAGGTTCCTCGAAGCCGAGGGCTTGATCCGGCCCGAACGCACGCCGTCGGGCTATCGCAGATTCTCGGTCGCGGATACCGAACGACTCAGATTCGTGCTGACCGCTCAGCGTGACCAGTATCTGCCGTTGAAGGTGATCAAGGAACAGCTCGAAGCGATCGACAAGGGTGCGGCGACGCTCGGTGTGCGGGAAGCCCGCGCCCGGGCGTCTGCCGTCCCGGACACCGACACCCGCCTCGCCGCACCGCGCAAATTCGGCGTGGTGCCCGGCGAGGTCTCGCCGGAGGAACTGCGCTTCGATCACGAAATCCGGCTCACCAGAGCGGATTTGCTGTCCCAGGCCGAGATCGACGAGCCGTTCCTGAACGATCTGATCCGCGCCAACCTGATCGTCCCCGGCGCCGCGGGCTACTTCGACGCCGATGCGGTGACGCTGGCCCGGACCGCTCACGCCATGGCCGAATTCGGGTTGGAGGCACGACATCTGCGTGCGTTCAAGCTCGCCGCGGACCGTGAGGCCGCCCTGGTCGCGCAGATTGCTGCGCCGATAGCGAAAAGTCGCGACGCCGGTGCGCGCGCCCGGGCCGAGGAAACCGTGCGGGAGCTGGCGGCGCTGTCGCTGACCTTGCATACCTGCCTGGTCAAGGCCTCGGTACGGAACTCTTTGGGTAACTGACCGGTAGTCGCCCCATTCGCGAGTCCCGTATTCCACCATGGCAACACGCCGATTTCGGCTGTGCACACCGATCGCAGAGGTGCTCCGAGTTCGCTTAGACTCGGGGGTACGGCGAGCCCCGCGGTGGTCATGCCGGGCGGCCGGCGAATATGGGAGGCAGTGCGATGAGTGAAATGCGGGTCATCGGCATTCGTGTCGAGCAGCCACAGAATCAGCCCGTGCTGCTGCTCCGCGAGGTGTCGGGTGATCGTTATCTGCCGATCTGGATAGGTCAGGCGGAGGCGACAGCCATCGTGCTCGAGCAGGAGGGGGTGACCCCGATCCGGCCGTTGACGCACGATCTGATCAAGACGCTGATCTCCAAGCTGGGGCACACCCTCAAAGAGGTACGGATCGTGGATCTGCAAGAGGGCACCTTCTATGCGGATCTGGTCTTCGAGAACGGCCTGCGGATCTCCGCGCGGCCCTCGGACTCGGTTGCCATCGCCTTGCGGGTGGGTTGCCCCATCTACGCCGAGGAACCGGTGCTCGAGGAGGCCGGGCTGGTGATGCCGGACGAGAAAGAAGACGAGGTGGAGAAGTTCAAGGAGTTCCTCGAATCGGTCTCTCCGGACGACTTCAAAGCCACGGACAGCTAGGGCATGCTCCCGGTAGGGACGAGAGTCTAGACCACAGCTAGAGACTTTTACCGCGCGTCGCGCTTGGTCCGATGCTCCTGCTCCCGGGAGAATCGGGGGAGTAACCTCGGAAGTTGGGCGGGCCGCCAAGTCGTCGAAGGATGGCTGGGCGTCGAAGTAAGGGAGTGGTCAGTGGCAGAGCAAACGCAGGATGATGTCGTACAGCCTGGCCTGTTCCCGGACGACTCGGTGCCCGATGATCTGGTCGGTTACCGGGTGCCCAGCGCCTGCCAGGTCGCCGGAATCACCTACCGGCAGCTCGACTACTGGGCACGAACCGGGCTGGTCGTGCCGTCCATCCGGGGCGCCGCGGGGTCGGGGTCGCAGCGGCTGTACTCGTTCAAGGACATCCTGGTCCTCAAGATCGTGAAGCGGCTGCTGGACGCCGGTATCTCGCTCCAGAACATCCGGATCGCCGTCGATCACCTGCGTGACCGCGGCGTGGCGGATCTGGCCGGGATCACCCTGTTCTCCGACGGCACCACGGTCTACGAGTGCACCTCCGCCGAAGAAGTCGTCGATTTACTGCAGGGCGGACAGGGCGTGTTCGGCATCGCCGTCAGCGGCGCCATGAAAGAGCTCACCGGCGCGATCGCGAACTTCCCCGCGGAGCGCGCGTCCACGGTCACCGAGCGCCCCGAGGACGAGCTGTCCTACCGGCGTAAGGCCAGGCTCAACCGCAACGTCGGCTGAGTGACTCACCAAACACGGACCTGGTGACACGGATTCCGCGACGCACCACCTAAACTGGGCGGTGCGTCGCCGCCGTGCGGGAGAGTTCCGGTTTCGATTCGATTCCGGGCGCCGAAGGAGCAGCACCTCCCCGTCAATCTCTCAGGCAACAGGGACCGTACGGGCTTCGGCGCCTCTGGAAAGTGGTGAGCGTGCTTCAGCTGAAGCAGGTTGTCACCCGCCGATGGGGAAAGGGAGCAGCACTCCCGAATCTCTCAGGCTCCAACGACAGAGGGGGAGGGCTGCCTTGTCGACCGCACCCGTCGACCCGCCCCGACCTTGGAGCCGCCGTGATTCCGACCCGTACCTTCGCCGACCGTCATATCGGTCCTGACCAGGGCGAGCTCGCCAAGATCCTGCCCGTCGTCGGCGTGGGCTCGCTGGACGAACTGGCCGGTCGCGCCGTGCCCGCGAGTATCCTCGACGAGATCGCCACCAATGGCCTGGACGCGTTGCCGCCGGCCGTCTCCGAGCACGAGGCGCTGGCCGAGCTGGCCGCGCTCGCGCATTCGAACACCGTGGCCACCACCATGATCGGGCTCGGCTACTACGACACGCTCACCCCGCCGGTGCTGGTGCGCAACCTGCTCGAGAACCCGGCCTGGTACACCGCTTACACCCCGTACCAGCCGGAGATCTCGCAAGGCCGCCTGGAGGCGCTGCTCAACTTCCAGACCATGGTGTCGGAGCTGACCGGCATGGAGGTCGCCAACGCGTCCATGCTGGACGAGGCGACCGCGGCGGCCGAGGCCATGACGCTGTTGCAGCGGGCCAACCGCAAGTCCAAGTCGGTGCGGCTGCTGGTCGACACCGATCTGTTCCCGCAGACCCGGACCGTGCTCGAGACCCGGGCCGAGCCGCTCGGCATCGAGATCGTCGAAGCCGATCTCGCCGGAGGCGTGCTGCCCGAAGGCGAGTTCTTCGGTGTGCTGTTGCAGCAGCCGGCCGCCTCGGGGCGAATCATCGACGCCAAGCCCGTAATCGATGCCGCACACGAGCGGGGTGCGCTGGTCGCTGTCGGTGCGGACCTGCTCGCGATGACGCTGATCACCCCGCCCGGCGAGCAGGGCGCGGACGTCTGTTTCGGCACCACACAGCGTTTCGGTGTGCCGCTCGGTTTCGGCGGGCCGCACGCCGGTTACCTCGCGGTGCATTCGGCGCACGCGCGGCAGCTGCCGGGCCGCCTGGTGGGCGTCTCGGTCGACGCCGACGGCAACACCGCCTACCGGCTCGCGCTGCAGACCCGTGAGCAGCACATTCGCCGCGAGAAGGCGACCTCGAACATCTGCACCGCCCAGGTGCTGCTGGCCATCGTGGCCGCCATGTACGCCTCCTACCACGGTCCGGAAGGACTGCGGAACATCGCGCGCCGCGTGCACGGGCACGCCCAGTGGCTGGCCGCCGGGCTCGGCGACGCGGTCGTGCATCAGAGCTTCTTCGACACCGTGCTGGTGAAGGTGCCGGCCGGTGCGGAGACCATCGTGGCCAAGGCGAAGGGCGCGGGCATCAACTTGCGCCTGGTCGACGCCGATCACGTCGCCATCGCCTGCGACGAGGTGACCACCGACGGTCATGTGGTCGCCGTGCTGGACTGCTTCGGCGCGGAGGTCCCGGTCGGGCCGGAAGGCGCGCTGTTCCACGGCAAGCCGCGCCCGCACATCGAGAACCGCACCTCGGAGTTCCTGACCGCGCCGGCGTTCACCCGCCACCACACCGAGACCGCCATGCTGCGGTACCTGCGCTCGCTGTCCGACAAGGATATCGCCTTGGACCGCAGCATGATTCCGCTCGGCTCGTGCACCATGAAGCTCAACGCCACCGCCGAGATGGAGCCCATCACCTGGCCCGGCTTCAGCCGCGTGCACCCGTACGCGCCGGTCGAAGACGCCCCCGGCCTGCGCAAGCTGATCGCGGATCTGGAGGGCTGGCTCTGCGATGTCACCGGATACGACCGAGTCTCGTTGCAGCCCAACGCCGGTAGCCAGGGCGAGTACGCGGGCCTGCTCGCCATCCGCCGCTACCACCTGGATCGTGGTGACACCCACCGCGATACCTGCCTGATCCCGTCCAGCGCGCACGGCACCAACGCCGCCTCGGCCGCCATGGTCGGGATGCGGGTGGAGGTCGTGAAGTGCCGCGAGAACGGCGATATCGACCTCGACGACCTGCGCGCCAAGATCGCCGACCACGCCGAGCGGCTGGCCTGCATCATGATCACCTATCCGTCCACGCACGGCGTGTACGAGCACGAGGTCGCCGAACTGTGCGCCCTGGTGCACGAGGCGGGCGGTCAGGTCTACGTCGATGGCGCGAACCTGAATGCTCTTGTCGGCCTTGCCCGTCCGGGTAAGTTCGGCGGCGATGTCAGCCACCTGAACCTGCACAAGACCTTCTGCATCCCGCACGGTGGCGGCGGCCCCGGCGTGGGCCCGGTCGCGGTGCGCGAACACCTCGCCAAGTACCTGCCCGGCAATCCCTTGGAGGCCGGTTCGCACGCGGTGTCGGCGGCCGAATTCGGTTCCGCCTCAATCCTTCCCATCACCTGGGCCTACATCCGGATGATGGGCGCCGACGGCCTGCGCCGCGCCACCCTCACCGCCATCGCCTCGGCCAACTACATCGCCAAGCGCCTCGATGAGCACTTCCCGGTGCTCTACACCGGCGACAACGGCATGGTCGCGCACGAGTGCATCCTGGACCTGCGTGAGATCACCAAGCGCACCGGCGTCACCGTCGACGATGTGGCGAAGCGGTTGGCCGACTACGGTTTCCACGCGCCGACCATGAGCTTCCCGGTGGCGGGCACGCTGATGGTGGAGCCGACCGAGTCGGAGAACCTCGAGGAGATCGACGCGTTCTGCGATGCCATGATCGCGATCCGGGGTGAGATCGATCAGGTCGGGTCCGGGGTGTGGCCGGTCGAGGACAACCCGCTGCGCGGCGCGCCGCATACGGCGGAATGCCTTGTGGGCGAATGGGATCACCCGTACAGCCGGGAGACCGCGGTGTACCCGCGCGGTGTCGGCCACGCGCGCGCGAAGGTGTGGCCGTCCGTGCGCCGCATCGACGGCGCCTACGGTGACCGCAACCTGGTGTGCTCGTGCCCGCCGATGGAAGACTACGAGGACTGAGTGAAATGGCCCGCCCTGGCAAGTCAGGGTGGGCCATTTGCGTTGCCCCGTTGCGATCTGAGCGTATTGCGGAATCGTTCCGCTCAGAGCACTCCGGCGCGCGCGGCCGCCAAGGCGGCGTCGGCGGACTTGACCGCGTCCTCTTTGGTCGGCGGTTCGTGGGTCACGAAGATCCGGTAGTAGATCGGCGCGAGCGCGAAGCGGATCAGTTCCTCGCCGTCGACGCTCTCGGATAGTTCGCCGCGCTCCACCGCGCGGTCGACGATCACCAGGGCTTGCCGACGCCGCGCGGCGATGAAAGAGTGCAGCGCCGTAGCCGCGGCGGGATTCTGCATGCCCGCGAGGATGAACGCGCACCCGATCGCCCCGCCCTGTGGGCTGGCGAAACCGGCGCGGACCGCTTCGGCGAGGGCGCGCAGGTCGTCGACAATGTTGCCGGTGTCGGGGATCGGGATGGGTTCGGTGGCGGCCAGCTGTAAGGCGTCGGCGACCAACCCCTCCGGGCTGCCCCAGCGGCGATAGATCGAGGTCTTGTGCACGCCCGAGCGCTTGGCCACATTCTCGACCGTCAGACCTTGATAGCCGCGCTGGGTCACTTCCACCAGCGTCGCCTGCCGGACCGCGTCCCGGACGCGAGCACTACGGCCACCAGGACGGCGCTGGGTCTCCACAAACAACTCCCGCTCGAAAATCTGAACACAATCCGAAGGTTCGATCCCTCGTTCGTGGCAATTGTCGCTTCCCGGTCGCGGGCCATCGAAGCCGGGGGTTACGGTGTCGTAAGTGCCTGCACCATCGCGGTCCCGAAGCTGAGGTCGTTGGAGGTGGCGAGTTTGGTGTAGGTGCCCCCGGTTTGCTGGGCCAGTGCCTGCAAGGTTTGCGTGCCCGCGCCGCCGATGACGATGATGTTGATGCGCACCGGCTTCGATTTGTCGATGGCGGCGGTGAGGTCGGCGAGCAGCTTCTGGCCGGTGATCGTGGAATCGTCGTCGGGGCCGTCGGTGACGAGCAGGATCGAATTACTCTTGCCCGCCACGTAATTGGTGACGGCGTTGCGGTAGGCCGCCAGCAGGGTCGGGTAGGCCTGGTCGGTGCGGGATTCGGCGGCCTCGACGTCGTCGAGTTCGGTGAGGACGGCGGTGCGGTGGTCGTCGGTTAGCGCTTTGGTCGGGGTCAGCACGTCATACGGGGTGGTTCCGTCGAGGTTCTTCGCGAAAGCCCAGACGCCGAGACCGAAATCGGGCGGCATCACGTTCATGGTCGACTTCAGCGCGCCGATCACGGTGGCCAGGCGGGTGGCCGAGCCGTCGATGGTCGACATGGAGGACGAGGTGTCGAGCAGAACGGTGGATTGCACGCCGAGCACGGGGTTGTCGAGGGTGGCGCGCACCTTCTCCAGCGCGGCCCGGGATGCACCGGGACCGGTCGCGGGCGGGGCGGTGGTGAACCCGGCGGTAGTGAAGAACTGTGCCTGTTCGGGGGCGCGCAGATATTCGGCGAACACGCTGGCAATGAGATTCTGGGTTTGATCGACCCACTGGCCCGACATCATCGCGGCCGGATGGTCGGCCACCGGCGCGGAACCGATCGGGCGGAAGATCGCGGCGCCACCGTGGGCCTGCACCTGCTGTTCGGTGGCGGGGACCGCGTGGATCGCGGCCTTCGCGGGTTGCGGCGCGGCGATCGTGGTCAGCGCGGTCGTGGTGTCGGCGTCGGGTGCTCCCGCGGCGATCCCGGAGACAGCGGAGACGACCTGCCCGGTTTGCGCGGCCTGCTCCGTGAGCGGGTCGGTGCCCGAGGTCGCCGCGGCGACAGCGGTGGCGACGGCCAGGGTGGCGTCCCCGGCGGGCAGCGCCAGCTTCAGCCCAGCCCAGTTCGGCACGCCGATCGCGCTGAGCGAACCCTGTTGCAGGCGAGGCAGATCCGCCCAGGTGGTCTGCGCCTTGTCGAGCGCCTGACGTAGTTCTTCGGGGACGGCGAGCACGATCGGGCTGGCCGCGATCGGCGTCGGGTCGCCCTCGATCAGGCCGGGCACGCGCGCGGCCTCGACGGACCGCGAGGAGCTCGGAATCCAGAGCGCGGGCTGCGGCCCGAGCACGCCGTTCCAGGCGCCGCCCGCGGTCAGCCCGGCCACCATGTCAGCCGAAGGCCGCGCGGTCACCACTACTTTCGCGCAGTGATCACGCACCTGCGGCTTGGACGCGTTGTACTTGTCGGCGACGGCTCGCACCGGCGCCTCGATATCCGGATCGACGGTGACGAACAGTGTCGCGTCGCCCTCGACGCACTCCGAAGCCGCGGCAGTGTTCTCCTGCGCGGCTCTGTCACTTAGCTGAAACCACGCGAAAACCGCCCCGGCCAGCAACAACACGGCCACCACTGCGATAACCGGACCTTTGCTGACGCCCCGGGATCTGGCTCCGCTGCGATGAGTGCCCACGGCGGACAGTCTATGGTCACGTCCGGTTTACCGGGCGACCGGTCAGGCGAAATGCGAGCGGTACACGGGATGCTTTCATGCAGTAGCTGCATCAAAGCATCCCGTGCCGCTGCGAGTGCCCCATCACTCGCGGATCATGCGGCCGCGGTCGAACTCGTGCCCGCCCCAGACACCGGATTGCCCGGTCTCGGCGGCGAATTCACCACAGGCCTGACGGATGGGGCAGCCGGCGCAGATACCGCGCGCGTACTCGAAGTCCTCCGACGGGTACGGGAACCAGGCGTCGTGGTTCGAGTCGCCGCGGCAGGCGGCCCGATGCCAGTCCCGGGTGTCCGAGAGTGGGAGCAGGTCCGCCAGGGTCGGTTCGGTGACGTCGCCGACGGCACGTCTCAGCTCGGTTCGGACGGTCATGGTCCTTGCTCCTTTCTCTCAGGCGGTGGCCAGGGTCTTCCAGATCTGACGTTGGCGCTTGGCCAGGTGGTTCGGCGCCTTCGGTACCCACAGCAGCCGCATGCCCGCTTCCTCCGGCGTGCGGTCGGCCTTGGCCGAATTGCACGGAGCGCAGCAGGCGATCAGGTTGCTCCAGGTGTTCGGGCCACCCCGGCTGCGCGGCCGGATGTGGTCCACGGTGCGGGCCCAGGCGGCGCAGTAGCCGCACCGGTGGTTGTCGCGGCGCAGCACGCCGGGCAGGGTGGCGCGGCTTTCGTCGTGCACCCGCGCGGCGTGTTCGATGAAGACGTATCGGTTCAGCCGAATCGTTTCCGGGAGTGGTATTTCCAACTCCTTGGAGCGGATCGGGAAGTGCGGTTCGCGGTCGGCGATCGATTCGGCGGCCCCGCTCATCAGCAGCACCACGGCACGGTCGGCGCTGATCTCGTCGAGCGCCTCGAAGGAGGCGTTCAAAACCAGTACCGGGGTGTGTATCCAATTGTCTGCGGTCAACACCACCGAATCGGTGGCACGGCGGAATGGCATGGGGCTCACCATGTTTCGTGAAGAGTTGGACGAATTCGTGGAGTACGCCGGTCGCGAAGGACCTAGTGGCGGAGTGACGGGCGGGTCTAGCGACCGGCCAGGAGGAGGACGGGCTGCGGATCGCTGATCCGCTGTCCGTATCCGCCGATCTCGGGCATATTCTGCGAATTCTTCATCTCGTGCGGTTGCACAGGCCGTCTCCTCCTTCCTCGATAGTCCAAAAGATCACCCCGCGAATCGGGGTGATCATCGTCTGATTCCATGGTGGCACACAGCACCCACCGTTGTCGGCTCATTTTTTCCGACCGGTGGGTGCTGTCTTCAATTCTGTTGTAGATCAGGCCTTTTCCAGCGTCGCGGCGCCGAAGGAGACGTTGAACCGGTCGCACCAGATGGAGACGCTGGTGTACTTCGACAGGTCGGCGTCGGCGGGGATGGTGTAGTTCTGGCTGCCCTTGTTGCCTTTCAGCTTGCCCAGGTCGAGGTGCGCGCCGTCGTCGAAGACGCCCCAGCCGTCGCGGCCGTCGATGACCGGCGCGTCGGTGAGCCAGACGTGCAGGTCGGGGCCGTCGGAGGTGTCGAGATCGTCCAGGCGCAGCACATGGCTGCCGTCGGGCAGTTTCAGGATCACCAGGCTGCCTGACGTGGTGTGCTCATGGGAGATGAAGCGGCCGCTGGACAGCGGCCACGGCATCCGCGGCGCGGCGTACGGGTCGGGCCCGAAGACGGCGGTGGGTTGGGCCTCGTTCACCGTGGTGTCGGTGACCAGCTTCCAGGGCTGGAAGAAGGCCAGACCGGCCCCCAGCGCCAGGACGAGCGCGGCCGCCACGGTAAGGGCGATCTTCTTCTTTCGAGGTGTGCTCCTCGCGAATGCCATCTCATCCTCCCGGGACTCGGCCCCGACCATTGTCCGACCATTCAACCGCGCCGGGGCCGGACACGCCCAAGAGGGCGGCTCAGCCCAGCGGACTCTGGCCGAGCACCACCCGCCCGGTGAACTGGAGCTGCTTGGCCCGCGGCAGCGGATGGAACTGGCCGCCATGGATATCGCGGTAGTACATCTCCAGTGCGCAGGTCCGGGAATAGCCCAGACCGCCCACGGTTTCGATGGCCAGGCGCACGGTCTCGATCAACTTGTCGGCGGCGACGGTTTTGCGGCTGAGGGTGCGCGCGGCGTAGTCGTCGGTGTTGGCGAAGCGGAGATTCTCTGAGCCGTTGAACATCGCCTCGATCGTGTCCCCGGCGGTGGTGTAGGCGTTCATCATCTCGCCGGCGAGCTGGTAGACGTGCGCGTCGGTGCGTCCGTGCGCCAGCCTGGTGGCGAGTTCGACCGCACTGTCGGCGATCCCGAGATAGGCGGCCATGACCAATGGCAGCGCCGCCCCGATCACGACATTGAGCAGCGGCGGCCAGACATCGGCCGGGCGGGCCAGGGAGATCGCGGCGTCCGGTACGAAGACATCCTCGAGCACCACGGTGTGCGAGCCACTCGCGCGCAAACCCAAGGTGTTCCAAGTCTTTTCGATCCGGACACCGGGCGCGGACAGCGGGATCGCACAGTGCAACGCCTGCGCACCGCCGGGTGCGTCGTCCCAGCGGAAGCTGGTCACCAGCACGGTACCGACCTCACAACCACTGGCCGGAGCCTTACGGGCATGCACCCGATAACCACCGTCCACCCGGACCGCGCGCCCGTTGGAGCCGACCCAATCCGAAGCGCCGGTGCTCACCAGAATCGCCCCGGCCGCCACCTTCCCGAACACGGCGGACGCGTCCTGCCCATGGTTGTGCCGCCACACCTGCGTCGCGACCAGATGCGAATGCATCGCGAAAGCGACCGCGGTGGAAGGATCGTGGCGACCCAATTCCCGCAGCGCCGCGCCCATTTCGGCGTGCGTTGCCCCGCCGCCACCGAGCTCCACCGGCACCAGTGCGGCGGAAAGCCCGGTTTCACGCAGCTGCTCGAAGGCCGCGGCATTGATCTCGCCGCTGCGATCGCGGTCGGCGACCTCGGTGCGCAGTGTCTCGCCCACCGAACGAGCGAGGGTGACCCAGTCGGTGGCGGTCCGGGAATCAGCAGTAGTTGTTGTCATGCCCGAGTGCTACGGACGGGCGGTCGCGTCAGTTCACCGCCGCGACCGCCCCGCACCAGATTCACCCCCAGGGTGGCCTATGCGCCCACCCTGCCCGAAACGCACTGTGCCCATAGCCTTCTGCTCGGCACCCGCGCCGCCGAGCAGTGGTCTACGGCCACTGATCAGAGGTTGCCGACGGTGTGTTCCAGGCGTTGCGCCACGAGTTCGCGGGCCGCTTCGCGCAGGGCGGGGCGGTAGCCGGAGGGGTAGACCGGGTCGCCCGGCGCATAGGTCTTGAGGACCTCCTTGGCCAGGGTGATCTTGTGGACCTCGGTGGGGCCGTCGGCGATCGCCATGACCTGGGCGTAGTTCATCATGTCGACGAACGGCAGGTCGGTGCTGACGCCGATGGCGCCGTGCAGGTGCATGGCGCGCTGGGCGATGTCGTGCATGACCTTCGGCATCGCGACCTTGATGGCGGCGATATCGTGGCGGACCTTGCGGTAGTCCTGCTCCTTGTCGATGCGCCAGGCGGTGCGCAGCACCAGCAGGCGGAACTGCTCCATTTCGATCCAGGCTTCGGCGATCTTCTCCTGCGTCATCTGCAGGCCGCCGAGCACGCCCTTGCGCATGTGGCGCGAGACCGCGCGCTCACACATCATGTCGAAAGCCTTGCGCACCATGGCGACCGTGCGCATGGCGTGATGGACGCGGCCGCCGCCGAGGCGGGTCTGGGCGACGATGAAGCCGAGACCTTCCGTGCCGAGCAGCGCGTCGGCGGGGACGCGGACATCGGTGAAGCGCAGGTGGCCTTCCTTGTCGGAGAAGCCGGGCACGGTGAAGTTCCGGACGATCTCCAGGCCGGGGGTGTCGGCGGGGACGATGAACATCGACAGCCGCTGGTGCGGGTCGGCCTCCGGATCGGTCACCACCATGACGATGTGGAAGGAGGCGAATTCGGCGGCCGAGTTGAACCACTTCTCGCCGTTGATGACCCATTCGTCACCGTCGCGCACCGCGCGGGTCTTGAACGCCGTCGGGTCCGAGCCGCCGGTGGGTTCGGTCATGACGTAGCAGGACCCGATCTCGCCATCGAGCAAGGGCTGCAGGTATTTCGCCTTCTGCTCGGGGGTGCCGAAGTGGGCGAGGATCTCGGCGTTGCCGGAATCCGGTGCCTGACAGCCGAATACCAGCGGGGCCCACTTCGAGGTGCCGATCACCTCGTTGAGCAGCGCGAGTTTCACCTGGCCGTAGCCGGGACCGCCGAGTTCAGGGCCGAGGTGGCAGGCCCACAGGCCCTGCTCTTTCACCTTCTCCTGCAAGGGCCGCATGAGCACCCGGATCTCCGGGTTCTTCCGGTCGTAGGGTTCGGGGTAGATCAGGTCGAGGGGTTCCACCTCGGCTTTGACGAACTCCGCGACCCAGTCCAGCTTCTTCTGGTATTCCGGATCGGTGTCGAAATCCCAAGCCATGATCAGCCTTTCGTAGTGGTGATGCCGTCGAGGAAGGTTTCGGCGAGCAGGTCGGCGATTTCGCCGGGGGAGTGGTTGCCGTCCGGGCGGTACCAGACGGTCACCATGTTCAACATGCCGAGCAGGCTGTTTGTGATGACGTGGTCGGCGGTGCGCAGCAGCCCGGCCGCGTGCCCGTCGTCGATCACCCGCTGCCAGCAGTCCTGCACGTCGTCGCGCAGGTCTTGCAGTTGCACGGCGCGCTCACCGGTCAGCGCGGTCACATCGCGCAGCTGGATCGCGACCTCGCGCCGGTGCGCGATGATCAACCCGACGTAGCTGTGAATCAGCCTGTGCAGCTTCGCGATCGGATCATGGCCGCTGGCGGCGATCCGCTCGGCATCTTCGCGCATGAGCTGAATGTAATCGCGCAGGATCTCCCACAGCAGCTCCTCCTTCGAGCCGATGTGGTAGTACAGCGCGCCCCGTTGCACGTCGGCGCGATCGCCGATCTCGGCGACGCCGGTGCCGTGAAAACCCTTGTCGGCGAACAGCTCGACGGCAGCGCGGACGATACGCGCACGGGTATCACCGGCAGTACTCGCGGCGGCGGGCGGGCGGCCTCGGCGGCGCGCGGGTGCGTTGGTTGCCGCCGCGGCGAGGCGGCCGGACTGCTTCGGATCGCCGGCGTCGTTGCGCGCTGCCGCGGTCATTGCCACGGATCCAGGACGATCTTGCTGACGCCGTCGGCCCGGTCGGCGAACATCTTGTAGGCCGCCGCGCCGTCCGACATCGGCATCCGATGTGTGACAGCGACTTCGGGCCGCAGCCGCCCCGCGGCGGTTAGCCGGAGCAACGCCGGCAGCTCGTATTGGATCGAGCACAGTCCGATATGGAATTCGAGCTCTTTGATCTGCGCCAGCGGCATATTCACCGGGTAGGCCGTATTCTGGCTGACGCCGATCACGCTGACCCGTCCACGCGGCCGGACCGCGCTCATCGCCAGCTTGATGGTCGCGTCCGCCCCGACCGCTTCGATCGCGACTTCCGCACCGCCGTCGAGCATCTCGCGAATGGCGGTCTTGGGATCGTCGGATTCGACCGGCTCGGCTCCGAGTTCGGCGGCGCGCGCCCGTCGTTCGGCGACCAGATCCACACCGAGCACCCGCGCGGCCCCCATCGCGAACGCCGACTGCACCGCCATCAGGCCGACCGGGCCCAGCCCGATCACCACGACATGGTCGCCGGGTGCGATCCGGGCCCGCCGCGCGCCGTACCAGGCGGTGGGCGCGTTGTCGGTGAGCACGATGGCGGCCTCGTCGCTGACCGAATCGGGCAGGCGCACAAGGTTTCCGGTCGCGTGCGGCACCGCGAGGTACTGCGCCTGCGCGCCCGGCAGCGCACCGCCCAGCCCGTAGCAGGCATCCACCGGGAGGGGATGCCGCTCGCACGCGGCGACCAAGCCCTGACGGCAATTCCGGCACCGATCGCAACCGGCGGAAGCAGGCACCAGAACCCGGTCGCCCACCTTGAATCCGTGTGCCTCCGGCCCGATTTCGACGATCTCGCCCGCCGCTTCGTGCCCGACGCCGTAGCCCGTGCCCTGGACGAAACCGTGCCCGCCATAAATGTGGAGATCGCTACCGCAGATCCCGGCCGCGGTGACTCGCACGATCGCGCCGTCGGGCCCGGGCAGTGTCGGATCCGCGACCTCGCTCAGCGAGATCTGCTGCGGGCCTTCGTAAGTGAGCGCCTTCATCGCCATCCTCCATCGAGTGCGAGCGTGGAGCCGGTGCAGAACGCGGACGCCTCGGTCGCGAAATACATAGCCGCGCCGACGATATCGGCGGGCTGGCCGATCCGGCCCAGTGCGTTGTGGCCGCTCATGTAGGCAACCATCTCCTCGGTCCAGGCCTGGGAGATATCGGTGGCGAACGGCCCGCACTGAATAGCGTTGACCCGCACCTTCGGTCCGTAGGTCTGCGCGAGCCCTGCGGTCAAGTTGTTCAGCGCCGCCTTGGCTGCCGCGTACGGCACGGCCATCGGCTCCGGGTGGGTGGCCTCGATCGAGGTGATGTTGACGATCCGCCCACCCGCACCGGCCGCCATCCGTGACCCGACCAACGCCGAAAGCCGGAACGGCCCTTTGAGATTCACGCCGATGATCTTGTCGAACATCGCCTCGGTGACCTCGGTCAAACTCGGATACAGCAGCGACATGCCCGCGTTGTTGATCAGCACGTCGACCTGACTGAACTCCGCGTACGCCGCCTCGACGAGCTCGCCGCACTGCTCCCAGTCGCTGACATTGCAGGCGAGCGGCAGCGCCCGCCGCCCGTAGGTGGCCTTGACCTCCTCGGCCAGCGCGATACAGCCGTCGAGCTTGCGGCTGGCGATGACCACATGCGCGCCCGCCGCGGCGCAGGCCAGCACCATCTCCCGCCCCAGCCCCCGGCTGCCGCCGGTGACCAGCACGACTTGATCCAGCAGTGGTTGTTCCGGCATCCGACCTCCCGAGCACTAATGTTCCGATCAGTACATTAAATCGGGCACGGGTTAGAATCAAGAGGTTGACCGGCCGACCGCCGTCATCCCCCTGGCCGCAGCCGGACATCACCCGGAACAGATTGCGTGCACTTTGTGTTGACCCGACGCGCGGACCAGCGTCTACCGACGGGTAACATTACGAGCGTCTTATTTAAACCGGTTCTTCTCGACAAGTGAGGCATGAGATGACAGAGCGGATTCAGGTCGGTGGCCTGCAGGTGGCCAGTGTTCTCCACGATTTCGTCGAGAACGAGGCGCTTCCCGGCACCGGCGTAGATTCCGCGGCGTTCTGGGCGGGCGCCGAGCAGGTCATCAACGATCTCGCCCCGCGCAACCGCGCCCTGCTGGCCGAGCGCGACGAGATCCAGGCCAAGCTCGACGCGTGGCACGCCGCGAACCCGGGCACCGGCTACGACAAGGCTGCCTACAAGACCTTCCTGACCGAGATCGGCTACCTGCGCCCCGAGCTCGCCGATTTCCAGATCTCCACCCAGAACGTGGACGACGAGATCGCCGTGCAGGCCGGTCCGCAGCTGGTGGTGCCGGTGATGAACGCGCGCTTCGCGATCAACGCCGCCAACGCGCGCTGGGGTTCGCTCTACGACGCGCTCTACGGCACCGACGCCATCTCCGAGGACAACGGCGCGGAGAAGGGCACCGGCTACAACAAGGTGCGCGGCGACAAGGTCATCGAGTGGGGCCGCAACTTCCTCGACGACGTCGCCACCCTGATCACCAGCTCGCACCTGGGCTCCACCAGCTACACCATCGTCGACGACGAGCTCGAGGTCGGCCTGGAAGACGGCACCACCATCGGCCTGGCCGATCCGTCGCTGCTCGTCGGCTACCTCGGTGATCCGGCCAACCCCACCTCGATCCTGCTGAAGCACAACGGCCTGCACATCGAGATCCAGATCGATCCGGAATCGCCGATCGGATCCACCGACACCGCCGGCGTCAAGGACATCGTGCTGGAGTCCGCGATCACCACGATCATGGACTTCGAGGACTCGGTCGCCGCGGTCGACGCCGAGGACAAGACGGTCTGTTACCGCAACTGGCTCGGCCTGATGAAGGGCAACCTCTCCGAGGAAGTCGCCAAGGGCGGCAAGACCTTCACCCGCACCATGAACCCGGACCGCGTCTACACCGCGCTGGACGGTTCCGAGCTGGTGCTGCACGGCCGTTCGCTGCTGTTCGTGCGCAACGTGGGCCACCTGATGACCTCCGACGCGATCATCGACGCCGCAGGCAACGAGGTCCCCGAGGGCATCATGGACGGCCTGATCACCTCGCTGATCGCCAAGCACGCCCTCAACGGCGACACCGAGCTGAAGAACACCCGCACCGGCTCGGTCTACATCGTGAAGCCGAAGATGCACGGCCCCGACGAGGTCGCCTTCACCAACGAGCTGTTCGGCCGCATCGAAGAGGTCATCGGCGTCCCGGCCAACACCCTCAAGGTCGGCATCATGGACGAGGAACGCCGCACCACGGTGAACCTGAAGGCGTGCATCAACGCCGCGTCCGAGCGCGTGGTGTTCATCAACACCGGCTTCCTGGACCGCACCGGCGACGAGATCCACACCTCCATGGAGGCCGGGCCGATGGTCCGCAAGGCCGAAATGAAGTCGCAGCAGTGGATTACGTCCTACGAGGACTGGAACGTCGACACCGGCCTGGCCACCGGCCTGCCCGGCAAGGCGCAGATCGGCAAGGGCATGTGGGCCATGCCCGACCTGATGGCCGACATGCTCGTCCAGAAGATCGGCCACCCCAAGGCCGGCGCCAACACCGCCTGGGTCCCCTCGCCGACCGCCGCCACCCTGCACGCCACCCACTACCACCAGGTGGACGTCTTCAAGCAGCAGGCGCAGCTGGCCAAGGCCGGCCCCCGCGCCACCGTCGACCAGATCCTGGAAATCCCGCTCGCCCAGGACACCAACTGGACCGCCGAGGAGAAGCAGCAGGAGCTGGACAACAACTCCCAGGGCATCCTCGGCTACGTGGTGCGCTGGATCGACCAGGGCGTCGGCTGCTCCAAGGTCCCCGACATCCGCGACGTCGGCCTCATGGAAGACCGCGCCACCCTGCGCATCTCCAGCCAACTGGTCGCCAACTGGCTGCGCCACGGCGTCGTTACCGAAGACGAGGTCATCGCCAGCCTGCAGCGCATGGCCCCGGTCGTCGACAAGCAGAACGCCGGCGACGCGAACTACCGCCCGCTGTCCCCGGACTTCGCGGGCAGCATCGCGTTCCAGGCGGCCAAGGAACTGGTGCTGGAAGGCACCAAGCAGCCCAACGGTTACACCGAGCCGATCCTGCACCGGCGTCGGCGTGAGGCGAAGGCAGCCTGCAAGTGAGTGATGTTCAGTGATTGAAAAGTAGCTCCTAGCAGCTCTTTTCGACTCGAGGCCCCGCATCGGTGAACCCGGTGCGGGGCCTCCTTCATCACCGGAGATCACCCGAAATACCGGCCCGTCACGCTCAAAACGGTCACAAAAACGGTCACACACGGCATGGGGCAGCCAGCGTCCGCGACAGTTGCGCTGGTCCTCGGTGGGAATACTGCTCGAATCGTTGCTTGGTGGGCCACGATTCGTGCTTGGGCGTTCAGGAGAACATTGTCAGGAAGTGGCGTGTAAACCAGAGGCTGACGAGGAAGAAGATGATCGGTCCGATCCAGTCTTTCAGGCTGGATCCCAGGGCCAGGATCAGCCATCCGCAGTTGGCGAGCAGGCGTCGGGGCCGCCCGCTGAGCGCCGCCCAGATCCCGATCCCGGCGAGGACCCAAATGAGCATCAGCCGCCAGCTCATCGCCTGATCGCTGGGCGTAGGGAGGTTCTCGGTATGTCCACCAATAGCGATCTGTGCCACGGCGTCCTCCCACAATCGCAGTTCGACGGCTCGGCCGTGGCCCGCGGCGCGGTAGGTGCCGTAGCCGACATCGAGCCACGTGGTGGACCCGCGATAGCTCACCTGCACCTGGTGAGAGGTGGTGCAGGATCTCAGATTGTTGTCGCCGGTGTTGCTGAGCACACACGTAGGCTTTGGTGCAACCCTTCCGTCACCTGCGCGGGAATGGTCAACCTGTTGCATTAGCGTTCGCGCGAGCTCCCGGTCATCGGTCGCGACCAGCGGTCAGGCGTTCTTGTATGGAGAGCAGCCAACGCTCGCTTCGCAGACGCGGAAGCGGATGATGCGATCGACGACGCCCTGGTGGGAGTGGCCTGACTCGCCCCGGCAACCATTGGCATGGACCTTGCGGTCGCGTGTGAAGTCTGTGTCGAATTGGGCGTAGACGTGGTTGGCGTCGCACTCACCGTCCGACACCCAGATGTCGGCGTGGGTGACGTTGATCCATGCCTTGTCCTGGCCATGAAACGTGCTGGTGGCATGGGCATGTGCCGGCGTGGCGAACAGGGTTGCAAAGGCAAGGGCGGCGACGGTCGCAACGGCACCTAGTGCGGTGTTCCTCATCGGCTTCAGGCGGGGACGGGTCGCAGTCATGGTCGAACTCCAACTACTGGGATGCGAGGCGCACCCAGAATCCCGTGGTTTGCGGTGGTGACCCGGTTAATGTGGACAACCCTGGACGGGATTGGTCGTATCGAGACATCGGGTGGAGGGGGGAGGCCCCGCATCGGTGACATCCGGCGCGGGGCCGCTTTATCGCCTTGCGGGCCACGGCCCTTCGAGCTCAGAGTCCAGCGGCGGCGAGCCGGTAATCGGCTTCCAGGAGCATCCAGCCACTGAGCTGTACCGAGAGATCGCGGCTCAGGTTCGCCGGCGCGGCGACCGACGTACGCGGGGGTCGGTGAAAGTCGGCGGTGTGCGCCGCCGTCGTGATCGGGCGGGCCCAGTCCACGCCGAACAGCGGTAACCCGGCAACCTCGGCGCGATTGTTCCAGGCCGCCCGCGCCGAAGCGTGCACGATGGCGGCGGCGGTGGTGTCGCCCAAAGACAGGGCGGCCTCGGCCAGGTACCGGGCGAGGATCCCCATGAACAGCCCGGAGTCGTCGGCGCCCGCGGCGGCGATCACCCCGGCGTTCGTCAGCCGCTCCCCGGTGGCGGCGATGAGTGCGGCTGCGCGGTCGCGATGCTTCGATTCGCCTGTGCGGGTGGCGAGTTCGGTTTCCAGACCGATGGTCACGCCCTGACTGTAGGTGTGCACGGTTCGGTCCAGATGCCCGCCGGGTTCGTGGACCCCGTCGAGGATCAGGCCACTCTGCGGGTCGCGTAGTCGAGTGTGCAGGAAATCGGAAAGCTGCCGGGCACGGGACAATTCGCCCAGCCGCGCCATGGCGAGGGCGGTCGGACCGATTGCCGGTGTGTTGTAGTAGTCGTCGCCGGCCCGCCAGGGGACGGCCCCGACCATCGGGTTCCAGCCGTCGACCAGGGCGGACCGGAGATCGTCGAGGGCGGCGCCGAACTGGACATCGAGTTGCCGGTCGGACCGTTCCAGCGCCAGCGCCAGCCACCCCATATCGTCGAAGTACCGGTTGGTCCAGCCGGTGATATTCCGGAGCCGGATGCCCTGTGCCACACCGCGAACCTGCGCTATCCGATCCGGAGTGCGAGCGCGGGACGCGGCATCCACCGCACAGTCCAGCAGGTGCGCTTGCCACCAATAACACCATCGCAGGAACAAATGGTCTACCAAGGTCGCGGGCCAGGCGAGCAGCCCCAGCCGCGCCCCCGGCTCACCCAGCGGCGCGCGCAGATGGCGCCGCACGACCGCTTCCTCGGCCAGCGCCGCTCGCTGCACCGGCTGCTCGGGCCCGCCGCGCACATCCCGCGTGACCGTCACCGCCTGCGCCGGCCGTGCCATCGCTGTCTGTGCGACCGAAGCACCGGCCGCCAGCAACACACTGCGCCGACTGATCACCTCATTACGGCGATCCATCCGCGCAGCCTCCCTCGCAACGCTCATCGGAGCCGGAAACCGTTCGCTACATCCTATCTCGACCCCTTCGGACGAGTCGCTCCCCGCGCAAGCACGGCCCTGGTCAGTCGCCGGGGTGGCCTGCTCCGCGACACCCCAAAGCGCGCTGAGAGCGAATGAGACGACGATCACTGATAGTTTGCCGTGACGAATCTCTACGCAGCGGTGTCCTACACAGGAGCAGCGGAGGAGGTGCCGGTGTGACCACGACGTCGCCCGCACCCGAGGCAACGTTGGATGACGCGACCCTGGTCGGCCGGTCGCGTGACGGCGATGTCCGGGCATACGAGCAGCTGGTGCTGCGCTACCAAGGACCGATGTTCCGGTTGGCCGCCAAGATGCTGGCCGATCGCGCCGAGGCCGAGGACGTGACCCAGGAGGTGTTCCTGAAGGCGTGGCGCACGATCGGCCGACTGCAGGACGATGCGGCGTTCGCCGGGTGGCTCTATCGGGCGACGACCAACCGGTGTCTCAACGTCTTGCGCGCCCGCCGGCTCCCCGCCGACGTGGATCCCGACACGACGGCGTCACCACACGCCGACACCAGGCCCGAGCACGCGACCGAAATGAGCAGCCAGATGTCCGCGCTCACCGAGGCGCTACAGCAGCTGACACCCGAACAGCGCGCCTGCTGGCTGCTGCGCGAAGTGCACGGCCGCTCCTATGACGAGATCGCCGAGATCGTCGGCGCCAACAGCACAGCGGTGCGCGGGCGGATTGCGCGCGCCCGAGCCCAACTGGCAGAGGTGATGCAGCCATGGCGGTGACCCAGAGCACCGACAACGACTACCTGCTTCCGTGCGGACGCGGTCTGGAAGAGGTGTGGGAGCGACTCGACGACCTCGACGGCGACGACCACGATGTGTCCTGCCCGCACTGCCCCGCGGCCCGGGAAAGCCTGCTGACCCTGCGCAACGCCACCCGGGAGTTGATCGACGAACCGGATCCGCCGCCCCCCGATCTGTTCGGCCGGATCATGTCCGCCGTGCGCGCCGATGTGCGCCGCAGCCGGACTGTCACGGTGGACACGCCGTTGCCCGGCGCGATCCACGTCAGCGAACAGGCCGTGGCCACAGTCCTGCGATTCGCCGCCGACACGGTCGACGGCGTGCGCGCCCGCGGTTGCCGGGTGCGCAGCAGCGAACCCGACGACGACGGCGAGCAGACGATCGCGGTCGAGATGACCATCGCCGTGCGCAACGGTGAGCACACCATCGACACGCTGGTGACGGCAGTCCGCGAGCGGGCGCGCGCCGCCACGAACGCCCGCATCGGAGTTCGATTGGGCACGCTCGACATCACGGTGGTCGACCTCTACGAGGAGCGGCAATGACCGTCCCGGCAGCCGAGCTGGTCGTCGGGGAGCCCGTGATCGCCGGCGTGGCTGCCAGGGCGGCCGCCCGGGTGCCGGGCGTGGCTCGGCTCGAACCGGGTGTGCTCGGACTGGTCGGTCAGCTCGTCCGCTCCGGGCGGCAGCTGTGGAGCGGTCAGGAACCCGCCCCGTCGGCGGGTGTCCGGGTGCGGCGAGCGGGGGGCGTAGTCGATATCCAAATCAATCTGGCGCTTTCGGCCTCGGGAAATGTCGCCGAGGTGGGCCGGGCGGTCCAGCGGGCCGTGGCCGAGGCGGTCACCGAAGCCACCGGCGCCGAGGTCGACTCGGTCCGGGTGTACGTAGTCGATATAGAAACGGGGCGGCCGTGAGCACCGACGACCTGACCGACCGGATCGTCGCGGCGATCGGCACCATCGACGGCGCGGACCCCGCGGTGCCGATGGGTCTGCAGAACAATCGCTGGCTGTCGGGCCGCGCCGCCGTCGACCTCGGCGAGACGGTGGAGATCCGGGTGGTCGCCACCACGCTGCCGCTGCCGCCGTTGGTCGAGAAGCTGGACGCGGCCGTGCGGCCGGCGCTCGCCGGAAGCGCCTGGGCGAGTACGGCATTGCGAATCCATGTGGTGGACCTGCACGCCGACGCGTTCGGCAGCGATCCAGATCACTCTCCCGGCCCGTGACGATTCGCCGACCGCGGTGTCCTACCTATGACAGTTCGTCAACCCTTGTAGCACAAGACAATTGGGAGGCATCATGTCCAGCAGCACCACCGAGAACACCAAGACCGTGGCGAAGAGCGGCGACGGGGCCAAACGCCCCAGCGCCCTGGTGACCGACCAGGGCACCACCACGATCGCCGACGCCGTCGTGCAGAAGATCGCCGGGATGGCCGCGCGTGAGGTCCGCGGCGTGCACGACCTCGGTGGCGGCACCGCGCGCGCGATCGGCGCACTGCGCGACCGGATTCCGGGCGCGTCCTCGAGTGTCGGCCAGGGCGTGTCGGTCGAGGTCGGCGAGAAGCAGGCCGCGGTCGACCTCGAGCTCGTCGTCGAATACGGCGTCGCCATCGCCGAGCTAGCCGCCGCGGTGCGCCGCAACGTGATCACAGCGATCGAGCAGATGACCGCGCTCGAGGTCGTGGAGGTCAACATCAACGTCAACGACGTCTACATCGAGGACGACTCCGAGGAACAGCAGCCGACTCGCGACCGGGTGCAGTGACATGAACGCCACCACGATCTGCCTCGTCATGGGCTTGTCCCTCGGATTCGCCGCCGCCTTCGGCGGACTGGGCGCCTTCGCTGTCGTGTTGATCTTCGGTGGCCTCGGCCTGCTCATCGGGCGCTGGCTCGATGGCGAGGTCGACCTGTCCGGGCTGCTGCGTTCGGCGCAGGACCGGGGCAGGCGGTGACCACCGCCGCCGTCCACCTGCCCGGCACCACCACGATCGGCGAGCGCGCGGTACGCCGGATCGCCGAGCGAGCCGCCGCCGAGGTGGCCGGAGTCGAGCCGCGGGTACAGGTGGACGCGCAGGTCGTCGGAGCCGGCGCGACCCTGTATGTCCGGCTTCCGATCCGCTACCCGCTGCCGGTCGGGCGGGTCGCCGACGAATGTCGCGCGCATCTGATCGCCCGTACCGAAGAGTTGACCGGCCTCACCGTTCCCCGGGTCGATATCGAAGTCTCGGCGATGGTGCCCGCGCCACCCGAGAGGAGGGTCCGATGACACGTCTGCCACGCCGGGTCGTCCCGGCGGTCATCGTCGCGGTATTGCTTTGCGCCGCTGCCGTACTCGTCGCGGTATCACTGATCCAGCGGCTCACCGGAACTCGGGAGTGGGTCTCCTACGACAGCATCGCCACCCGGCTGCACGACACCACGTGGGGCAGTGTGTGGGTGCTGGCGGCGGGCATCATCGTCACCGTGCTCGGGCTTGCCCTGCTCGCGGCGGCGGCCCTGCCCGGAAAGCCGGTCGTGCTCGCGCTCGAACCCGGTGACGGCATCGACGCGGGGATCGCCCGCCGCAGTCTGCGGCATGCGCTCGCCGAGGCGGCGGGTCGCGTCGACGGTTTGGACAAGCCCCGAGTCGCGCTGCGCAACAAGAAGATTCACGTCAAGGGTCACACCCGCCACACCGTTGAACAGACCGCGCAGGAGGTCGGCCTCGCCGTCGCCGACCGGCTGGACCGCATCAAACCGGCCACCGTTCCGCTGCTGCGCACCAGCCTGCGCACGATCGACCAGGGAGGTGCCCGATGAGTGCCACCGCCAATCGGCCCGCCCGGCTCAATCGCAGCGTGCTGGGTCTGCTCGGCCTGCTGTGCATCGTGGGCGGCGGGCTGCTGATCGCCGCGCACTTCGGTGCCCTCGGTACCGCAGCCGGATCGCCGCTGGTCCCGGGTACCGAGGAACCGCCGCGGCTGGTCTTCAACCTGGTGATCGCTGGTGCGGTGGTGCTCGCTCTGCTCGCGCTGCGGTGGCTGGCGGCACAGTTCATCCGGCTGCCCAAGCCCACCCGATGGCAGCTCGGCGACACCAGCGACCAGGGCCGGACCGTCCTCGGTTCCGACATCGCCGCGGCTGCGGTGGCGGCCGATATCGAGACCTATGCGGGAGTCCGGTCCGTGACAGCCCGGCTCTCGGGCAGCGCGCTCGGACCCGACCTGCATCTGCTGGTCGACGTCGACCCCGCGGCTGATCTGCCCGCCCTGCGCGAGCAGATCCTCGGACATGCCGTCGCCCGGTTGCGGACGGCGCTCGACCTCGCTGTCGTCCCCGTGACGGTCGAGTTCCGCATTGCGGGCCGGGGTTCTGAACGCGGGGGCGTGGTCGAACCCCGAGCCAAGACTTCGCGACGGCTTGTCGAGCGCTCGCGGCGGTGATGCTCTGGAGAACCCGTAGACGTCTCGCGGGGGAGGACCTCGGTCGGGTCGCCGAGCCCTGCGGCAGAGGGTCGGCCGGGCACCCGGCAAACTGAGGGAATGGGTTCTGGTTCATCACCTCGGCCGTCGCCCGCAGATTTGGCCGCGGCGCCGGACAAGACTGTTCCCGATGTGATCGGCCCCGACTTGCGTGTGCTGTTCTGCGGAATCAATCCAGGTCTGTGGTCCGGGGCCACCGGATATCACTTTGCTCGTCCGGGAAATCGGTTCTGGCCGGCACTGCATCGGTCCGGTTTCACGCCGCGCCTGCTGCGGCCCGACGAACACCAAGAACTGCTCGGGCTGGGCTTGGGAATCACGAACGTGGCCACGCGCACGACAGCCAAAGCCGACCAGCTGACCGCCGACGAACTGCGCGCCGGCGGCCGCGCCCTGGTTGAACGGGTCGAGCAGTATCGGCCTCGGGTGCTGGCCGTACTCGGGATCGGCGCCTACCGCACGGCCTTCGGTCGTCCACGCACCACAATCGGTCCCCAACCCGAGCGGATCGGTGCTACCGCGGTGTGGGTTCTGCCCAACCCCAGCGGGCTCAACGCCCACTACACCCTCGACGCCCTCGCCTCGGAATTTGGCGCGCTGCGCGAGGTGGTCGAAGCCTGAGTGATCAGAGTGTTTTCACACCCCTGAAGCAGAGTCCAGTGGCGAGCTCGGCGGGTGCGGCCCGCATGCACGATCCGAATTCGCACCGAGTTAGCTTGTCGTTCAGAGCATTTCGCTACTGGTGACGGAACGGCGGTGGTTGAATCAGGGATCTGTCGCCGAATCGGTCTGCCACGAGCCGGTAGTTGGGAATGGCGGTGATTACATCGAGGGAGAGGGGCCACGATTGACTGCCACGGTTGCGGGAGAGAGCAAGGACGCCGATATTTCTGCTGCCCTGGGCGAGCTGCGTGGCCATGTCACCAGGGTGTGGTCGCCGGACCGGATCGAGGCCGTCTGCCGCGTATTCAGCGCGGACGGGCACGTGAAGCTCCCCGAACTGGTTCCGCCCGGAGTGAAGCGGATCGTCGCCGACGAGGTCGATGACCTCATTGCCGCCGAAGGTGTCCGGCGCGAACTTGCCTTCGCCGAAACGGGTTTCACGCCGCGACGAATGCGCAATGTCACTCGCGAGGCGATCGCGGCCCGAGCCCCGTTCATTCCCCGCCTCTACGGCGATCCGGCACTGTTGGCGGTGCTCTCCGCCGTCGCGGGCGAGCCGGTGCTGCGTTGCCCATATGAGCCCGAGCAGTTTTTGATCACCTGCCTCGAGCGCGACGGAGACACCCACGGCTGGCATTGGGACGACTACAGTTTCGCGCTGGTCTGGGTGATCGACACGCCGCACGCCGACAGCGGCGGGTTTGTCGAATGCGTGCCGAAGACGTTGTGGGACAGGAACGATCCGCGCATCGATGACTTCCTCGAGCGCGGTCCGGTGCACCGGATCGACTTGGCGCCAGGGGATTTGTATCTGATGCGCACCGACACCACGCTGCACCGTGTCGCCCCGATCAGCTCCGGTATCCGCAAGATCGTCAACATGGGATATGCGAGCAGCCGCGATGTGGCCTGTCCGCCGGTGTCGCACGAGACGATGGACCGGCTGTGGTCGACCAGCCGAGCGGATCAGACACGCTGAAACAATCCAGCTCAGCACCCGACCGGGTTACGGTTGCTCCGCGGCTCCGAGTGCGAGATGAACGAAGGTGCCGGACAGGCCATAGGTGTTGACTCCGGCGTAGAGGGGGCCAGGGTAGGGCCAGTCGATGCTGGTGCGAACGGGGGCGATACCCAGTCCGGACCAGTCCACCGCCGAGGTTGGCCGGTCGCAGTGCAGAGTCGCCGGGATGTGCCGATGCTGCAGTGCGAGTGCGGTTTTGATCAGGCCGGCCAGTCCTCCCGCAGCCTCGGGGTGCCCGAGGTTGGATTTGACGGATCCGACCAGGCAGGGCTGGCCGGGTGCTCGCAAGCGGCCGATCGCGGTGCCGATGGCTTGCAGTTCGAGGTGGTCACCGGCCGGGGCGGCGTTGCCGTGCGCCTCGATGTAGCCGAGTAGATCCGGAGTCAGACCAGCTGTGGCGCAGGCACGTTCGATGACTTGGAGGTAACCCTCGACCGAAGGCGCGATCACGGCCTTGGCGGTTCGGCCTTTGCTCGCTTGGGCGCTGCCATGAATGAGCGCGTGGATGTGGTCGCCGTCGCGGCGGGCGTAGGTGAGAGGTTTGAGGACGAGGACCGCTGCGCCGTCACTGCGCACGAAACCGTCGGCATCCGCACTGCCGAAACGGCAACGGCCGGTGCGGGAGAGCATGCCGGCCGCGGCGTAGCCGTCGGTGTGATCGGTACCCAGGACCAGACTGACCCCGCCCGCGAGCGCGGTGTCGCATTCACCGGTGCGCAGCGCCTGGCAGGCCAGATGCACCGCCAGCGTCCCCGATGAACAGGCAGCATCCACTGTCGCGCACGGGCCGCGCAGATCCCAGGCGTAACCGATGCGCCCCGAGGCCATGCTGCGGGCAGCTGCGCCGGCGATGGCGTACATGTCCGCGGGGCGATCGAGGGCGCGGGTGTCCCAGTGCTCGGCGGTGCTCTGCCCCATGAAGATCCCGATGGATTGCCCGGCGACATGGTTCTCGTCGAGCCCGGCATCGCGCAACGCATCGCGAGCGGTGAGCAGCAACACCTTGTGCTGGGGATCGAGAGCGGCGTTCTCGCGGTCGGTGAGGTGAAAGTCCCCGGGCACGAAATCGGCGGTGCCGTCCGGTGATTCGCCGCCGGCCAAGGCGTCGGTGCCCGCACACAGCAGCTCCCACAGTTGTCGATGGTCGGCGGCGCCAGGAAATCGGCAGCCCATCCCGACAATCGCGATCGGTTCGCTGAAACTCATGCACCCATCCGTTTCTCGACACGGGATCGACAGAGTGATCGTCCTTACAAGATCACTCGTAAGATAGCCGAGCCCTATCGCAATTGATTGACACCTGATGCTGGTCGGCGTGGCCGTGAACCGTACTTCCCTCTCCCGCAACAGAAAAGGTGTCCGAAATGTGCGGTATCGCAGGCTGGGTGGATCCCTGCGCCCTGGTGCGCGACGGCGAACGAGTGGTGGCAGCCATGGCCCGGACGCAGTCTCGTCGCGGCCCCGACGGGCACGGCACCTGGGCCGATTCCCATGCCGCACTGGCGCATCGCCGTCTCGCCGTGCTCGACCCCGAGCGCGGTCACCAGCCCATGATCGCCACCGACGACGCCGACCGCACCCTCGCGGCGCTGGCTTACACCGGTGAGGTGTTCAACTACGCCGAGCTGCGCGGCACACTGGAGTTACTTGGGCACAAGTTCACCACTGGCACCGACACCGAGGTGGTACTGCACGCCTGCCTCGAATGGGGCCTGGACGCGGTCCACCGACTGCACGGCATGTTCGCCTTCGCCTACTGGGATGTCGCCAGCCGCCGCCTGCTGCTGGTCCGCGACCGCCTCGGCATCAAACCGCTGTGCTACCAAATGCACGGCAGCGGTGTGCGTTTCGGTTCCGAACCCAAGGCCTTGCTCACCCCGGGCTCGGTCCCCGCGATCGATACCGATGGGCTGCGCGACTTCCTCTCGTGCGTCCGCACCCCCGGCCGGACCTTGCTGCACGGCATCCAGGAGGTGCGGCCCGGCACCGTTTTGATCGCCGACCCGCGAGGTGTTCGCGAACACCGTTACTGGCAACTGGAATCCGCCCCGCATACCGACGACCTATCCGCCACTATCGGAACCATCAGCGACCTCTTGGACGACATCACCACCAGCCACCTGCGCGCCGACGTCCCTCTCGGCGCGCTGCTATCGGGTGGATTGGATTCCAGCGCGCTCACCGCGCTGGCTCAACGCACACTGCACCCGACCGGCGCCGCGCTGTCGACGTTTTCGGTCGATTTCGCCGGGAACACAACCGATTTCACACCCGATGCGCTGCGCACCACGCCCGACGCACCCTATGTGCGCGATATGGTCGCCCACTGCGGTTTCGACCATCGCGACATCGTGCTCGACGCCACCGCCCTCACCGACCCCGCGCTGCGCAGCGCGGTCGTTGCCGCCCGTGATCTGCCCGCCGCCGGCGACATGGATTCCTCGCTCTACCTGTTGTTCGCCGCGGTGCGCGAACATGTGACCGTCGCAGTGTCCGGTGAGTGCGCCGACGAAGTCTTCGGCGGATACTCCTGGTTCCACGATCCGCAAACGATCGCGCGGCCCGACTATCCGTGGCGGTACTTCGCGGGCCGCAGCGGCGCCTACCGGGCGCTGCTGCGCGACGACGTCGCCGCCGAGCTCGATCTGACTGCACATCGTTACGCCCACTATCAGCAAGCGCTCGCCGAAATACCCGTGCTCCCCGGCGAATCCGCGGACGCGCGCCGCATGCGTGAGATCTTCTGGCTGCATTACACGCGCTGGCTTCCGGACCTGCTCGACCGCAAGGACCGCTTGTCGATGGCCGTCGGCCTGGAAGTGCGGGTGCCGTTCTGCGACCACCGCCTGGTCGAGTACGCCTTCAACATCCCTTGGCGCCAGCAGACTTTCGACGGCCGCGAGAAGTCGCTGCTGCGCGCCGCTGTCACCAGTTTGCTGCCGCCCAGCGTCAGCGGCCGCACGAAGGCTCCTTACCCGATCACCCACGACCCCGCTTATGACCGTGCCCTGCGCGAACAGGCCGCCGACCTACTCGCCGAACCCGCGGCCCCGGTCTGGGATTACCTCGACCGCACCCGTTTACGGGAGCGCCTGCAACGACCGCTCGACGATCGAGCCACCCGCTCCGGCATCGACTTCGCCCTCAACTTCGACATCTGGCTCCGGCACCTGGCTTAGTCTCCAAAATACCCGGGACTAGGACGGATGCAGGCGGCGGGTTCGCTCGCCGAGGATGTCGGTGACCCCGGGTAACCTCTGGATGGTCAATGCACTCGGACATCGGTCCGATGGGTTCGCGGCAACGAGTTTGGATGGACAGAGAGTGCAGGACAGGGAAAACGGCGTCGACGAGGACGCGACCACGCCATCGCGCGCGGTCACCGGCTGGACGGTGGGTCTGGCCTGTATGGCGGTCGTAATGTCCGGAGTCATCGTCAACGGGCTGTTTCACGAGCCGCAGCGGGAGTTGACGACCACGCCCGTTATCCCGACTGCCGAGGAGACGCCGGAATCGATCGAAACCTTGTATGTCACTGAGCCGGTGGTGTTTCCGGTGCAGATTCCGGGTTGTGATGTCGTCGAACCGCCCGTGGACGGGCGGGGGTACTCGATGATGTATATGGAGTCCGGGTACGACAATCCGGCCTATCCGTGGTTCTCGGGTCCCAAGGCGGGCGCGATGACCAACGCGCTGCGGGACGCGTTGCCCGATGACATCGAAATCGCCTTCGCGCCCGTCCGTGAGTCGCTGGTGTTCGAGCCGATTTCCGGAGACGGCAAGGAGCCGTACGGAATCGGCGGGTGGACCAGCGCTCGGGCTGCCGTGTTGCGCGGTGCCGGCGCGGGCGCGCTGAGCGTGACTGTCCGGCAGTCCACCAAGCCCATCCCGGCGTGTGTCGCCGGCGCTCTCGACGAACGGCGGCATCTGGCCGACGGCGCCATCGTCGATCTCCAGGACACCTGGTCCGAGACCAACGGGGTGCGCACCCTCTCGCGCACCGCCACCGCCTACCTGCCGGACGGCACCGAGGCCCGTGCCAACGCCACCGATGTCACCGTCGACGGCGAAGGCCACACCGGCGCTGTCCCACTGACATCGGAGGATCTGCTCGCCCTCGTCACCGCGCCCGGCCTGCGAGTAACGGCGCCGGTCCCGCCGGGGACACCGGATCCACCCCAGCAGTGCAACGTCTATGTCTTTACGCAATCCACCGCCCCCATCGATGAGGCTCGAGCCCGCCGAGTGAACGCTGTGCTGGCGCGGATCCCGCTCCCGGACCTCACCCTTGATCGCCCATTGGAGCTACGACCGGACCGCACGGGCGGACTCTGCCAGGCGGTTCGCGTCACCACACCAGGGCGAGAATCGGACTTGAGAATAGCGATTACCGCCGGAGTGGTCCTCCCTTCGATAACCGAGACCTCGTCGAATAGCGGTTCGGAGCGTGTGACCACACGGCAGCAACCGGATGGCTCGGTTGTCGAGAACAGCGAGCGGCGGGACGTGAGAGTGAGTCAGGCAGGCCAAACCACCGTTGAGATCGATCGCTCCGTCACTGTCACGTACCGGTCGGGTACTCAGGTCGACGTGGCGTCGTCTGGCGCCGAGCCCTTGTCGTTCGCGGTCCTCGAGGCGATCGCGCTGAACCCCGGCCTCGAGGTGTCTGCATGAGATCGATCCCTGGCCTTCGAAACCTGGTGCTGGCCGCCGCGGCCGCCGTCATCACCAGTGCCGGTGCGGTGCTGGTCCTGCTGCAACCCCCGGACACCACCCGCAAGATCACCGGGACCGCGGACTCGGCGCCGGGTCTGGCCTGGTCGGTCGACGCCGCGGCGATGTCCGGGCGGGCGGGTGCGGAGTTCCGCGACCCGGTTGCCGGCACCGAGTACGACTTCGGCGGGGGGCCCGGATTCGTCGACGCCGGTGCCACGCTCGTGACGGTGCTCGGTGTGTCGGATGACAATATGCCCCTGCGGGATCCGGTCCTGGTCGGCATCGACGCCGAAACCGGCGCACAGCGTTGGCAGGCCGCCGCCCCGGACCTGAGTGGTTGCGGAGCCGCTCCCGTGGCCGGCCGGCTCGTCTGCTTCGACGCCGACTCGGCGCTGGTCGGCTACGACATCGACACCGGGAATATCACTCGCACGCAGACAGATTGGTACATCTTCGCTATCGCCACCGACGCCGATCGCGTGTACATCGCCGAAGGCGACGTCGAGTCCGATGATGTGCGTGTGCATGCCGGAACCGTCGACGACCCGGACGCGCACTGGTCCCGCGCGTTCGACATGGGCGCCTCGTGGGAAGACCTCCCCGGCGACGCATTGGACGTCTCCCATGGGCAGGGCGTGTTCAGTCTCGGTGGCGATCTCGCCGGATTCGACCTCGCCAGTGGCAGGGCGACCTGGAGCGCGGACGTGGTCGGCTGCTCCGATGCCACCCCAACCAACGGCGGATTGATCGAACGCACCCGAAGCGAATGCGACGGTAACGGCCTCACCGGCACAGACCTCATCGACAACACCGGCCGCATCATCGCGACCACCAATAGTGCAGCTGCCCACAATATTTTGATCGACTTGCCGGCCGACGAAACCATCCCGGTACTGCTCGGCGACAGCGCCTACGACCGTCGCACCGGAACCCTGATGTGGACCAATCCCGAGCTGCTCGCGACCCAAGAGGCGGACGAACACAATGTCGCCTCCGTGATCGGCACCGCCACGGCGATTATCGGCGATGTCGCCCTGCTGCGAGATACCGCCGCGCACACCGCAACCGGCCTGGATATGCGCACCGGCGAGCGCCTATGGCGCATCGAGGCCACCCGTTTCGAAACGGTTCACGGAGGTGACGAGCACGCCGCCGTCTTTTCCGACTACACCGGACTCTGGGCGATCGACCCGCGAACCGGCGCGACGATATGGGATATCCCGTTCCTCGCCGTGAACGACAAGCCCGACGCCATCACTGGCGACGGCGAACTCGCGTTCCAGGGGAACGGCCGCTACACCTACGCCAGCGCCCGCACGATGATCGGCCTCCGCCCGCTGGACTGACCCCCTTTGTCAGCGTTCGGCCGCCAGCCGGACGCCCAGTCCGATGAACAGGCTTCCGGTCGCGGCATCGATCCGACGCCGCACCGATTGTCGTTCGCGCAGCCAGCTGCCGATGCGTCCGGCCAGGACGCCGACCGTGCCGTCGGCGAGGAACTCCAGGACGATCAGGACGCCGCCGAGGACGGCGAACTGCGCCCACACCGGACCGGCTGCGGGGTCGATGAACTGGGGTAGGAGTGCGACCATGAACGTGAACGTCTGCGGGTTGGCCGCAGAGGACACCACACCGTTGAAGAACGCGCGCCGACCCGACATCCCGCCGGCTTCCGGATCATCGACCTGAGGATTGCTGCGCCGGCGGATCAGCTGGATGCCGAGGTAGATCAGGTAGGCGGCCCCGGCGAAGCGCAATATCGTGAAAACGACTGGGAACGTGGTCAACAGGACGGCGAGTCCGGCGGCGGCCGCGGCGATGTACAGCGCGTCCCCCGTGACCACCCCGAGGGTGGCCGACAGCCCGGCGCGGGCCCCGCCCCGCATGCCGCATCCGAGCACGAACAGCATGTCGGGTCCGGGCGTGACCAGGGCGATGATGGTGGTCACCGTGAATGCGGCGAGCAGGTGAGGATCAACGGGCATTTCGGTAATCTTTGCAGCCGAATTCGCGGCGCGGAAGCTGTTTGATGGTGCTGGCGACGGGTATTGCGTGCGTTCGTGCCCCAATACTTCTAGCTGGAGGACAAACCGAACGTGCCTCAAACGCGAGAATCCGCCTTGCGGAACGAAACCGGCTCAGACCTTGCGGTGCTCGACATTCCGGTGCCGGCAGCGACAGCGTTGATCCAGCGCAACCGCGTCGTGCACCTGGTCAGCCGGATAGCGCCGGGGTTGTCGGACGCGGCGCTCGCCGAGCTCGCCTCGATAGCGGACCAGCTGCGCTGTGCGGAAGGGCTGCCGCCGGTCGAGTTCACCGCTCAGTGGTGACTCCTGCAGCGGCGGGCTGGACCCAGCGGCGGAGGGCATCGATGGTGGATTCCGGAGAGGTGTTGAAGCACAAACGGATTCCGGGAGCGACCTCGGTAACCACGTTGACGAGACGCTCGAACAGCAGCGTGTGTTCGGCCGCCATGCGAACCCCCGCCCCGATCATCGCGACCCGGAACGTCCTGCCCGCAGCGCATTCGCGCAGCTTCGCCTCGGCGGCCTCGGGGGCCGCGGGCACCTGGCAGGACACGATGTCGAATCCTGCGGCCCGCAGCGCGGTTTCGCCCGCCTCGATCCGGGCGGTGAGCGCCGCCTCGTCGAGACCCGGGTAGCGGCTGTAGTCGACGGCGCTGGGGTGCAGTCCGATCGACAACACGGTCGAATTCTGTGGTTCCACTGGATGATCCTCCGCTTTTGCGACGAGCATGAACAGTGCCAGGCACACGCCCGACAGGGTGAGGGCGATCGCCGCAGCCCTCACCACGGGGTGGTCGTTGTCGTCATGGGACCAGCCTCGCGCCGGTCATGATTCGGCTCCAGGGACAGCCGGTACCACCCCGGACGGTCGGCCCTGCGGCACGATGGGATGGTGGACAGAGCCGAGTTGGCCATGGTGCTGCGCACCGCGCGATCCCGCATCAAACCCGCGGATGCCGGGCTGGCGGGTGGACCGCGCAGGCAGGTTCCCGGGTTGCGGCGGGAGGAAGTCGCTCAGTTGGCCGGACTGAGTGTCGACTATGTGGTCCGGCTCGAGCAGGCGCGTGGCCCCAAGCCCTCCGATCAGGTGCTGGGCGCCTTGTCACGGGCACTGCGATTGAGCGACTCCGACCGTGATCTGATCTTCCGGCTCGCCGGTTCCGATCCGCCCCAGGCCGGCCGCATCCCGATGGCGATCCGCCCCAGCGTCCTGCGCCTGCTGGATCGTATGGCGGACCTGCCCGCCCTGGTTCTGTCCGCCAAATCCGATGTGCTGGCGTGGAATCCGCTGGCGGCGGCACTGTTCGGCGACTTCTCCGAATGGGTGCCCGCCCAGCGCAACATCATGTGGCAGCGCTTCCTCGGCATCGGACTCGACCGGCTCCGCATGACACCGGCGGAGGAAGCCGCCAATGCCGTCGACTGCGTCGGCTGTCTGCGCACGGTGCGGGCCAAATACCCGAAGGACCCCGGCCTGGCCCAGCTGATCGCCGAACTCCGGAGCGGCAGCACACGATTCGACGAACTGTGGCGGGCCGGGCGCTCAGGACAGCTGCGCAGCCTCACCAAAACCATCGCTCATCCCGACCTGGGCACCCTCACCCTCGATTGCGACGCGCTGCTGGTGCCCGAGGCCGATCAAACCGTCGTCGTCTATTCCGCCGCACCCGGCACGCCGTCCGCCTCGGCCCTCGAACTCCTCCGCGTCACCGGCCTCCAACGGTTCAGCCCGACCAGCTGAGGACCGTTAGATGGACGATCCGACCCGCGGGTATCGGTCGGTATCGAACGGTTGTCCCGGTTCGATCCCGTTGACCTCGTCCTGATACGGCTGGTCGGCGTCCGGGTGGTAGGTGGCCGCGGCGTCCATGTAGACAGTCGCCAAACTGATGCGGGCGGTGTCGGTTTCGTTGGCGCCCGCCATGTGGACGAGCCTGGCGTCGTGGAAGGTGCAGTCGCCTGCCCGCAGCGGGACGGTGACCCGCGGCCACCACTGCAGTTCGGGACGCGACTCGAAGGGATCGAACGACAGGTCCATGCCCTGCGGCCAGTCCTGCGAACCCGGCACGAAGGACATGCAGCCACGCTCGACCGGCACATCCACCAGCGCGACCCAGGCGGTCAATGCCGCCCCGCTGACCGGGAAGGCGGGGGCGTCGATGTGCAGCGGCGTTCTCGTCCCGCCGGGGCTGCGCTTGCGGAGCAGTTCGCTCTTGAACATGCGCAGCGGCTGACCGGCCAACTTCTCCGCGATCCCGGTGATCCCGGGATGCAGCGCCAGCCGGCGCATCGCGGCGCTCTTGGCTTCGGGTTCGGCCACCCAATCCATCACATTGCCGTTGCCCTCCTCGTCCCAGGAGATCTTCTCGTGCCGATCGAGCTGGTCCTGCGCATCCGCGAGGAACTCCCTGATCTCGTCCTGACTCAGCGCACGCGGAATGTGCAGGTAACCGTCCCGCCGGTACTGCTGGATCGCCGCGGCCGAAAGCGTCTGCGGCGTAGTGATATTCATCAGTTCGGTCATAAGTCCACGCTAACCGTCAATTAGGACAGCCTGGTTCCTAGGCGATGTCGACGTCCGGGTCGTGCGACGCCGTCCGCGGGTCGGCGGCACACGGATCCCCGGCTGGTGGCACCCGGCCGGGGATTGTGGTTTTGTGTGGTTGAGCAGCGGCTAATTCGATCCGTTACCCTGGTCGCTGCTAGAGAGAGATCGCTCGAGGTTAGGAAAACATGGGAAGCACCGCGCTCGACATTGTCGCTTTGATCACCAACCGCGTTGCGGCATTCTGGAATTGGATGGCCACCGGCTCCGCGGGATTCCCTCCGCTGTGACGTCACGCTGATCAAATCTCGGCGAAACCCCCTGGTCTGTACCTCATCCGAGGCATCGGCCCGGGGGTTTTCTCATACGTAGGCCCGGTCACCGTCGTATCTTGTGGGCATGAGCATTGGTGGCGAGCGGATTCGCACGCCGCGCTGGTTCGTCTTCGCCATGGGCTTGCTCACCCTGGTCGTCGCGGCGCTGTGCCTGGCGCTGTGCTGGGTGCTCGCCGCGCAGGGCACCTTCGTCGCCAAAGCGCTGCTGTGGGCCGCGCTGGTGGGGTTCGGGCTGGTATCGGCGGCGCTCGGGTTGATCGGGCTGGTGCGCTACCACGCGATCCAATTGTGCCTGGCCGCACCTCTGTTCATCGGCATCCTGGCCGCGCTGGTCTGGTATGAGATTCCGGAGCGGGCGGGGTGGGAGGTCACTCGCGGGATCCTGGAGGACCAGGCGGTCGAGTGCGCGCATCCGGGGGAGCGCACCCGGCTGGGTGTCTACCTGGTCCGTTTCGTCGAGCGCCGCGACGGCGGGTGCCTGTTCTACACCGAAGGGGCCGACCTGGATTGGTCGGGCTTCGCCTACTTCCCGGACAGCCCGCCCCCGGTGCTGGGCCGCCCGCAGGGGCCGGGCATCGGGTACGAAGCGTTCGACGGCGATTGGTACCGCTTCACCGAAAACTCCTGAATTCCCTGCCGCCACGCGGGTGCTGAATGTTAGCTGGGAGCCATTTGGGGTTACTGTCGTTTCGCTGTGTCGGTAGGTGGGGGCGCGGAACGGAGGAGCAATGGGTCTCGGATCGGTGTTCGTCAGCGAAGCGGTCGGTACAGCAGTGCTGGTTCTGCTCGGCGCCGGAGTCGTAGCCAACGTATTGCTGGTGAAGTCGAAAGGGTTCGACGGCGGCTGGCTGCTGATCAACTTCGGCTGGGGCCTGGGCGTGATGGCCGGCGTCTACCTGGCCTTCAAAACCGGAGCCCACCTGAATCCGGCTGTCACCCTCGGCATTCTGACCAGCGGTGCCAGCGACTACGCGCCCGGCATACCGGTGACCTTCGGCGCCACGCTGACCTACATCGCCGCCCAGGTGTGCGGTGCGTTCGTCGGTGCGTGCCTGGCCTATCTCGCCTACAAGAAGCACTTCGACGCCGAACCGGACGCGGCCAAGAAGCTCGCGGTCTTCGCCACCGGGCCCGAAATCCGCGACTACCGCTGGAATCTGCTCACCGAGATCATCGCGACGTTCGTGCTCGTGCTCGTGGTGCTGTCGTTCGGGAACACGCCTTCGGGTCTGGGCCCGCTCGCGGTCGCGCTGCTGGTCGTCGGCATCGGCGCCTCGCTCGGCGGTCCCACCGGCTACGCCATCAACCCCGCCCGCGACCTCGGGCCACGGTTGGCGCACGCGGTCCTGCCGGTCGGCCGCACCGCGCGCACCCCGGTCGCGGTCGGCGCGCACCCGTCGGCCGATCCCGGAGCGGACCACCCGGCCGGCTCCAGCGATTGGAGCTACGCCTGGGTCCCGGTCCTCGGGCCGACCCTCGGCGGCATCCTCGCGGGCCTGGCCTCGCAGTTCCTGTTCTGATTCTCAGCGCTGGCGCGGCTCGATCCAGAGCGCTTCGGCGAGGGCGCAGAGGTCGCCGTCCGGGGTGGCCAGCGCGACCCCGACGGTGTATTTGCGGCCGTCCCGGTTGGCCGCCCAGGAATACGAAATGTAGTCCGCGCCAACAGAAATCGGCTGCAACTGGGTGGCGGTGAGCGCGGCGGTGACCGCGCCGGGCCGCATGCCGTGCATGGTCATGGCCGCCCAGCCGCCGGGGCAATCGAGCAGTGACCACACGTGTTCGGCGCCGAGGGTGCCGTCGGCGCCACCCAGCGCCGGGTCCGGTGTCCAGGCCCCGGCGATGAGGTCGTGACCGGGCAGTTTCGAGGTGAACAACCGCATCCCGCGGCCGGGTGCACAGTCCGCGCCGCAGCCGTAGCAGTCGGTGCGCGGGCGTTCGCGGGACACCAGTGCCGCCTCGGTGGCCGCCTTCGCTTCCGCCCAGGACGGTACCGGCGGCGCGACGATGCCGACCGTCGCCTTCGCGGTCTCCGCCAGGAGCAAACCGTCGGCATCGGTGAGCGTCCGTGCGCCGGACTCGGTGGACGCGATCGTCAGTGGCTGCTCGATCGGGACCGGGGCCCGGAAATCGACCCGCAACTCGGTCGGATCTTCGGAATTCGCGGCGAGCACACCGGCCACATACCCGCCGAACGCCACCTCCGGATACCCGTGCGCATACCCCGGAATCCTGACCGCCACCTCAACCATGTTCCAACCCTTCACACACGCTGCCGCTCGAGGTTCGACACTACCGAGGGCCTCCGACAGCGCCGGTTTCGAGTGTCGGACGACTTCGCCAGGCATATGCTGAGGTGGACGCATTGGTGTGGAGTCCGGTTCGCTGCTCCGATCCCAGAATGGTCAGGCGCATGGCAGGTAATTCCAAGATGTCCGTGGTGGCGTGGGGTGCCAACCGCCTGGATATCCTCGCCGTCGGGGCCGGTAGCTCGTTGTTCCACAAGGCCTGGGACGGGGTGCGCTGGCATCCTGGGGGGACGGTCTGGCAGGGGCACGGCGGCACCACCCTCAACCCCGATTTGACGGTGGGCGATCCGGCGGTGGTGGCGTGGGGGTCCAATCGGCTCGACATCTTCTATCGGGACACCAGTCAAGCCAATCGCATGCTGCACCAGGCCTGGGATGGTGCGGCGTGGCGGCCGGGGGTGGGGGACTGGGAGAACCTGGGCGGAAATCTGGGCGGCGACCCGGCCGTGGCTTCGTGGGGAGCGAACCGGCTCGATATTTTCGTCAAAGGGCCGGGCAACAATATGTTCCATAAGGCGTGGGACGGCAGTGCCTGGCGGCCGGGTCCGACCGACTGGGAGAACCTGGGCGGGAGCCTGGGTGGTGATCCGGCGGTCGTCTCGTGGGGGCCGAACCGGCTGGAAATTTTCGTTAAAGGGCCGGGTAACAACATGTTTCATAAGGCGTGGGACGGTAGCGCCTGGCGGCCTGGGGTGACGGAATGGGAGAACCTGGGCGGGAATCTGGGTGGCGATCCTGCCGTGGTCTCGTGGGGGCCGAACCGGCTCGATATTTTCGTTAAAGGGCCGGGTAACAACATGTTTCATAAGGCGTGGGACGGTAGCGCCTGGCGGCCCGGCGTGACCGAGTGGGAGAACCTGGGCGGGAATCTGGGTGGCGATCCTGCCGTGGCGTCCTGGGGGCCGAACCGGCTCGACATTTTCGTCAAAGGGCCGAGTAACAACATGTTTCATAAGGCGTGGGACGGCAGTGCCTGGCGGCCCGGCGTGACCGAGTGGGAGAACCTGGGCGGAAGCCTCGGCGGCGACCCCGCCGTCACCTCCTGGGGGCCGAACCGGCTGGACATCGTCGTGTCCGGCCCGGGCAACAACGTCTTCCACAAAGCCTGGGACGGCGCGAACTGGCGGCCGAGCCGAACCGATTGGGAGCTCTTGGGATTGGGGGCCACCGGCCCGGGGCCCGGCCCCGGACCCGGACCGCTCAATCCGACCTGCGCCGTGGAAGTCACCGGGCCGGGTAGCGACGCCGTAGTCCCGGTCCGCGTCTTCGGCGGCGGATTCAGCGGGTCGGAGCCGGTCCACATCGAACGGGACGGCAACTTCGCCGGAACGGTCACCGCCAGTTCCGGCAGTTACAGCATCAACCTCGGCGCGTTCGTCAGCCATCCGCCCCGGCTCGTCGTCTTCCAAGCGTTCGGTGCGCAGAGCGGCAGAGCGTCCAACAAGGCCGGCATCACCCTCTGACCCGCTGCGGCCACCGATGTACGCTGCGCCGGTATCGCCGGATGACGAAAACCGCGGTGACTATCAGCAGCAGCGGATAGCAGCCCGCGTAGAGCGGAACCGCGAGGTAGGACCACCATTCGGGGATGTCCTCACGGGGGAGCATGAATAGTCCGATGCCGATCGGGTGGTCGGCGCCGAACAGCGGTGGCTGGTCGGAGTAGTTCCACCACCAGCAGAAGCCGACGAGTCCGATGATCAGCGGTGCCGCCGTCCACCATCGCGAGCGTTCCGAAAGCGCTTGGTGCAGTGCGAGGATCAGCAACGGGACCAGCCAAACCCAGTGGTGCGCCCACGAGAACGGCGAGACAGCGGCCGAGGTCATCCCGGCCACGGTGGCCGCCAGCAACGGGTGTCCGGTGCGGTAGGCGAGAGCGGCCGCGAGCAGGCCGAGCACGGCCACCGGCACCGCCACGGCCAACCACAACCAGGTGGGCGGCACGAACACCACAGCGTCGGCGTTGCGCACGGCGAACTGTTCGATATCGAGGAAGCGTGACATCTGTGCGAGGAAACCGTTGATCGACTGGTTCGCCGGTGAGTCGACCGGGCCGACCCGTGCCGGGGCGATGACTCGCTGACTCCAGAAGGTCTTCGCGTCGTCGGGGCGTGCCGCGAAGCCGATCGCGATGGTGGTCGCGAAGGCCGCGGCGGCGGTGAACAGGGTTCGCCACTGCCGGGTCCAGGCGAGGTAGACCAGGAAGAAGGCCGGGGTCAGCTTGATTCCGGCGGCGAGCCCGACACCGACGCCGCGGAGCCGGGCCGACGGCTCGCGGGTCAGGTCCCAGATCACCGCCAGCACCAGAAACACATTGATCTGTCCGAGCCAGATCGTGCTACGCACCGGCTCGAGCGCGGTGCACACCACCGCGAGCTCCACGGCGAACACCCAGGTGCGCAGGCAGTTTCGATAGCGCAAGCTGCGCAGGCAGCGCCAGACCAGCAGGACGAGCGCGACCATGGTCGCCACCCACCAGAGGACCTTCGTCACCGCCATCCCGGCCACGGTGAGCACGACGAACACCAGAGCGGCGAACGGGGGATAGGTGAACTCCATTCCATAGATCACCGGGCCGTCGTAAAGCGCGGCGTGCCGCCGCCAGACTTCCCCACCGGCCCGGTAGACCTCCAGATCGAGGTCGTTGCTGAACAGTCCGTAGTAGGGAGTGCCGAGCGGTACCGCGTAGCAATGCCACACCAGGACGAGCACCGCCGCGAGGCCGCCGACGACGACCATGGCTCTGGTCGCGGCCGGCTCGTCGGTCGTCCTGAACCACACGGTTCCTCGCTCGCGTCGACCCGGTCTTTCCGCACGGTGAGCGGGAAAACCGGGCTAATTCAAGACTAACGGAGCAGCCGCTGCGAACGCGGCGGAAATCGCTGGATCAGACTGCGTGCCTTTCATTTTCGATGCCGAGACCGACTCGGATCCGGTCGCGCGCAGCGGCAGCGCGCGCACCCGTCCGGGCGGCCTGCCGAATTGCGGGATTCGGGGTGAGTTATCTCATGAAAACCGATTCGGGCACCGCTCCGGAATTCGACCGCCGAATTGCGTGGTCACCAGGGGATTCATCGGCCGCGGCTCCGGAAGCCCGTTGTTGCGAATTGCCTATTGGTCAGGTGAACGAGCCTGATCTGCGTGTTTACCTGCTTGTTACCTCGGCTAACGTCTAACTCCAACAGCTGTGACCATCCATTGGGATAGAGAAAGGCTGGACTACATGCGAATCGGCCCATCGCTGCGGGCGGCGGCGCTGACCTTGACGGCCGCGATCGGACTCGGGCTGGTGGCGGTCGCCCCGGCGGGCGCTACCGCCGACCTGGACCGCTATCTGGACTTGCCGCTGGTCAACCGTGATGCCGCGAGCAGCCCCGGCGGGGTGCACCCCGAACTGCCTTACGAGGCCGACAGGCTGCGCGAGCTGCTGGACAGCGCCCGGCAGCAGGGTGTCGAGCCCGTCCGCTACGCGGCGCTGCTGTCCCAGTACTGGCTGGTCGACGCGACGACCAAGGCGGGTATCGACCTGCGCTCCTGGAATCCCCGAGCAGGTGTGACAGCCAATCGCGACAACCTGATCAAGTCCTATCAGTATTACGAGAACCTTCAGCTCGGCCACCGTGAATTGCGCTGGGCGGGAATGGGTGGCCAGGTCGGCGCCGATTTCGGTGGTGGGCTGGTCGATTTCGAATTGCTGGGCACCGTATATGACCTTCCGGGTATTTCCGAGGCCGCGCGAACGGTGCTGGGCGCGGTGCGCAATGCCGCGGGCCCGCAGGCGGTGGCCATGCTGCCGCCCGGTCTCGCCGCCCTCGCGGAGGCCGGACCGAATATCACGCCGGAAGACCTGAACTACATCAACGGGATGATCCTGGTGATGCAGAAGAACATCTTCTCGGATCTGATGCCGATGCACGATGCCTACGTCTCGGAAGGACTTCCGGCGCTCGAGGAGTTCCAAGCCGCCGGGCTGTTCGGCCCGGACATCATGAGCGCCTGGCGCGACGTCGCCTCCGGGGACGAGGACCGTATCGCCACCGGCAATCGGGCGCTGCTGCGCCGGGAACAACAGTGGGCCGTGAGCGCCCAGTGGGACCAGGTGCGCGGCTACAAGGGCAGTGTGGGCGAGGCCATCACCTATCTCAGTGGCGCGGCCGGGTCGCCGTCGGTGGCCGGGGTCGTGCCGCCGCGGGAATTCCATCCGATCCGGATGCCGGTCACCCTGGCCGACGGCCGCCCCGGCCTGCTGACCCTGCCGCTGCCGGACTGGAACTGGTCGGTGCTCGATTCGCGGTGGGATTACATCACCAGCGAACTGCTGCCCAAATACCAGGCGCAGGTCCAATCGAATTGGCCCGCACTGGAATCCGCGATGCGGGTGCCGTATCCGGTGCAGCTGGAATCCAAGCGGCCGCTGCTGAATATTCCGCAACTGCTGATCGCCGCGGCGCGACAGCTCACGGTGACACCGATCGACCAGGAGAGCTGAGATGAGACGAATTACCCAGCGGCTCTGGGTGGTTGCCGCAGCGCTCGCGCTGACCGCGGGCACCGCGAGCATCGCCACCGCCGACGAGGTACCGCCGTCGACCCCGGGCCCGGAGCGTATCTTCAACGGCTTCACCCTCGCCGCGCTGAACAGCGCTACCCAGCCCTCGGCGCAGGAGTCGTTCGAGGCGCTCATGGCCGACGACCCGTTCTACGAGGAACCGCCGCTGACCGGTGCCGAAAAGCCCGGCGACATCCTGAAATCCAAGAAGGTCAAGGTGATCTTCAGTGGTGTCAGTCCCGGCAATGTCGAGGGCTACAAGCTCATGTATGTCACCACCGGCAATGACGGGAAACCGTTCATCAGCACCGGCGTCCTGCTGATGCCTGTCGATGGGAAACCGAACTCGCAACGCCATGTGATCGGCTACCAGGAGGCCAACGACAGCGTCGGCTGGAATTGCCATCCGAGCACCCAGTGGACCGGTGGCGCGCCGCTGGACGGCTCGTCCTGGTCGGCGCTGGGACCGCTGGCGATGATGTTCGACAAGGGCTACGCCGTCATGATCTCCGATGTCGGCAACGACGCGGACAAGAAGCCGCACGGGGTCTTCGCGGGCAAGTTCGGTGGGCAGGCCCAACTCGACGGTGTCCGTGCGGCTCTCGCCCTCGGCGACGCCGGACTGAACCCGAAGGCACAGGTCGCGCTGTTCGGAATCGCCGGTGGCGGTGTGGGTGCGGCGTTCGCGACCGAGATGGCCGCCGAGTACGCGCCGGAGCTGGACATCAAATCGACTGTGCTGGAAGGCATGGTGGTGAAGCCGCGCGAGTTCATGCGTGTGGCCGACGGTTCGATCGGTTCCGGGTTCGCGCTGGCGACGCTGCTCGGCCTGGAGCCCTGGTACCCCGAGATGCAGGTGAACGCCAAACTCAATCCGGCAGGCCGGGCGCTGGCCGACGTCTTCCGCACCCAGTGTCAGACACCCGCCTACTTCGGAACGCCCTATTTGCCCTTGCGTTCGCTGTTCACTTCGGGTCTGAGCCCGGCCGACGAGCCGGCCTTCCAACAAGCCTTCGACGACAACCTGCTCGGCCGGTCGGGCACGCCGCGGGGAAAGGTCATCATCGCCTCCTGCGCCAAAGATGATTCGCCCATGTCGCTGGTTCCGGCCCGGGACGCCCGCGAACTGGCCGATACCTATCGCGAGCAGGGCGCGGATGTGAGCTACCAGCCGACCGACTGCGGTATGGAACGGTTCGTCACCGACCTATACGGCTGGGGCACAGACCTTTTCGGAATGCAGACCATCGACCAAATCGACAGCTACTTCACCTGATACTCGAAAGGGCCTCCCGCTCATGGCAATTCTCTACGGCTTGGAATACCTGCTGACCTTCGGTTCACTCGCGGTCTGGAAGCTGGTGGGGCAAGCATTCGGTTTCTAGGTTCTCGTCAATGCCGCAGGGCGCGACCGGTTTTCGAGTCCGGGTGGGCGGCTAGTGCATCGGGGGTGCCCTCGAAGATGAGCTGGCCGCCGTGGCGTCCGGGGCCGGGGCCGAGATCGATGATGTGGTCGGCTCGGCGCATGACATCGAGGTTGTGTTCGATGACGACCATGGTGTTGCCCTTGTCGACGAGGGTGCCCAGCACCTCGAGCAAGGTGTCGATATCGGAGAGGTGCAGGCCGGTGGTTGGTTCGTCGAGGATGTAGAGGGTGCTGTCGCCGCGGCGGGTCAGTTCCTTGGCGATTTTGAGGCGCTGGCATTCGCCGCCGGACAGGGTGGTCAGCGACTGGCCGAGGCGCAGGTAGCCCAGGCCGACTTCCGCGATATGGCGCAGCGGTCGGGTGATGGCTGGGTCTTGTAGTCGCGTGGCGGCTTCGGCGATGGTGAGGTCGTCGATATCGGCGATGGTCAGCCCGTCCACGGTGTATCCGAGTACCTCGGGGGTGAAGCGCCGGCCGCCGCAGGTCTCGCACACCGTTTCGTGGCCGTCCATGAAAGCCAGGTCGGTATAGATGACGCCGAGCCCATCGCAGGTGGGGCAGGCACCGGCCGAATTGGCGCTGAACAGGGTGGGGCTCACGCCGTTTCGGGTGGCGAACAGCCGGCGGATAGCGGGCGCGATGCCGGTGTAGGTGAGGGGAGTGGAGCGCCGGTTGGTGGTGACCGCACGCTGGTCGACGACGGTGGCCGGATACTGGCCCGTCAGTTCCGCGACCAGGCTGGACTTCCCGGACCCGGCGACGCCGGTGAGCACGGTCAGCACTCCGGTGGGGATGTCCACGGTGAGCCCGCGCAGATTGTTGCGGGTGGCGTTGTCGATCCGCAATTTTCCTGTGGGAGTGCGGTGTTCGCGCGACGGCCGCCGCTCCCGTAGTCCGCGTCCCGTCGGGGTATCTGCGGTCAGTAGTTCGCTGAACGGGCCCTGGAACACGACCTCGCCGCCGGTGGTGCCCGCACCGGGCCCGATCTCCACGATCTGGTCGGCGATGCGCATGACATCGGGGTCGTGTTCGACGACGAGCACGGTGTTTCCCTTGTCCCGCAACTGTTTCAGCAGATCGGTGAGCGACTGCACGTCGTGCGGGTGCAAACCCATGGTGGGTTCGTCGAAGACGTACAGCATTTCGATGAGGCTGCTGCCGAGGTGCCGCACCGTCTTGATGCGCTGTGATTCGCCGCCGGACAGGCTGCCGGTGGGCCGGGCCAGCGACAGATAGCCCAGTCCGATGGCGGTCAGCGCCGCGAGCCGCTCCCGCAAGGCCGCCACCACCGGCGCCACACTCGGTTCCGCCACGTCCGCGATGAGATCTGCGAGTTCGGCGATCTCCATAGCGCTCATCTCGACGATGGTGCGGTCCAGCACCCGTGCCGTCCGCGCGGCCGCGTTCAATCGCTCGCCGTGGCAGTCCGGGCACGGCTGGCTATGGGTGAACTGCCGCAGCACAGCCTGTTTGCGTTCGGAGAGATTGTCCGCGGTGTGCAGGTAGATCCGTTCGAACCGCTCGATGACGCCCTCGTAGTCCTGCGGCGGGCGAGTGCCGAGCTTCGCTGCGGCGTCACCGCCGTACAGCAGCGCCTTTCGTTCGCCCGCGGTCCAGTCGCGCAGCGGTGTGGTCGCGTCGAAGGACCCGATATCGGCGTACTGCCGATACCAGTACTGGCCATTGCCGAAGCCCGGCAGCAGCACCGCACCCTGTTCCAGCGATTTGTCCAGATCCAGCACCCGCTCGACGGCGGTGGTCATGGTCTGCCCCAATCCTGAACAGGCGGGGCACATTCCGGCCGGATCGTTGAACGAGAAATGGTTGGATTCCCCCACATGCGGGGTGCTGACCCGGGAGAACAGCAGTCGCAGATAGCTGTAGACATCGGTGATGGTGCCGACGGTGGAGCGGGCGTTGCTGCCGAGCCGCCGCTGGTCGATGACCACCACCGGTGACAGGCCCTCGATGTGGTCCACCTCGGGCCGGGTCCAGCGCGGCAGCCGATTGCGGACGAACGGCGGGTAATTCTCGTTCACCTGATAACCGGCCTCGGCCGCGATGGTGTCGAAAACCAGCGACGACTTGCCCGATCCGGACACCCCGGCGAAGACGACGAGGCTGTTGCGCGGGACGTCGAGGTCGATCCGGCGCAAGTTGTTCGTGCGTGCGCCGCGGATACGGATGCTGCGATGCTGCTCGAATGCGGTCATGACTCGACGCTAACCGGAGATGTGGCCGGATTCTGGCCGCAATTACGGGCATTATGGAGCCATGGCCGATGTCACCCGCCGGATGCTCGAACTGCTGGCCCAGCTCCAGACCGGGCGGCGATTCAGCGGAGCCGAGCTGGCGGCCCGCCTCGAGGTCAGTCCGCGCACGGTGCGCCGGGATGTGGAGCGTCTGCGCGAGTACGGCTACCCGGTCTCGACACAGCCCGGACCCAGCGGCTTCTATCGGCTCGCCGCGGGCCGCACCCTGCCGCCGCTTGTTCTCGACGACGACGAGGCGGTCGCCACTCTGGTCAGCCTGGCCTTGCTTGGTGCCACGGCGCCGCGAGAACCTTTGGACGGCAGTGGATTCGCGCCCGCCGCCGACCGCGCCTTCGGCAAAATCGACCAGTTCCTGCCGCACCGCTTGCGCCCGGCGGTGACCGCCCTGCGTGAAACCGTGGAAGCCGCACCGCAGAGCGCCCCGGCAGTGCGGCCGGAAGCCCTTGCCGGTCTCGGCTCCGCGGCTGCGCGCCACGAATACGTCACCTTCACTTACGCCGACCGGGACGGCGAGACCAGCCGCCGCCGGGTCGAGCCCTACCGCGTGATCCATCTACATCTGCGCTGGTATCTGCTCGCCTGGGATCTGGGCCGGGACGACTGGCGCACCTTTCGCCTCGACCGCGTCGACGAGATCGCGCCCGCCGCAAGCTACTTCACGCCGCGTCCGCTACCGGCCCGGTCGGGTACGGAGTATCTGCGTGCGGGGTTGAGTGCCGCACACCACCGCGCGGTCGTCACCGTGGCCGCCCCCGCCGCCACGGTCGCGGACGTCCTCAAGTTCCGGGACTGCGAGATCGAGTCCCTGGGGCCGGACCGCAGCCGGCTCATCACCCGGGTGGACTCCTTCGAATGGCTGATTCTGCAAGTCGGCCTGATCGGCGCGGATTTCGTCATCGAGGAGCCTGCCGAATTCCGCGACCGCGCAGTCGAACTCGCCGACCGGCTGCACCGAGCCGCTGCGGGCTAGGTGGTAGCACCAGATCTTCCCCTGGCGCAGTCGACTTCCGGGCGTTGCCAGCTGCCGCGCAGCCCAACTCGCCGACCGGCTACACCGCGCCGCCGCACCATGATCATCGCGGGATCTGTCGAGGGGCGGCAATTCGCCTCGGGCAACGGGTGTGTTGGAAGACCGGCCGTTCCCATTCCAGGCGGCCCGCGAAGAACGCTCGGCCGATCGCGGCGAGTCAAGGGCGCACGTGACCACTTCCGCGGCCTGCCCCTGCGGCCGCCGGTCAGCCGCAGCGGGCAGGATGGGCGGGTGGACTCGCGCGCTTCTCGTTCCGAATCGACGTCTGCTGCCTCGGTCGAGGCTCAGCTCAGTGGTTTGCTCGGTCCACTTCGGCGTGCGGTGTTGCGGCGCACCAGGGACGCGGAGGGGTTGCCCGATCTGCCGGAAGCGCAGATCGAACTTCTGCGACTGCTGGTAGCGGTGGGCGAGCTGCCGCCTGGCCGGGCGGCCAGCGAACTCAAGGTGGCGCAGTCGACGATCAGCAACCTCGTTCGGACGATGACGGGCGCGGGGTTGGTCGAGCGCGTTCCCTCGCCGACGGACGGGCGCGGGGCGGTTCTGGTCGCCTCAGCCACGGCGCGGGAGTTGCTGGCGAGGTATGACCGTGCCAGCGCCGCGATGCTGCGCGAGTTTCTGGCAAAACTGTCGCCTGCGGACCGGCAAGCGCTCGAGGCTGCGATGCCCGCGCTGCGGCAACTACTGGCGGCGCTGACCGAGTAGGCCGCCAGCACATTCATGGGTTCCCTTGCGGGACTCCATGTCCTACAGTGCTTTTGTCTCAAAAGTAAATGCACTGTGGGAGCTCTCGATGCGGGTCCGCACCGCCACACCCCGGGTCGGGGTCACCAGATGGTTGATTGCCATGGTCTGTCTCGTCGCGGCGGTCGCGGCCCCGCGAGCGGCGGCCCAGCCCGCCGGTGCCGCCCCGGTGGTGACCGTCACGGGCGGTTCGATCCGCGGTCTGCACTCGGATGGGATCGTCGAATACCTCGGCGTGCCGTTCGCGGCACCGGCGATGGGGGAGAACAGGTTTGCACCCCCGCTGCCCCCGGCTCCGTGGACGGGCGTGCGGTCCGCGGTTACCCACGGTCCGCAGTGCCCGCAGTCGTCTCCGGTGCCGGGCCTGGCATTGCAGGAGTCGAGCGAGGATTGCCTGAGCATCGATATCTACGTTCCCCCGAACTCCGCCGATGTCGCATTGCCGGTCATGGTTTGGTTTTACGGGGGCGCCTTCGTGCTCGGATCCAACGCACAATACGACTCCCCGAGCAGGCTCGTTCGTGACGGCAAAGTCATTGTGGCCGTTCCCAATTACCGGGTCGGGCCCTTCGGATTCCTGGCGCTGCCCGAGCTGGCCGACAGTGCCGGCGGAATCACGGGCACCTATGGCTTGCTCGATCAGCAAGCCGCGCTGCGCTGGATCCAGGACAACGCCCGCGCGTTCGGCGGAGATCCCGGCAATGTCACGATCTTCGGTGAGTCCGCCGGTGGCATGAGCGTGTGCAGCCAGATCGCCTCCCCGCTGACGCGGGGACTGTTCAGCCGGGCGATCATCGAGAGTGGCTCCTGTGCCCGCAGCCCGCTCGCCCCACCCAGCAAGGAGCGCGCCTACCAGCAGTCGGCCGACTACGCCGCCGGCCTCGGCTGTGGCGAGGTGCCTACGCGGCTACAGTGCTTGCGCGCACTGCCGATCGACCGGTTGCTCAGTTCGCCTACGACACAATTGAATTCGATGGCGGTGACCTGGAGTCCGGTCCAGGACGGCGTCGTGGTGACCTCCAGCCCCGAACAGGCGCTGGCTTCCGGAGCGGCACGCGATATGCCGCTCATCATCGGTAGCAACGCCGACGAAGGCGCAACGTTCATCGCTCTGCTCGATTACGCGCGCGCAACCATACCCACCGCGGCCGACTACCTCGGCTGGGCACGAGAACTATTCGGTGACAACAGCACTCAGGTGCTGGCCCGCTACCCTGTGACCGGCTTTGCCACTCCGGCCGCGGCCAAGGAGCGGGTGATCACGGACGGATTCTTCGCCTGCCCCGCACAGTTCACCGCCGAGGCCGCACGCCGCGGCGGCGCACAGGTCTGGCAATACCGATTCAACGACGCGCCCCTGGGTCGGAATCCCCTGCTACCAGGAGCCTTTCACGGCGCGGAAGTCCCCTACGTCTTCTCCGGGCTGATGGGCGTGCCCATCCCGCTGCCCCCGGCCGCGGATCGGCTCTCCCGGGGCATCCAGCAGAGCTGGGCGCAATTCGCGCATACCGGCGACCCTGTGACAACGGACTTCACGCCCTGGCCGGCCGCTCCCGGGATCACCCTCGAGCTCGGAGGCGACCGCATCACTACCGCCGACTCGTTCGCCCGGGACCACCATTGCGACCTGTGGTCGGGCATCAGCCACATTGGCTAGCGGTGGCGGCCGGGGAACGACTGAACTCCGGCCGGAGCGCTCCAACACCGTTGCGCGGCAGGACGATCGCGGTTCCCCGTCGGTATGACCAGGTGCGCGGCAGGATTAGATAGGTGTCGTTGGTGCTCATCACCAGGACCAGGCCGTCGTAGCGGTAGCGATAGGCCGACCCCGGGTCGGTACAGGCCACCTTGCGCACGCCGGGGATGTTGAGGTCGATCGCCTTCTCGGTGTAGAGGGTGAGCGTCGGGATGCTGGACAGGCTTTGCTCGATCCGGACCGCCCGGCCCTTGCCGACCTCCAGGGAGTAGGCCGTCGCGCCCCAGAAGAAGCTGCCGCCGACCAGGAGGAAGATCAGTATCCATTCGAACGGGGCCGGCGTCGGCGGGCGGGCGCCCGCCACCGTGGCCAGATCGGCGCGCCGCGCGCGAACCACACCCCACAGCATCAACAGGCCGATGATCAGGCAGAACGGTGCGACCCCGATCCCGCGATTGAACGGAGTCTGAAACTGTAACTGGGACAAACCATTCAGCAGCAACAAGGTCCCCAGCACGGTGACGGCGATGGTCAGCCAGCGCGGGCGCGGGCGCTCGCGCAGCCGGCGCGGGAGTAACGCCGGCCCCCACATGATCGCCAACGCCACCACCGCGAATGTCGCCAGCGGGATGAACAAGCCGTCCGCGCTGCGCATGACGTAGTCGGTGGTGGTCAGGCCCAGCGATGTCGAGTCCACTCCGAAGTACGCGCAGAAGCCCTTGGCGTGGAAGAACCCCCAGTAGTAGAGCAACCCCGCAAGCGCCGTGGCGGGGGCGACGAATTGCGCGACCAGCTGCGCCCACTGCGAGAGATCGGTCAGCGAGGTACGGGCGCCGGTCTGCCGCTCGGCCGGAGGGGGAGTGTCAGCCACCGGGCTGCGTGGTGGTGGTCGTGGTCGGCTCCGGTGGCGTGGTCGTCTCGGCCTCGGTGGTCGTCGTGGTGGTCGGCGGCGTGGTGCCGGTGTCGGTGTCGATGATCTCGTCGGGTTCGCACTGCTTGGCGTAGATCACAAGCGTTTCCCCCGCGTTGAGCTCGGCCTTCGGCCCCTCACCGCCTGCGGGCAGCGTCTTGCTCATGCCCACATAGGCCAGGAAGGCTCCGGTACGCGGGGCGTCCGGACTCGCAAAGCACGAGGGGGTCGGTGCGGAATTGTCGATTTGCCTCCCGACCTTGACGCAGTCGTCAGCGAGTTTCTCGGCGCGGCACCCGGTGGCGATCCGGGCGCGCATCGCGCCCTCGACGGACTCGACGGGCACCCCTTCGCCGAAATTCTGCGGTCCCAGATCGATCGGGATGCCTTTCGCTCCGCCGCCACCACCGTTGCCTGTGCCGGTGCCATTGCCGGTGCGGGGCTCAGCGGTATCTTCGATCACAGGTCCGGCGGGGTCGCCGGAGCCGGGCGGGGTGGAGGCCGTGTCGCAGGAAGCCAGTGCCCCGAGCATCACAGCCGTGACCAGGATTCTTGCCGCCTTGCGCATAGGAACTCCATCCGAGTCGCGAACGAAACAAACGGCGTCCCTGCAATTCTTCAGCGTCTGCCTCCAGTGCGCACCGGTTTCGGCGTTCCGGTGTGGTTACGGCTCAGCCGTCTCCCGCAGGAGGCCCACACGGGCTCGGATCACGAGCGTGACTGCTTCGAGTTCGCCCTCGTCGGTGAGCGTGGTGTTGTCCCGCCCGATTACTGGCTGGGTTGCGGCACGTTGACGTGGCAGTCGCCGACTTTCGGATTCATCCCGAGGTAGTTCAGGGGCCCGGCGGCGATGGTGGCCGCGATGGTGCCGGTGCTCGCGCAGTTGGTGGGGGCGCTGTCGAAGTAGTCGCGTTGGGCGGCGGCGATGGCGCCGATGATCAGCCAGGCGAATACTACTACCGCGAGCAGACCGCCGATTCTGGACCGGCCGGCCCCGCGCATCCGCCTGCTGTCGTTCTCATACGTTCTCATTGTCGGATCTCCTTGTTAATGGGTTCGATAGGCGTTGCGAGCGACCAGCGCCAGAGTGACGTCGGCTGGATCGGCGCCGAGTTCGCGGGCGATCTGGGTGGCGGTGGGCATTCGGCCCAGCCGTTGCTGCAGCACGGGTATCGCGGGTTCGATTGACTGTTGAATGCCGTTGAGCCGCAGTGGAATCCGTGGAATCCAAATCACCTCGTGGAACAGCCGATGGACCGCATCGGTGATTGCGGGTATCGCGTAGCGCAGAAACGGAGCATCGAAGTCGGGGTCGTACCGGTCTACGGCCGCCACCATGCCGGTTCTGGCGGCCGTCAGCAGGTCGTCGAATGGTAAGGGGCGGGCGGCGAACTTACCGGCGATGTGTTCGGCCAGCGGCAGGCAGCGCGTGATCAGGTCCTCCCGCAGGGCAATTCGGCGGGGGTCGTCGCGGCGCAAGTGGGCCAGCTCGGCGAACAACGGCTCGATGCCGTCGAGAGTGTCGCTGCCGTGGTGCTTGCCGGGCGCCGGACGGGAAAGAGTTGGTGTCGATTGATTGCTCATCGGGGTTGCCTCGGATTCGGCTGAAATCGACGGCGATATCGGATGCTCGCGCACGGGGGTGAACGAGTCTGAACCGAGCGACTCCCGGCATCGGTCGCCGCGCGGGTGTCCAGCGGTCAGCGTGCGAGCGGTGGATTCACTCAGTACACACCGCCCACGGCCTTGTGTCAACAGTGTAGGTCTACACCATCGACAGATGGCTATTCGCGCCGGTGTCAACGATGTAGGTCTACACTCACGGGCGTGATGGCTGAAACTCCGAGACCCCGTGTGAATGCCAAGTCCGGTGCGGTTACCCGAGATAGCGTCCTGACCGCCGCGCTGGAGATCGTCGATCGAGGCGGCGTCGAGGGCCTGTCGATGCGGCGGCTGGCCGAGGCGGTGGGGCGGGATCCGATGGTGGTCTATCGGCACGTGCCGAACAAGGCCGCGGTGCTCGACGGGGTCGCCGAAATGGTGTTCGCACAACTGACCGTGGACCCTACCGATGCGGATTGGGTCACCCAATTACGTACGGTCGCACGCGATTTCCGCCGATTGGCGCTGCGTCATCCCAAAGTGGTGCCGCTGCTGGTGACCCGCCCGTTGTCGACACCGCTGGGGCAGCGTCCGCAGGCGGTGCTGCGCCCACTGGAGGACGTGCTCGCATTGCTCACCCGGGCCGGGTTCCGCGGGCCGGACGCCCTGCACATCTACCGGGCGCTGTTCGGATTCCTCTACGGGCACGTATTGAACGAGCTGCAGGAACTCGTGGAGCGGCCGGAAGAAACCGACGACGTGCTGCGGCTCGGTTTGCACCGCCTACCGCTGGCCGATTTCCCGCTACTGCGCGGTCTCGCCTCGGACCTGGCGGCCTATGACGGCGCGGCCGAACTCGAACGGGGCCTGGACATTCTGCTGGCCGGCTTGGCCGCGATCCTGCCGCACCCCAGCCGGTAGCCGCGCGCCTCAGTCGCTTCGGGCGCCGCCCTCGGATTCCCAATCCTGCTCTGCGGTAGTGGCATTCGAGTCGACGCCGAGCGGTGCCGTCGGAACGGTCGAGGCCAGGCCGGTGAGCAGGGTGTCGAGCCCGCGTTCGAGCTCACCGGCACCGTCATAGGCCGCCAGATCCGCCGCCAGCCCGCGCAGCAGCGGAAATTCGCCGATCGGCAAGCGGTGCAGGCCTAATCGCAGCAGGTCGGTGGATTCCTCAGGGCGTTCGACGATCTCTTGCAACTCATTGAGGACGTGCCCGTAGAGGAATCCGAACAGCGCCCGATAGATGTGCAGCGCGTCGGCGCCGCTGAAATCCGCTCGGGTGAGCAACGTCAGGATGTGCTCCAGCGGCCGCAGGGTGCCCAGTGGCCGAAGCCCGAGCGGGGTGGCCAGTGGGTGAGTCACCAGCAGCGGCACCACATTCGGGTGCGCAACGGCCATTTGCCGGAAGTCGCGTGCAACGAGCCGTAACTGGTGGCGCCAGTCGGGATCGGTGGCGTGCACGGTCAGCTGTTCGAGCACGACTTCCGCAACGCCGTCCAGCACCGCCGCCTTGTTCGCGGCGTGCCGGTACAGCACCATCGGGTCGCGCCCGAGCGCCTCGCCGAGCCGCCGCATCGACAGCCGATCGACGGTGTCGCGGTCGATGATCTCGAGCGCGGCCGCCAGTATCGCGGCGCGGGTGAGTGAATTGTTCCGGACGGATCCAACCATGGTGGCTCCTAGCAGGTTTCGTGCTCGCGGCAATGCTGGTGCCAGAACTCCAGTACACGCCCCTGCGGCCGCTATGTCAACGTTGTAGGTCTACATGTGTTGACAGGCAAACTGCCTTGGAGATGTATGCATCATGAAGGTCGATGGTCACATCAACGATATGTGAATGTGAGACTCAAACGGGATATTCGATCAGGCTAAACACCTCGCCGGACCTCCAAGCCCGCACTCATCTGCCACCAAATATGACGCTTTCTGTTGACGGGCGTCGAGTTTTCGGTATGTTCTGCGACATGTGGTCTGGCTCATACCCGCCGCATCCCGCCCGGGACTTCACCTCGTCTGCCCACGCAGATCGCTAGCTAGGAACAACTATGACGAGATCAACTACACGTCCTCCGCAACGCCGACGCGGTGGGGCAGTGGTCTTCCTCCTGTGTTTCGTGACCATCGTTTTCGATGGCTACGACCTCGTCGTCTACGGATCGACCGTCCCGACGCTGATGGCTTACGAACCGTGGGGCCTGGACTCGGCCGAGGCGGGTTTCATCGGCAGTTTCGCCCTGGTCGGCATGCTGATCGGATCTATGACGGTCGGGTTGATCACCGACCGGTTCGGCCGCCGCCGGATCATGCTCTGGTCGATCGCCTGGTTTTCGACCTGCATGTTGCTCACCACGCTGGCGCCCAACGAGTACGTCTTCGGCGCATTGCGCTTCCTGACCGGAATCGGCCTCGGCGGTGTCGTCCCGACCTGCGTCGCCCTCACCATCGAGTTCGCTCCCAAGAGCCGGCGCAACCTCGCCAATGCCGTGATGTTCAGTGGCTACTCGGTCGGCGGCGTCGGCGCCGCGGTATCGGCGATGGCACTGCTACCCGAGGTCGATTTCCGAGTCCTCTACGCCGTGGGCGCCCTGCCGCTGATCACGCTATTGCCCATCGCGTATCGGTACCTGCCCGAGTCGGTTTCGTATCTGGCGAGGACGGGGCAGGAAGACCTCGCCGCTGATACCGCGCGCCGCTACGGACTGGTCTATAGCGATATCGTGACGACCGACCAGCCTGCTGACGCGGCCGGTCAGCCGCAGTCGAGTATCCGTCAGCTGCTGTCGCCCCGGTGGCGACGTTCGACGGTGCTGTTCGCTGCGGCGAATTTCTGTGGCCTGCTGCTGGTTTACGGCCTCAACACCTGGCTGCCGCAGATCATGCGCACCGCCGGATTCGCTCTCGGCAGCTCCTTGGCCTTCCTGCTCGTCCTCAATCTCGGCGCGATCGTGGGCGCCATCAGCGCCTCGCACATCGCCGACCGGGTCGGGGTGCAGAAGGTGGTCATCGCCTCGTTCTCGATCGCATTCGTCGCGATCTTCCTGATCAGCCTCAACCTGCCCGCGGGAGTGCTCTTCCTCCTGGTGGCGGTCGCGGGCTTCGGTAGCGTCGGAACCCAGATCCTGGTCGGTGGGTTCTGCGCTACCCACTATCCGCAGCATCTCACCGCGACCGCGCTGGCCAGCTCGCTCGGCGTCGGGCGCATCGGCGCGATATGCGGGCCGATCCTGGGCGGCATGATCGCCAGCTGGATGCTCGGTTACCAGGTCAATTTCTATGTGTTCGCGACGGTCGCCGTCCTGGGCGCGCTTGTCGCCGCCTCGGTGCCACGCCAAACCGGTGCCGCCGCAAGCACTTCCGACATCGTGAAGCCCGCGGTGCGCGTCGATGCCGAACTCGTCCGCGACGAGCAGTAGCGCGGGTCAGCTCCGATCCGCGTGCCGATGGCGCCGGATCGGAGCTATCCGGACCTTCCCTTATATTGTTGATTTATGACGGTCGATCTGAGCGAAGCTGACACCACGGTGAGCCGCGGCACCGAACCGCAGCCCCGTCAGCTGATCGTGACGCTGTTCGGCTTGTACGCCCGCGGTGAGCGCAACTGGCTCTCGGTCGCTTCGGTGGTGCGGATGATGGACCACATCGGAGTCGACGGACCGTCGGTGCGTTCGTCGATCTCGCGGCTCAAACGGCGCAACGTCCTGCTGAGCGCGCGGCACGACGGCGTCGCCGGATATTCGCTGTCGCAATCGGTCCTCGACGTCGTCAACGAAGGTGACTCGCGCATCTTCGGCCGCCGCCGAGCCACCCTGGACGACAACTTCCTGGTTCTGGTGTTCTCGGTTCCGGAGTCCGAACGCGACAAGCGGCATGCGCTGCGCGTCGCCCTGACCAAGCTCGGATTCGGCACCGTGGCCCCGGGCGTGTGGATCGCGCCCGCCCATACCGAACGGGAAGCGCGCGAAGCGCTCGAGCGGCGCGGCCTGTCCGGCTATGTCGAAATGTTCGACGGCAGGCATATCGCCTTCGGCGATCTTCGGTCGAAGATCCGGCAGTGGTGGGACCTCGACGAATTGAGTGCGCTGTACTCCGACTTCATCACCACGCACCGGCCGGTGTTGCGCCGCGCCCGCGAGGGACAGCTCTCCGATCAGGCGGCGTTCACCGAATATGTTCCGATGCTCACCACCTGGCGGCGCCTGCCGTACCTGGATCCGGGGCTGCCGATCGCGCTGCTTCCGCACGGCTGGAACGGGGTCCTCGCCGAGGACCTCTTCGCCGATCTGAACGAGGCTCTGGGTGGACCGGCCCGTGAACACGCGCTGAAACTGATTCACCAGTAGTCACAAAGGCGGCGGGGTACCGAAGTACCCCGCCGCCGACGCGCCGCGATTACGCCGCGGGAATCGAAGCGATCCCTTGGATCTCGATCAGGGCCTCCGGCTGCCACAGTGCCGAGACCCCGATCCCCGCCATTGCCGGGTACTCCGAGCCGGCCAGCTCGCGCCAGATCTGGCCGATCGCACGGCCATTCGCCTGATAGTCGGGAATGTCGAGCAAGTAGATCGTCACGTTCACCAGATGTTCCGGGCGGCCACCGGCCTCCGTCAGCGCCGTCAACATGTTGGCGAACGCCTGCCGGAACTGCTCGACGATGCCGCCCGGCACGATCTGGCCCGACTTGTCCAGCGCCGTCTGGCCCGCCAGATAGACCGTGTCCCGATCCCGCACGGCATGGGCGAAGCCCGACGGGCGTGCGAGGGAATCGGGGTTTACGCGGCTGATGCTCATGGTTTTCCTTCGCTGGGAAGAGGCGTCGCGCTGTCGACGACCGGGGACTCCACGATGATATATAGCGTTTGTATTGCTGTCGACATTGATCCGCTATACAGTCGGGAGGACGGCAACGGAGGTCTCCTGCATGCGACTACAAACCATTCGGCTCACCGGCGACCGCACGCAGGCGGTGCTGACCATCGGCGGTCAGTGGCTGCCCCTACCGGCTACCGATGTGGGGGAGCTCGTTCGACGCACCGATTGGCGGGACATCGTCGCCGAGATGCGACGGACCGCGTCCGCCGGCGACTATCTCGACGAGGGCAGTCTGCCGCTCGCGCCGGTCGTTACCGCCCCGCGAAAGATCGTGTGCTGCGGGCACAACTACCGGGCTCACATTCGCGAAATGGGCCGGCCGGAGCCGGAATACCCGACGCTCTTCGCGAAGTTCGCGGACACGCTCGCCGGGCCGCACGACGACATCGCGCTCCCTGACGTCGCACAGCAGGTGGACTGGGAAGCCGAGTTGGCGCTCGTCATCGGAACAACATGCAGGGCGGTCACGCCGGTACAAGCCCGGGATCGCATCGCCGGCTACACCGTCGCCAATGACATATCGGTCCGGGACTGGCAGCGCCGCACCCCACAGTGGTTCCAGGGCAAAGCATTCGACGCCACTACCCCGCTGGGCCCCGCGATGGTCACCGCCGACGAAATAGACCCGGCCGAGGGCCTGCGGATCACATGCACCGTCAACGGCGAACTAGTGCAGAGCGGCTCCACCGACGACCTGGTGTTCGACGCCGCCCACCTGGTTTCCTACGTCTCTCAATTCACCACGCTCGCACCCGGTGACGTGATCTTGACCGGCACCCCCGCCGGCGTGGGCGCGGCAGCCACCCCGCCGCGCTACCTGTCCGAGGGCGACGCCCTCACCGTGGAAATCGAACGGATCGGGCAACTGCGCAACACCATTCGATTCCGCTCGCACGACGCGTACACCGCCCAAGATAAGGAGCTCGCCGCAAATGTCTGACACTGAAACCCGTATCGTCCCGATCGTCACTCGCGAAGGACACGAATACACCGACACCGCACAGTCCGGCGGTGCGATCCGGGTCTCCGGAGTGAGCATTCAGCACACGCCCGCGACCAGGATCTGGTTCGGCAAAGTCACCAATGAGCCGGGCTACCGGTCCCTGCCGCACCATCATGGTGAAGCCGAGACCGGCGGCTACGTCCTCGAAGGGAAGGCTCGAATCTATTTCGGCGAGCACTACTCGGAATTCCTCGACATGGAAACCGGCGATTTCGTTTTCGTGCCGCCGTTCATGCCGCACATCGAGGTGAATATGAGCACGACCGAGAAGCTGGTGTGGCTCACGACCCGCACGCCCGACAACATCGTGGTCAACCTCGACGATGTCGAGGACGCGAGCCTCGACGGGTACCGGCGCGCGTGAACATATAGATACTCCGAAAGAGCCGAACCGATGTTCACACCCTCTGCCCACATCGACACATATTGCCGGGACAACCTGCCCTCCCAGGACGAGTGGCCCGAGCTCGTTTTCGACCTGCCCGAGCTGCACTATCCCGATCGACTAAACTGTGCGAGCGCTCTGCTCGACACGGCGGTGGCCGGATACGGCCGCGACCGACCGTGCCTGATCACCAGCGACGACTCCTGGACCTACGGCGATCTTCTCGACCGCGCGAACCAGATCGCGCGGGTGCTGACCGAGGACTACGGCCTGGTTCCCGGCGGCCGCGTACTGCTGCGCGCACCGAACAACCCCTGGCTGGTGGCCTGCTGGTTCGGCGTGGTGAAGGCGGGCGGGGTCGTGGTGACGACCATGCCCCTGCTGCGGGCGAGCGAGCTGTCGAAGCTGATCGAGTTGACCCGCCCGGCCCTCGCGTTGTGCGGTAGCACGCTGCTCGACGAGCTGGCGCTGGCGGATCCCACGTTGACGACTGTCCCGGTCGGCGGTTCGAGCACCGACGACCTGACGGCCCAGATATCCGCGAAACCCGTGTCCTACAACGACGTTCAGACGGCCGCGGACGATGTCGTGCTGTTGGCGCCGACCTCCGGAACGACGGGCACGCCAAAAGTGACTATGCACTTCCATCGCGATGTGCTCGCCATCGCCGACACGTTTTCCGCACAGGTGGTCCGGCCACGGCCCGACGATGTGTTCGGCGGCACCCCGCCGCTGGCTTTCACCTTCGGCTTGGGCGGGTTGGTCATTTTCCCGCTGCGCGTCGGCGCCTCGGTTGTGCTGCTCGCGAAAGCCGACCCCGACGCGCTGGTCGAGGCCATCGAAAGATTCGCGGTGACGGTGCTTTTCACCGCGCCCACCGCTTATAAGGCCGTGCTCAAACGCGACGACCTGGACCGGGTGAAGTCGCTTCGCCGCTGTGTGTCGGCGGGCGAGCACCTGCCGGAGGCCGTATTCACGGCGTTCCAGGAACGCACCGGATTGCGGATCATCAACGGCATCGGCGGAACCGAGCTGTTGCACGTGTTCATCTCCGCCGACGACGACGATATTCGGCCGGGCGCTACGGGGCGGGCGGTGCCGGGATTCCGTGCCGAGATCCACGATGCGAACGGACGGGCCGTGCCGGACGGTACACCCGGCCTGCTGGCGATCAAAGGCCCGACCGGATGCCGCTACCTCGCCGATCCGCGGCAGCGCGAATACGTGCGCCATGGCTGGAATATGACCGGCGACACCTACACCCGCGACGCGGACGGCTACTTCTGGTACCACGCCCGCAGCGACGACATGATCGTCTCGGCCGGTTACAACATCGGCGCCCCCGAGGTCGAAGGTGTCCTCGACCAGCACCCGGACGTGCTCGAGAGCGCGGTGGTCGGGGTGCCGGACGAGGATCGCGGAATGATCGTGCATGCCGCGATCGTGCTGCAGCCGGGAGTGGCCGGCGATGCGGCGAAAATTCGAGAAATACAGGATTTCGTGAAATATGGTGCCGCGCCGTACAAATACCCCCGCAGCATCGAATTCGTCGAAAGCCTGCCCCGCGGCCCCACCGGAAAACTGCAGCGGTTCAAACTTCGCGGGGATTCCGCACGATGAGCAGCGTCACCATCCAGCGACTGGTTGACTGGCAGGACACCGACGCGGCCGGGCACTATCACCACAGCACCGTCATCCGCTGGGTAGAGGCCGCCGAGGCTGCCCTGCTGGACCGAGTCGATCTGAGTCGACTGTTCGGGCGTATTCCGCGGGTTCGCTACGAGGTCGATTACCTGGACCGGCTGTGGTTCGGCGATACCGCGTCGATCGAGCTGTCCATCGGCAAGATCGGCCGGTCGTCGATCCGTTACGACTTCATCGTCAGCAGGATTCCCGCGCGAGCCGCAGTGCCGTCGCCCGATCGGACCGTCGCGGCTCGCGGCGCCTTGATAGCGACGTACACGCCGAGCACCGAAAAAGGCTCGCGCCCATGGCCGGACGACATCGCCGGTGCACTGCGCGGCCAGCCAACCCATTTACTACCGACCCCGATCCGAGAGGTGTGAGGCCATCGTGCGCATCGCCGTAATCGGCGGAGGACCTGCGGGTCTGTACTTCTCCGCCTTGATGAAACAGCTCGACCCGAACCATGAGATCACGATCTGGGAGCGCAACGCTCCCGACGACACCTTCGGTTTCGGCGTCGTCTTCTCCGACGAGACGCTCGGCGGCATCGAACATGCCGATGAGCAGGTCTACCAGCGGATGAGCGAGCAGTTCGCCCGCTGGAGCGATATCGATGTCAGCTACCGGGGTGAGATCCGCACCTCGGGCGGGCAAGGGTTCGCCGCGATGAGCCGCAAGGAGCTGCTGCATATCCTGCAGGCACGCTGCCTCGAACTCGGCGTGACGATTCACTTTGGCCAGCTGGCGCCGGAGGTGGCCGAACTCGCGGCCACCCATGATCTCGTCCTGGGCGCCGACGGCCTGAATTCCGCTGTGCGCAACCAATACGCCGATGTCTTCGGCCCGTCTCTGGACCTGCGGCACAACAAGTACATGTGGTTGGCCACCGACCGGGCGTTCGAGGCATTCGAGTTCTTCGTCAAGCACACTCCGTATGGCGTGATGCAGGTGCACGGCTATCCGTACAGCGCCACCGAGAGCACCTTCATCGTCGAAATGCACGAATCCGTATGGCGGGAAGCAGGTTTCCACGAATTCGCCGATCGCGAATTCGCGCCGGGCGACAGCGACGAGAAGTCGATCGCGCTGCTGAAGGACATCTTCGCCGACGAGCTGGACGGTAACAGCCTGCTGGCCAACAACTCCCGGTGGATCCAGTTCACCACCGTGCGCAACCGGACCTGGCGGCACGACAATATCGTCCTGGTGGGGGACGCGGCGCACACCGCCCACTTCTCCATCGGCTCCGGTACCAAGCTGGCCATGGAGGATGCGCTCGCGCTCGCCGCGTGCCTGCACGAAAACGATTCGGTCGCAAGCGGACTCGAAGCGTATGAGGCGGAACGCCGGCCGGTTGTCGAGTCCTTGCAGCGGGCCGCGCAAGCCAGTCTGGAATGGTTCGAGTCGATCGCGCGGTACACCGACCAGCAGCCGGACCAGTTCGCGTTCAACCTGCTTACCCGCAGTCGCCGGATCACCTACGACAACCTCAGGTTGCGCGACGACGACTTCGTCGACGCGATCGACGGCTGGTACCTGTCCACGCAGGCCGATACCGTCGCCGAGACGCCTCGGCCGCCGATGTTCTACCCGCTGAAGATCAAGGACGTCGAGCTGCCCAACCGCGTCCTGGTCGCGCCGATGGACATGTACTCGGCGGTTGACGGTGTTCCGGCCGATTTCCACCTGGTGCACCTGGGCAGCAAGGCGCTCGGCGGTGCGGGTCTGGTGATGACCGAAATGGTTTGTGTGTCACCGGAAGGCCGCATCACTCCCGGATGCGCCGGCCTCTACAGCGCGGAGCAGGAGCGTGCGTGGGCGCGCGTCGTCGACTTCGTCCACGGTAATTCGGCATCGAAAATCGGTGTGCAGCTGGGGCATTCCGGGCGCAAGGGCGCCACCAAGGTCATGTGGGAGGGCATCGACGTTCCGCTGGAGACCGGCGGCTGGGAAACCGTTGGCCCGTCGGCCATTCCGTACGGCCCGGGCAGCCGCACCCCGCGGGAACTCACCACCGCCGAGATGGACGAAGTAACCGCCCAGTTCGTCGCGGCCGCACAGGCGGCCGAGCGCGCCGGTTTCGACATCCTCGAATTGCACTGCGCGCACGGGTATCTGCTGTCCTCGTTCCTGTCGCCGCTGGCCAACCAGCGGACCGACGAATTCGGTGGGTCCCTGGCGAACCGGCTGCGTTTCCCGTTGCGGGTCCTCGACGCCGTCCGGGCGGTCTGGCCCTCGGGTCGTCCACTGTCGGTGCGTATTTCGGCGACGGACTGGGCCGAGGGCGGCAATACGATCGATGACGCCGTCGACATCGCCCGCGCCTTCGCCGAACACGGCGTGGATGTGCTGCACGTGTCCTCCGGGCAGGTGGTCGGACACGAGCGTCCTGCCTTCGGACGCAGCTACCAGACTCCGTTCGCGGACCGGATCCGGCACGAGGTCGGGATCCCCTACGGCGTCGCGGTGATCGCGGTCGGCGCGATCTCGTCCTACGACGATGTCAACTCGGTACTGCTCGCCGGTCGTGCCGACCTGGTCGCGGTCGGCCGAACTCATCTGTGGGATCCGCAGTGGACGCTGCATGCCGCGGCCGACCAGGGTTACCAGGGCGAGGGCGCGCAATGGCCCGCGCAGTTCCGCGCCGGTAACCGGAAGCCGCCGACCGGGCGCACCGACGGTCCGGCGCCGCGCCTGCAATTGATCCGCGACACCGCGCGACCCTCCGAAATCCGCCGCCGCTGGCAACCTGCCGCGAGCGTCGCTGCGCAAGAGAGGCTTTCATGACCGAGACTCCTACCGGCGCGGACCTGGTGATCCGGGCCGGTGTCATACACACCCTCGCGGGACTACCGCCGCAGCGGGCCATCGCGGTGCGCGGCGATCGGATAGTCGCCAGCACGGCGGACGACGGCGGGCTCGATCTGTGGATCACGGCCCAGACCAGGGTCATCGATGTCCCCGACGGCGCGGTGCTGCCGAGTTTCGACGACACCCACACCCATCTCATCTACGCGGGGTTCGGTGCGCATGACGTTCCGGTCCATCGGGCAAGGAATATCGCCGAGTTTCTCGAGCTGATCCGGGAACGTGCCGCGATCACACCGCCGGGGGAGTGGATCCGCACGACCACGAACTGGCAGGAGCTCAACCTCGCCGAACGCCGGATGCCCACGGCCGCCGAGCTGGACTCCGCCACCGACAAGCACGCGGTGCTGGTCCGGCGCGGTGGTCACAACGCCGTCGCCAACTACTACGCCCTGAATCTGGCCGGTGTCGACGCCGACACCGCGACACCGCCCGGCGGTCTGATCGGCAGGAATGACGACGGCACCCTCAATGGGCGATTGATCGACTCCGCAATGCATTTGGTCGATCACCTGCTGCCCCGGCCGAGTCTGGAGGAGCGAATCTCCGGTCTCGACCGGGCCTCCCGCGACTACGCCGCCAGCGGTATCGGCACGGTCCGGGATTGTGCGGTGCCGCTGCCGGATCTCGAGGTGCTCGCTCGCGCGCACGAGGCGGGCAGTCTGCACACCAGGGTTCGCGCGCTGGTGATGGCGGGGGGTATGACCGATCCGAAGCAGTTGGACGAGCTGCTCGACGCGATGGAGCCGTGGCGCTACCGTGCGGATCCCTGGCTGCGGGTCTGGGGTGTGAAGTTCGTGCTGGACGGTGGCCTGGAGGCGGGTGCGACCGAGGACCCGTACGTCGGCCACGACGACTTCTGCGGACTGCTGATGTGTGAGCCGGACGCGCTCGTCGGCGCGGTCGAGCAGGTCGTCCGGCGCGGCTGGCGGGTCGGTACCCATGCCTACGGTGACCGCGCGGTCCGGACTCTGCTCGACGTGTATCAGCAGGTCCTGGAACGTAATCCAGGGTTGCCGCCTCGATCGTTGGTTATCGAGCACGGTGGTCTCGCGACCGCGGAGCAGCGGGCGCGTGCGGTCGCTCTCGGGATTCCGGTGACCATTCAGCAGCCGCTGCTGCACGACACCGCCGAGGTCGAGATCGGCTATTGGGGGCAGGAGCGCGTCGCGCAGCTGTTTCCCGCTCGGCAATGGATCGACGCGGGTGCGTTGGTAACCGGTGGCTCCGACTTTCCCGTCGGCCCGTTCGGGGCGATGCAGTCGGTGTGGGGGATGGTGACGCGCGAGACGGTGGCCGGGGTGCTGGGGCCCGAGCACGCCGTCACCCGGGACGAAGCGATCGAAATGCACACGGTCGCGGCGGCTCGACTGCTCGGCGAGAGCGATCTCCGCGGCAGCCTCGTCCCGGGGCGACTGGCCGACCTGACAATCTGGCCCGCCGACCCCCGGACCGCCCCGATCGAGGAGTTGCGCGGCCTATCCCCGCTGGCGACCGTGATCGGCGGTCGCGTCGTGTACGACGCCGGACTCCAGTGACCCCGAAAAATGCGATACACCTGCGAGATTGGCTGAACTGATGACAACCGAGACGCTGGCTACTTCCGAGATCTTCACCGCGGCCATCGATTTGACGCCCGCCGACCCCGAACACTTCGACGTCGCCTTCACCGCGACCACACAGCCGTGCCCTTGGCCCAAGGCCTACGGCGGCGACCTGGTGGCCGCGGCCGCGGCCGCGGCGATGCGCACCGTGACCGACGGCAAAACGATGCACTCGATGCACAGCTACTTCCTGCGCCCGGCCGATATCGGCGCCGACGTCCGCTACGAAGTGGAGTTGCTGCGGGACGGCCGCGGCTACAGCACCCGGCAGGTGCGTGGTTACCAGAACGGCAAGCCGGTTTACGTATGCCTGGCCAACTTCGCCGCGGGCGAGCCGAGCGGAACCTTCCAGACCGAACTCACCGAGGTGGTCCCCGATCCCGAGGGACTGCCCAGTTCGGCGGCATACCTCGCCGATCGCACCAGCGGGTCGATGACCGAAGAGTCCAAGGCCTACTGGTCCGGTGGGCGCAGCTTCGACATGCGGCACGTACCCGGGCCGGTCTACCTCGCCGTCGAAGGCGAACGCGTCCCGCACCAGGCGGTGTGGGTCAAGCCCTTCGACCCGCTGCGGCCGGTCGACGGGCTGAACGAAGCCCAACGGGATCTGGCTGCCCTCACCTATGTCTGCGACTACACGATCCTCGAGCCGGTCTTGCGGGTACTCGACTTACCTTGGGCCAAGCCCACTTTGGTCACCGCGAGCCTCGACCACGCGATGTGGTTCCACCGTCCGGGTCCGGTCGACGACTGGCTGCTCTACGTCCAGCAGGCGGTCGCCGCGGATTCCGGGCGCGGCCTCGGGGCCGGACGCTTCTTCACCCGCGATCACCGGCACTTGGCGACGGTGTTGCAGGAGGGCATGATTCGCGATTCGTAGTGGCCGTCGCAGGGGCGATCAAAGCCGGTAATTCGGTGAGTCCAGCTGCGTGCTAGCGGGAGCTACCGGCGCGCATGCGGACTTGAAGGTCCCTGACTCTGATGGTGTACGGCAACGCCCGCTTCGGATCCAGGCGTGCGGTGGTTCGGTCGAAGCGCCTGCCGCGCAACAGTTCGCCCAGTGCGGCGACGGTCAGGGTGAGGGCAAGGTCGCGACCCGCGCACTCCGCACCACCACGGCTGAACGGCGCGTACCACGGCGGATCGGGCTCCGCGCCGTCGTCCCAGCGCTCCGGAACGAACCGATCAGGATCGGACACGGTGGCAGGATCCCGTCCGTGGAACGGAGTGGGAACCAGCACAGTGCTGCCGGCTGGGACGATCCAGCCGTCCCAGTCGGCGGTCTCCGTCGTTTCGCGCGCGAGCAAGGGCACCGGGGGCCATAGCCGCAGTACCTCCAAGATGCAGGTGCGGCGGAAGGCGGCGTCGGTGGCGGCTCGCTCCTGCCGGGCGGGGTCGCCCGCGAGGAGCGTCAGCGCAGTGAGACTGAGCAGCGGGGGGAGGTCGAACGCCATCAGCCAGTGCGGAATCTGGCCGACGGGAGCGGTATGCGGGCCGCAGGGCGCGGACGCGAAGCTTGCCACCAGGGATTTCTCGTCCGGTCGCGCAGCGTCGGCATAGCGGTGCAGCCGGGCGGTGAATTGATCGGCGATCGCCCGGGTGCGTTCCGCGCGCCACCGGCGCCGGTTCAGCCAATTGCCCTCGGCCCGCAGTGCGCGCATCGCGTCGGTGATCGCGGCGTCATCAGCGGCCGCGTCGCCGAGTATGAAGCGCCGGGCCAGTCGCGCGAAGGCCTCGAAGTAGCTCGCGGCCGGAAAAGCCGAATTCGCGAACAAAGGCGCGAGTTCCTTGATCAATACGTCCTGGAAATGATCGGCGAAAGGGTGTGCGGCCCGGCCGTATCCGAGCACGGCCTCGTTGAACGGCCGACGCTCCGCGCGAATCTCGCCTCTGCTCAACAACAGTGAGTCGGGCTGCACCGGGCCCACCACGGCCCACTTGTCCTCGGTGTCCACCGCATAGGTTTCCACCGGACCGTCGAGAATCCTTGTGACAGTGCCGGCGTCGAGGACGATCAATTGGTCTCCACCCATGCCGTGCACCCACACCGCGGGCGCGCGATAGCGCTCCCGCAGCGCTGCGAGTACTCGGCAGGAATGCCGGGCCATATCCAGCGGCGCGAGCGCCGCGTCCATGCGCGGCCGGGCCAGGATCAGGCCGCGGAGCAGGCGGGGCAGCACGAGTGTGCCGAATACGCGCAGACTCTCGACGCCGGAGGCGTGCGGAAGTTCAGGCATGAGCAGCCGCGATCACTTTGCCGGGGTTGAAGATTCCGGCCGGGTCCAGTTCGCGGGTCAGCCATTCGGCTGTCAAGGTGCCGATGCCGTGTTCGCCGGTCATCGCGCACCGCCGTTGTCGGATCGGCCACGTTGCCAGGGCGCGAACGCGTTTCGGACTCCTGCCAGCGGGGACGCTAATTCTGGATGATGCCGGACCAGGACATCGGCCATGGTGGTCTGGTCGATCCAGTCCAGCCCTTCCGGTGTGTAGACATCGGCGCGATAGTCCTGCGTGAAGAATCGGTCGCTCTTCAGGCGGCGCGACGCCATCAGAATGAAAATGCGAAACGCGGTGTCGGAGAACCCGAATCCCGGTGGCGGGGTTTCGGCGTACATACCGACCATCGGGTCGACGGCGTCGATGTCCCCGGCGTAGACCTCGCGCAGTTCGGCCACCCATCGCGGGTTCGCGCTGAGGTCCTCGAAGCTTTCGAGGCGCGGCCGATGCAGCATTTCGCGGAAGTCGTTGTAGCGCGGGATACCTCGTTCCCGGTCCCGGGTGATGTCGATGGTGCCGAGGTCGAGCCGGTGACCGTCGATGCGCACGTGATTCTGGAGCGCGCGCGGATGGTTGTGCAGTGTCACCGCGCCGGGATTGGCGACGCCGAAGGAGTAGAGCAGGTTTGCCATGCCATATCGGTCCACGGTGTCGCGGGTGCTGCGGCCGTGTAGCGGTTCGAAGTCGATGGTGTCGATGAGCGCGCCGCTGCCGGCCGTGCGAATCTCGTAGTCGTCGGGGATCAACGGGTGCAGGCGGTAGCAGGTGACGAATTCCTCGGTAATGGAGTACGGGGCACTGTGATGGTCGGTTTTGGAGCCCGGGATGCCGGAGAGGATCTCCCCGGAACCCACCCGTCCGACGTGGCGGCGCGCCCATTTGCCCAGCAGCCCATACCAATTGGTGTTCATCGCACGATGCAGCACCGGATGATCGAGGATCCCGGGCGTCCATTCGACGGTATGAATCTTCGCCATCAGCGCGCAGTTGACCAGGCGAGCGGTGCGGAACAGTTGCTCGTCGTCCCACGACGGGTAGGCCTGCGCCAGCCGCTCGCAGATCGCGTTGTGCTCCTTGACGAAAAGTGTGTGCAGCAGCGCCAGCCCGACCCAGTAATTGTCGTCGAATCCGCTCAGATCGAGCCCGCTGAACTGCGGGTGCTCAGGTAGTCGGCCATCGATCACAAGCAGGCGTCCGCCGGCACCCTCCCGCAACATCCGGTTGCGTTCTTCGTTGCTGCCGTAGATCTGCGAGCCGTCCCACCAATGTGACGCCCAATTGATGTGGGTGGGCGGCAGGTCATCGCCCGCGTTCTGGGTGGGATCCGGCCGGGTGCGGCGCACCCGCATGGGGTGCTCGGGCCATGGATCAGCAGCATCCAAGGGAATCTCGATGTGGGAATCGAGCAGGCTGTCGCCGTGGCTGAACCAGTCGTGCACTTGGAACTGGATCCACGCCGCGGCAAGCACATTCAGCGTCGTTGCGGGCTGGAAGGCGTCGCGGGTGAGCAGCCGGCGGCTGACCTCGCGCGGGTTGGGAACCAGTAGCTCGCGGTGTGCCGATGCGGCCGCGAGAGTGAGCGGCGAATTGCGCCCCAGCCGGGTGCCGGACCGGCCCATCTCGAGGTCGGTGCGGTCGTTCCCGGACCCGTCGTAGGTACGGAACATGGGGAGATCGGCGGCAGCCGGGCGCGGGCACCGGGGCCGTTCGACCTCGTAGAGATTGGCCGACCGCAGCTCATCGCGCAGCGCCACCAAGTTCAGGACACCCATGATCGTGGGCAGTTGGTGCCATTCCCATTTGCGCCCGATCCGTGCGAATACCGCCGACAGGGCCCGATCCGCCTTGGAGTGCCGCGCCGGTGTCGCGGCAATCTGCGAAGGCTGGTCAGGCGGGATCGGAATTGCCACGCCCGCAGCCAATTTGGCTTGATAGTCGGTCGCTGAGACGGCTAGGAACGGCCGCGCGGCGTCGAGTCCGAGACGGCGGGCGCGTTCGGCCATCGGATGCGTGCCCTCGACTCGGATCCGTAGCCGCGGCGTAGCGTGCACGCGCTGGCGGCCACGGGTATCGACGATCGACCGCAGCATCTGCTCGGCTCGCGTGGAATAGGTGACGAAGTCCAGCTCGGGGCCGGGCAGCCACGGGCCGAGCCGGCCGTCCAGCGTCAGCGCCGGTGACTCGTCGATGGTCACCGCGGCGGACAGCCGACCACGCCGCAGCCCGACCTCCACCTGCGCCGCGAAAGCGGGATACCCCCAGACGTCGGCGGCGTAGACGGCGCCCGCCGGCGAGCCCACCGCGAGATCGGTTACCCGCAAACCGGATCCGCGACGATCGGCCTTCGTCAGCAGTTCCGGCCACACCAGCACCGGCCGCTGCCGCCACGGATCGTGCACCAGCAGCGCGATCGACACTTCACTGTGCGAACCGATGGAACTGCGGGTGAAGTGCCGCGCCAGCACCATCGCGACCGCGTGCCGCCCGAGCCGGACCGGGCGCAGCCCGGTGCCGCGCAGCTCTGTCTCCGCCGCGGCGGCATCGACCCGGAAGAAGGAGGTGACGGCGGTGCTCTGCGCGCACCGAACCGGCAGTTCGATATCGCCGGCGGAGGTGCTGACGGGCGCTGTCGCGACGGTCAGATAGGGAAATCCCTCCGGTGAGTGCAAGTCATCGAAGATCCGATATGCCTGTCCCCGAACCACTTCCCCGCAGTACGGGGTGAGCGCCGCGTCGATACGCTCGCGCGCCTCGTGCAGGTCGTGGGTCAGATTGTGCAGATACTTCAGCACGTGATGGCAGTCCGGGAACTGGTGGGTGTCGTCGTTGTAATCGACGACATACCAGCGCGGATGCAACTGATCGTGGAAGGGTGAGCCCGCGCCCTGGCCGTCCAGGGTCGGTATGAGATCGTGCTGATTGGTGATGGTCGCGACGAAGGCCGTTTCCGGCGGCTGCTTGAAATCCACCGGAGCCCCGATCGTGATGACATGGGTAATCCGGTAGGACGCTTGGGTTTTGGGATGCTGGGCCAGGTTCATCACCGCCGCGCCGCCCTCGCTGTGCCCCACCAACGCGATCTCGGCCCCGTCCGGAACGCCGAATTCCCGCAGTGACTTGAAAAGTGCATGCGTGTAGGGCGATTCGCATCGCATGGTGTTGCACCAGGCGCCGACCAGATCCTGCGGTGAGTCATTGCGCGGCATGCCGCTGCGCATGCCGGGCGCGTAGAGGACGTAGCGGGTCCGGCCGTCCGCGCCGTCGATCTGCTGCACATAGATTCGACCGTTGTTGCCTAGGGCGGCAAGAGTTTCCAGCATCGAGGTGACGGTGCCTCCGGTGCCCAGGGCGGCGCGCTCCTGCGGGTCGAGATCGACCGGATGAGCGTCCCCGTGGCCGACATCCCAGCGCGAGACCAGCTCGGTGGAGGCGCCCAGAATCGGGATCCGGGTGATCGGCCGCCCGCACGCGATGGCCCATCCGGCCTCGTCGTTGACCGGATTCGGATCCAGCAGGGCGTTGACCGCCAGCACTTCGGTGAACACCGGAGCGATCGTGTGCAGCGTGGTGCCGAGCCCCCACTCCTTCACCAGTTTGCGCAAGGCTCGCAACGCTTCCAGAGAGTGGTCGGCGTTGACGGCGGTCACCAGGTCGGCGACCATCGGCTCGTCGGTGATCTCGGGATGCGAGTGGGTGACCGCCGCGATGCGTAATCGCAGCGACAAGACAGCTACCAGCGTCGCCAGGCTGTCCCGTCCGCGAAAGGCCGACATCAGGTGCGCCACTCCGCCGCGGAATGAGCGGCCCTGCAGGGCGTAGCCGAGTCCGTTCACATTGGTACCCGCGTGCAGCAGTGCGCGCTGTGCGGCCCGCCCGGAATGGTGTATCGATCCCTTGGTCAACTCGCTGTCGATCAGTGTGCTGGTCAGCCGCTCGCCGACCTCCCTGACGACCTCGGCCGCGCGCGCGATCTCGACGGCGGCAGCGCGGATTTCCGTCAGCTCGGCCGCGTAGACGCCGCTGCGAGTGGCGTCCTGGGACACCGTGGTCATGAGTCGCTCCCGACGTGCGCGGTGAGTCTCCGTGCGGCGGTGGTGAGGTCGGCGGCGGCGGTGCGGCAGCGGGCGATGTGGGCGCTGATCTCGCCGTCGAACCATTCCGGGATCCCCTCGCGGCCGATGATCCGGTCGCGGATCTCGCGCAGGCGCTCGGCCTGAGCTGCCATGAGCTCGGCATCTGCCCGGGTGCGTGCGGCCAGGTCCGTGATCGTCATACCACTACCTCCACTGGATGAGCGGATTTCGAAGATGGCGAGTGCAGCTAATTTGCAGCAAACGACGATGCTAACCGAGCGAGTCGGACCTGTGGCGAGATTGGGTTACGCCGCTAGACGAAGCGGGCGGTGAGCTCGGTCGAGATCTCGTAATGGCGCACGAGGAACGAGCGTTCGTCGAGCTTCTTGCGCCGCAGCCAGCCGGTCACCTCGGCGTTGCACTTGCTGGCGTTGCACGACCCGCACGCGGGCACGACGTTGCCGAGCGTGTAGCGGCCACCGCGCGAGATGGCCTGCACGCAGTCCTTCTGCAGCGAGGTGACGGGGGAACGGCAGTAAGCACACCCGCTCCAAGACGTCTTGAGCGCTTCCCACTGCGCATCGCTGAGGTCGTGGACGACGCGCGTCATCCGCTTCTTGCGCTTGCGCGCGGCGCGAATCTGTTTACTACCGCCAGTCGGCACGAGGGGTGAGAATACCGGTCGCGATGGTCAACAGGTTGGAGGCCGGGCAAATCCCGGGGAAGTGCATCGTCGGCTAACCGCTCGCGGTGACCGCTACGACGTCCCACTCCAGCTGTTCCTTGCGAATATCCGTCTCGCTACAGGATGCCCATTCGACCAGATCGGAATTGCGGCTGGTCAGGCTGGTGGTCCAGCAGACCGAGCTTTCAGCCCGGACCTTCGGTTTGGCGAATTCCCACATTCGTCCGGGTTTCTTATTGTTACAGGTCTGTCCGCCTAACAACTCGTGTCGCACGAGGTGGTTTCCGTACACACATTTTTTGTCGAAGTCGTTCTGGAGCTGGGTGGTCAAGGCCTTGACGTCCAGAGGGCGCCAGCGTTGCCGTGGCGGGGCGGGATGCACGCATGGGACGAGATGCAGCCGATTGTCACCCTGCAGTGCCACACAGCTGTTGGGGTGGTCTGGATCCAGGCTTTTGATCTGCACGGTCGCCCCCGGCCAGTCGGCAGACGCCGGGGCCGGAATCAGTTGCGGGGCAGTGACGGCGAGCCCAGTGATGGTGAACGCTGCCAAAATCCGTGCGCGAACTCGGGGCCGCTGCAACTTCGATCTGGCCATGCACCGCACCTTCCAGTAAGAGTTTTGCGAATGAACGGGCCGAGGATCACCTGCCCATCGACCGTAGGCTCTGATAGGTGCCTGAATGATGTCGACACGCACTCCTCGGCTGCCATGCCCAAGCCCTGGATAGTGGCGCTCGCCTGCGTGGCCGGCACCCCAGGCCACCCTGTATTCGGTCAACCGTTCGGCAGACCCAGGGTTTCTCCCGTAGCGACGGTCACCGTGGGAGCGGCAACCTTGGAGCCATGATTTCGCAGGCTTATCAGAAGACGATGTCACCGATGTTGGAGCTGGTGCGGCAGATCAGGGACGGTGGGGTTTATCCGTTCGAGCCGGCCTTCTCCGGCGGGCAGGGCGTGCGCGCCCGGCTCGGGCAGGGCGACGTGCTGATGTTGAGCACCAGCAACTATCTGGGATTGGCGGGGCATCCGGAGATCACCGAGGCGATGAAGGCCGCGATGGACCGATTCGGTTCCGGCAGTTGCGGTTCCCGGTTGATCAATGGGACGACGGTGCTGCATCTCGAGCTGGAGGAGCGGTTGGCCGCCTGGATGGGCACCGAGTCGGCGGTGGCGTTCAGTTCGGGGTATTTGGCCAACCTCGGCACGATCTCGGCGATGTGCGACTCCGAAACGGCGATCGTCACCGATCAGTTCAATCACATGAGCATCGTGGACGCGTGCCGGCTGTCCGGGGGCCGCATCAAGCTCTTCCCGCACAACTCGATGAGCAAGCTGGAGCACATTCTCGAGCGCAATCACGACGCGGCGAAGCGCTTCATCGTGGTCGACGGCGTCTACTCGATGGACGGCGACCTGGCCCCGCTGGACGAGATCAGCAAGCTGGCCGGGAATCACGACGCCGTGCTCATGGTGGACGAGGCGCACGGGATCGGTGTGATGGGCGCCGCCGGCCGGGGTGCGTGCGAACATTTCGGAGTCCGCCCCGACCTGGTCATGGGGACGTTCAGCAAGTCGCTGGCCGGGGTCGGCGCGTTCGTCGCCGGGGACGCCGATGTCATCGAGTACATCAGGCACGCGGCGCGTACCTACACCTTCAACACCAGCCTGCCCGCGGTCACGATCGCGGGTGTGCTGAAGGCGCTGGATCTGGTGCAGCGCGAACCCTGGCGGCTGGAAAAGCTGTGGGACAACACCAATCGGTTCAAAGCCGGGCTGGTCCGTCTCGGATTCGACGTCATGAACAGCGTGACGCCGATCGTGCCCATTCACATCGGTGACGAGATGACCGCGCTGCGCATGGCCAAGGACCTGCTCGACCGCGGGGTCTACGTATTCACCGCGATGTTCCCCGGAGTCCCGAAGGGGAGCTGCCGGTTCCGGGCCACGTTGACGGCGGCGATGCAGCCGGAGGACGTCGACTTCGCGCTCGACGCGCTCCGCGAGGTCGCGGCCGCGCACGACCTGTTCCGCTGAACAACTCATCGCACGAGAGGAGAGACAGATGCCGTCGAAACCGGAATCCGGAAGTACAGCCATCGCGATCGTCGGACTGGGGGCGCTGTACCCGGGCGCGCGCAACGTCCACGAATTCTGGAACAACATTGTCGCCGGCGTCGACTCCGTGACCGATGTCCCGGACACGCACTGGTCGGTGGCCGACCATTACGACCCGGATCCGACGGCGCCGGACAAGACCTACAGCAAGCGCGGCGGATTCATACCCGCCGTCGAGTTCGACCCGCTGGAGTTCGGTCTGCCGCCGAACACCCTCGAGGTCACCGGTGTGCTGCAACTGCTCAGTCTGCTGGTGGCCAAGCAGACACTGGCCGATGCCGGGTGCCTGGACTCCGATCGATTCGACGGCTCGCGCACGGGGGTGATTCTCGGTGTCACCGGAGCGAACTCGCTGATCTATCCGCTGGCGACGCGACTGCAGACTCCGGTTGTCGAGCAGGCGGTCCGCTCGTGCGGGCTGACCCAGCGCGACGCCGAGGCGGTCGCCGCCAAGTTCGCGGCAGCGTTCGCACCCTGGCAGGAGAACTCGTTTCCCGGCCTGCTCGGCAATGTGGTCGCCGGCCGCATCGCCAACCGGTTCGATCTCGGCGGCACCAACTGCACGGTGGACGCCGCCTGCGCCAGCTCGCTGGCCGCGGTCCGGATGGCGGTCGATGAATTGCAATCGGGCAGAGCGGATTTGATGCTCACCGGCGGTTGCGACGCCGACAACACCATTCTCATGTACCTGTGCTTCTCCAAGACACCGGCGTTCTCCAAGCGCGGTCAGGTCCGGCCGTTCGACGAGAGCGGGGACGGCACCCTGATCGGCGAGGGTATCGGGATGCTCGCGCTCAAGCGCCTCGCCGATGCCGAACGCGACGGCGACCGCATCTACGCCGTGCTGCGCGGTATCGGTTCCTCCAGCGACGGCCGGCACAAGAGCATCTACGCACCTCGCGGGGAAGGTCAGATGGTCGCTCTCGGGCGAGCTTACGACGACGCCGGCTTCGGCCCCGGCGAGGTCGGCCTGCTGGAGGCGCATGGCACCGGAACCCCGGTCGGCGATCTGACCGAGGTCACCGCGCTGCGCTCGATCTACGCCGACGCCGGTAGGCGCAGTGTCGCGATCGGCAGCGTGAAGTCCCAGATCGGCCACACCAAGGCGGCGGCGGGCGCGGCCGGGTTGATCAAGCTCGCGTTGAGCCTGCACCACAAGGTGCTGCCGCCCACGATCAATGTGGAAAAGCCAAGGGCGGCATTGCACTTCGACGACGGGCCGTTCTACGTCAACACCGAGAGCAGCCCGTGGATCGCGCAGCCGCAGCGCCCGGTGCGCAGGGCCGGGGTGTCCTCGTTCGGGTTCGGCGGCACGAACTTCCACTGCGTGCTGGAGGAATACGGCGCGGCGCCGGGAGCCGGGCACACGACGGCCCAGATCTACCTGTGGCACGCCCGCAACGCCACCGAACTGCTGTCCGCACTCGACGGTCCTCCGCAGGACGGTCCCGTCCCAGCGGAACACTCGAGGCTGGCGATCGTGGCCCGCGGGCAGAGCGAACTGGCGAAACTGAGGGACGAGGCAAGGGCGAAACTGGCTGCCGAGCCGACGGCCGAGGCATTCGAACTGCCATCGGGGGTGTACTACCGTCACCGCGCACGATCGACCGGCAGAGTCGCGGCGCTGTTCGCGGGGCAGGGCAGTCAGTATGTCGGCATGGGCCGCGCCAGCGCCCTGGCCGTATCGCAGGTGCAGGCGGCGTTCGACCGCGCCGCGGCCGAATTCTCCGGTACCGAACCATTGGGGCCGGTGGTGTTCCCGCCCCCTGCTTTCGACGAGGAGACCCGGGCGGCGCAGTCGAATGCGTTGCGCCGCACCGACTTTGCCCAGCCTGCCATCGCGGCGATATCGGCGGGCCAGTTCCGTTATCTCACCGAGCTCGGCTTCGCTCCCGACGGTGCGCTCGGGCACAGTTTCGGGGAACTGACCGCGCTGTGGGCGGCGGGCGGCCTCGGCGACGCCGATCTGTTCCGGCTGGCCCGGGCGCGGGGCGAAGCCATGGCGCGGCGGCCGGTGGAGCTAACCGATCCGGGCGCGATGGCGGTAGTGCACGCGGATCGGCGGCGGGTCGAGGAGCTGCTCGCGCAGGCCACGAACGTGTCCGTCTGTAATCTGAACGCCCCGAACCAGGTTGTCGTCGGGGGCGGCAGCACTGCGGTGGGGGAGTTCGTCGCGCAGTGTGCCGCCGAAGGTGTTGGCGCCAAGCCATTGCCGGTCGCTGCTGCGTTCCACACCCGGTACGTCGCACACGCTACCGAACAGTTCGCAGCGGCGGTGGCGGACACCGAGATCGGCAAACTCGACATTCCGGTTTACGCCAACACCGAGGGAGCGGAGTACGGCGGCGACCCGGTGCGCGATCGGCGGGTGCTCACCGAGCAACTGCGTAAGCCGGTGGCCTTCGCGCCGCGCCTGGCGCAGATGTATGACGAGGGCTTCCGAATCTTCGTGGAGTTCGGCCCCAAATCCGTCCTGGCGGGACTGGCCAATCAGGCCTTCGCGGACCACACCGATGTCGTCGTGCTCGCCGCGGACCCAGGTCCCGGCCACGACAGCGATCTCGCCCTCAAACGGCTCGCCGCCCGGCTGGCCGTGCTCGGCCTGCCACTGACGGGATTCCGTCCCGCGCTGCCGGATTCGGGCGTTCAGAAAACCAAGAAAGGAATGGTGATCACGTTGACCGGAGTCAATCACGTTCCGCCGCAACGCGAGCGGGCGTATCAGGAAGCGCTGACCGACGGCTACACCGTCGGTGACGCGGGACTGCCGAGCGAGCCGAATTCGGTGCGCAGGATAGCCGTCGAACACATGGCGTCCCATCGCGAATACCTCGCCAGCCAGTCGCGGGTGGCCGAGCAGATCGTGGACATCCTGCGGGAGGAGAGCCGAAATGGCATGCGGGACTCGGTAATCGCCGGCATCAGCGCCATCGCCGAGCACAGCCGGACGATCGGGCGCAGCCACACGCAGGCCGGTGAGGTGCTGCGCAGCATGGTCCACCTCGAAGCAGGTGCCGGGGTGCCGCCGATCGAGTCCGAAGAGGCGTCTCTGACGGCGTACCCCGTCAGAAACGACGTCTACCTTTCGAGGTCGTCTGGCACCCGAATGGTGACTGCGGCTCCAGCAGCGATAGCGCCGGCAGCGGCAGTTCCGGCGGCAGAAGCTCCAATGGCGGTCGCGCAGACAACGCTGCTTCCCGAGGCGGGCGTACCAGGGGCGATCGCGCCGACAGAGATTTCACCGGAGGCCGGCGCTTCGGCAGGGGTTGCTGCGGTCGCCGGAGTTTCGGGTTCTGGCACGAGCGTTTACATGGCACCCCCAGCTAGGACGCCGCATATCGAACCGCTGCCCCGACCTGCCGAGCCGGAGCCTGCCGCGGCCACGATGGACGCCATCATGGTGCGCGGGCAGCTGCTCGAAATCGTCTCCGCGAAAACCGGTTACCCGGTTGACACCCTCGACGGCGATATGGAGATCGAGGCTGATCTCGGCATCGATTCGATCAAGCGGGTCGAGATCATGGGGGCACTGCGGGAACGGTTCCCCGCTGCCGCGATCGCCGATGCCGACGAGCTGGCGGAGCTGCGCGTGCTGGACAACATCGTGGACTTCGTCGTCGGCGGTCAGGAGGCTGATGTCCACCCAAAAGGTGAGAGCGGACTCGGCATCGCGCGTCAGTTCGCGCAGCCGAGCCCGCTTTCCGCGGCGGATCGTGTGTACCGGCCCTACCGGCAGCAGCCGGTGGCACTGCTGGCAGGGGAGGGTTCGGACCTGCTCGCGCGGGTGAGCGCGGCGCTGACCGCGCACGGCTGGGCTGTCCATCGGGGCGAGGAGATTCCCGAGACACTGGATCTCGTCCTCTACGCACCGGGGCGTCCGGCCGATTTCCCCGGGGCCACAAGGCAACTGCGCGAGGCAGTGCTGCTGGCCGCACGCACCCAGCGTGCGCTGGAGTCGGCGGCCCGAGAAGGCAGGGCCGCGTTCGTGACACTCACCGGCGCGCCCGGAACCGACCCTGCCTCGGCCGCGTTGAGCGGCGTGAGTGGGCTGGTGAAGACCCTGGCGATCGAGGCGCCGGCGCTGTTCTGCCGCGCGATCGAACTCGGCGATGGCCTGGAACACGCGGCCGCCGCCGAGCTTGCCGTAGCCGAAATATACGACGCACGAACTGATCTCGCTGTCGTCCGGCACGACGGTTCGGGCGGGCGCTACACGGAGGTCCTGACCGACGAGCCACCTACCGGTCCACCAGTCGCAGAGCTCCAGACCGCCGATCCGCATGTCGCGGAGTTCGGGGTGGATGACTTTCTGGTGGTCACCGGGGGTGGGCGGGGCGTCACTGCGGCGTGCGCGATCGCACTCGCGCGGCGGCACCGGTGCGGGATGCTGCTGCTCGGTCGCTCCGAAAGCGATGGGGCGGATGAGATCTCGGCGACGTTGGCGGACTTGGAGCGGATCGGTGTCGAAGCCCAGTACCTGACGGTCGATGTCACCGATGGCCCGGCGGTCGGGACGGCGCTCGCGCCGTACCGGGCGCGGATTACCGGCATTGTGCACGGTGCCGGTGTTCTCGCCGATCAACTGATCCTGAACAAACGCGCTTCCGACGTCGACCGGGTACTGGGGGCCAAACTGCTCGGTCTGCATTCGGTGCTGGCCGCGACCGATCAGGAACGAATGCGGCACATCGTGCTGTTCTCGTCGGTGGCCGGATTCTTCGGCAACAAAGGCCAAGCCGACTATGCGGTGGCCAACGAGGCGCTGAACGGTATCGCGGCGGCGCTCAAACGGGCGCGGCCCGATTCGAGAGTGACCGCGATCAACTGGGGCGCCTGGAACGGCGGCATGGTCACACCGGAGCTGGCCAAGATGTTCGAAACGCGTGGCGTACCGCTGATTCCGATCGGCCTCGGGGCCAGGATGTTCGCCGAACAGTTCGACCTGGAACGGGGCAACGACACCGTGTGCGTGATCGGCCCGTCCACGCCGCTGTCGGGGTCGCGCCCAAAGCGTATGTCCAGCAAGGAAGTAACGGTGGTGCGGGATCTTGCCACGATCGCGCGGGACCCGGTCGTCGCCGACCATTGCGTGAACGGGAAGCCGGTCCTGCCCGCCACGGCCGCACTGGGGGCGATCCTCGATATCGTCGGCCAGGTCCGTCCGGGCCGGGCAGCGACTCGGCTGACGGAATTCAAGGTCTTCAAGGGCCTGGTGTTCGATGACGACCAGCCGGCCGCCCTCTCCTTCGTGATCTCGGCGGACCAGGTGCGCGTGCTCGATGAGCAGGGGCGGCCTCGGTATCAGGCTGTCATCGGGGAGCAGCCTGCACCGGCACCGCGCAGCACCGACGTGCCGCCGTGGGACAGCGGGCAGCCGATCGATCCGTACACCGGGGGTGAACTGTTCCACGGACCCAGCCTGCGCGGAATCCGACGGCAGCTGACCGACACCGTATTCCTTTGTGCCCTAAGGGATGTGGACCTGGCGGGCGGAGGCTGGTCCACTCCGTCGTACAGTCCCGTACTGGCCGACCTGCTGTTGCAGGTATCTCTGGTGTGGGCGCATCGCAGCCTGGGCATCGCCACCTTGCCGAGTGGGATCGGCGACATCGAGATTCACCGGCCACTGCCCGACGCCTTCGTCGTATCGCTCGGGGACACCCGGCGCACAGAAAGCGGCGCGCGGTGCTCGGTCACCGCCACCGATGCCGACGGCAATGTCCTGCTGGTGTTCCGCGATGTCGAACTGGTGACACGGCCAGCCGGAATTCTCTGGGACAGAGACGATCTGGTCGAGTTCGGCACCGCACGAACGGACCGCCGACTGCGACTGCCCGCCCCGCCCTACCTGATGATCTCCCGGGTCACCGGCCTGCGTGCCGAGCCCGGAAAGCTCGAACCCGCAAGCATCACCGTCGAATACGACGTCCCGGCGGACGCGTGGTTCGCGGTGGACGGCAGGGCATCGTTCGGCCCCACTCTGGAAATCGCGCAGGCCACCTTGTTCCTGCTCGGCTATCAGGGGATCGAGGATCGCATCGGGGGAGAGCGGCGGTTCCGTCTACTGGGAGGCAGTGCCACGTTCTTCGACGGACTGCCCCGGACCGGTGAGACGCTGCGCTACCACGTCGAGATCACCCGATTCGTCTGGCAGGGCGAGATGCCGCTGATCTTCTTCCAGTGCGACGGCTATCGCGGCGACACCCTGTTCCTCCAGATGCGCGACGGCTGCGCGGGCTTGTTCACCGATGCGGAACTGGCCCAGCCGCTGGGCGTCATCGACGACGAACGCATCGAACCGACCAACGCCCCCGCCTTCACGCCCCTCGCGCGTTCCGATCGAACAAGCCTGTCGCACAACGATATCGAGCGTCTGACGGCCGGTGAAGTCGCCGCCGTCTTCGGGGCGGCCTGGGAATCGGACGGTCTCAACCCGTCGATCCGGCTGCCGGGCGGCAACCTCCTTGCGCTGGAGCAGGTCCACGAGATCGATCGGACCGGTGGTCCGGCCGGACTCGGAAGACTCGTTGCGACACAACGTGTTACGCCCGACGCGTGGTACTTCGCCTGCCACTTCCCCGGCGACCCGGTACTCCCGGGCACCATGATGATGGAGGGCGCCGCACAACTGATCCAGATCTACGCCATGTATCTGGGGCTGCACCTGGTGTTCCCGGACGCCGAGTTTCAGCCCGCCCTCGAGCAGCGCCTGCACTGCCGGCTGCGCGGCCAAATCACCCCGGCCGAATGCGAACTCCGCTACGTCGCCGAGATCACCTCGATCACGATGTTGCCCCGGCCCACCGTCACCGCTGACATCACCGTCTTCGACGGCGACAAGCCGATCCTGAGCATGCGCGAGCTGGGCATCCAGGTGCGCGAGAAGCCGGGCACCCCGTACCGGATCGAACGAGACGGCCGGCCGCGTCGATTCCTGGGGCGGCGCAGCCACGACGGCGAACCGACCGTGGCCAACGAACTGCACATGGCCCATCTGGCGCAGGGCGACCTGGGCTTGGCGATGGGGACGGAGTTCGACATCTACCGGGACCGCCGAGCACCGCGAATTCCGAACGGGGACTTCTGCTTTCTGCACCGCCTCGTGGAGTTCACCGGTGCGCACGGCCAGCCGAGCGGCGCGCGGATGGTCACCGAATACGACTCTCCGCCGGATGCCTGGTACTACGCCGAGAATCCGGACCCGGGAATGCCCTACTGCGTGCTGATGGAGACCTCGCTGCAGTCGGCCGTGCTCACCGGCTACTACCTCGGCGCGAGCCTGCTGACTCCGGAGGAGGACCTGGTGATCCGCAATCTCGACGGCCGGGCCGTCCTGCTCGGCCGGCCCGATCTACGGGGCCGGACCATCCGCCAGGAGTCCGAGCTGCTGTCCACGCACCGGACCGCGGGCGCGACTCTGCAGTCCTTCAGCTATCGGCTCTCGGTCGACGGGGAAGTCTTCTACGAGGGGGAATCGCTGTTCGGTTACTTCAACGACCAGGCGCTGGCGAAGCAGTCCGGATTGGACGGTGGCCGGAAAATGTTGCCCTGGTTGGAGACCGAGGCGGCGCAGGCCGAACGGATCACCGTCGGTGGCGACGGCCGATTCGACCTGATCGACGACGTCGAGATCGTCCGGGACGGCGGCCGGCACGGGCTGGGCTACCTGCGGGGTCGTCGCCGGATCGATGCGGGCGACTGGTTCTTCCCGCTGCACTTCCACGGTGATCCCGTCATGCCCGGATCGCTCGGGGTCGAGACGGTCCTGCAAGCGCTGCGAATCTTCTTGCGGCACAGCGAACCCGCCGACGACCTCGAGTCGGGCGAGTTCGTTCTGCCGCTTGATGTCCCGTTCAGCTGGCGCTATCGGGGTCAGATTCTGCCGGCCGACGGCGAACTCGTCTTCGACTTCCATGTCAAGGACATCCGGCGCGAGCAGGGGCGCACCGTGATCGTCGCGGACGCGAACCTGTGGAACAACGGCCTGCGCATCTACGAATTCACCGATATCGCCGTGGGGGCGGAAAGCACATGACCAGAAGCATCGAAATCGATGACGTGCAAAGGATATTGACCGATCTGGAGCACCCCGTCCATGTCGTTCGAGACACCGGCGGCATCGGCGTGACCGCCGCTCTCGAGCCGGGGCAGTGTGTACTCGCCTCGGCCGGGCCGCTGTCGCCGGAGAACCTGGGATCTCACGATTTCCGCAGGGCGCACGGCGTCCGGATGGCCTATATGGCAGGCGGAATGGCGAACGGCATCTCCTCGGTGGAACTGGTCGTCGCCGCGGCCAGGGCCGGATTCCTCGGGGCCTTCGGCGCCGGTGGTCTCGCATCGGATCGGGTCGAGGCCGCACTGCAACGGCTGGCCGCCGAGATCCCCGGACTGCCCTACGCGGTCAACCTGCTCAACACACCTCACGAACCGGCACTCGAGCGCGCGGTCGTGGACCTGTGCCTGCGCTACGGGGTGCGCTGCGTCGAGGCGTCGGCGTACCTCGAACTGACCCCGGAACTGGTGCGCTACCGGCTCAACGGCCTGTACCGGAGTACCGGCGGGCAAGTGCACGCGGCAAACCGGGTGATCGCGAAGGTATCCCGGCCCGAGGTCTGCCGGCAGTTCCTGCTACCCGCCCCCGAGGCGATGGTGGCGGAACTGATCGCACGCGGGCAGGTGACCGCCGAGCAGGCGGACCTGTCCCGGGCGATGCCGATGGCGGACGACATCACGGTCGAGTCCGACTCGGCCGGTCACACCGATCGCCGCCCGTTGTCGGCGCTGCTCCCGGTGCTGCGCCGGCTGCGGGACGACGTGCGCCGGCAGCGACCCGAGCTACCGTCGGTGCGGCTGGGGGCGGCGGGCGGCATCGGTACCCCGCAGGCAGTCGCGGCGGCCTTCGCTCTCGGCGCGGACTATGTGGTGACCGGGTCGGTCAACCAGGCCTGTGTCGAAGCGGGAACCGCCGCGGTGACTCGCCGAATGCTCGCCACCGCCGGAATCAGCGATTTCGACATGGCTCCGTCGGGCTACATGTTCGAGCTCGGTGCGCAGGTGCAGGTGTTGAAGAGCGGCACGATGTTTCCCCAGCGCGCCCGCAAACTGCGGCAGCTCTACGAAACCTGCTCGAGCATCGACGATCTGCCTGATGCGGACCGTATCTGGCTGGAGCGCAAGGTATTCCGCCGTCCGGTCGGCGAGGTCTGGGACGAGGTGGTCGCCTTCTTCACGACTCGCGATCCCGCCCAGATCCAGCAGGCTGTCAACGATCCGAAGCGCCGGATGGCGCTGATGTTCCGCTGGTATCTGGGATTGTCGTCCCGATGGGCGATTACGGGAGATGCCGACCGGCTCGCCGACTATCAGGTGTGGGCCGGGCCCGCGCTGGGCGCCTTCAACGAGTGGGTGCGCGGAACCTACCTCGCGGCGCCGGAGAACCGGAGCGTCACCGACGTGGCGCACCACCTCATGCGCGGCGCCGCGGTCAGTACCCGCATTCATCAGATCGAATGCGCCGGGCCCCGGTTCCCCTCCGAATACTCCGATTACCGGCCGACGCCGCTGTCCTGAGGGACTCACCGAATATGTTGAGCGGGACCGCGTTCGGCGAACCGGCGGGCCAGCTCGGTCCGGGAGCGCACGCCCAGCTTGCGATACACCTGGGTGAGGTGCATCTCCACGGTCTTGGTGCTCAGGAACAGCGCCCCGGCGGTCTCCCGATTGGTCGCCCCGTTCGCCACGGTCAGCGCGACCTGCAACTCCTGCGGGGTCAGCGGCTGCGCATCCGGGGCCGCGGTGGGCAGATTCTTCGCGCCCGTGGCCCGCAATTCGGCGAGCGCGCGAGCGGCCCAGAGCCGGGCGCCCATCGCCTCCAAGGCAATCCAGGCGGCGCGTAACCGGGTGCGGGCGGCGGCCGGTCGGCCGCGCCTGCGCAGCCATTCACCCCAGGAGAGCAGGGTTCTCGCCGAGTCGAATTCCAGTCCGGCGTCGGTGTAGCAGTCGACGGCGTAGCCGAAGAGTTTCGCGCCCTCGTCGATGTCTGCGCAGGACAGCGCATGGAGCCGGGCCAATCCTGCGGTCTGCCCGGGCAATTCGGCCGCGATCTCGGTGGCCAGCGTCCGGTCCAGCGCACCGGCCAGCGCCGGTGGCAGTTCGGCGATTCCCTTCAGATGTGCCTCGGCGATATCCACCGCGACCGGCGAGGTCAGCAGCACCGCCGAGGAGCACTGCTGGAAATCCCCCACGGCCATGGCGTGTTCGAGGGCCGCGTCCACGTTTCCCAGCGAGAACTCCAGGGTCGCAAGGGCTTCGGCGATATAGCGGCCCGGGGTGCTGCCCATGGCTGCGCCCAGCTCGCGGGCGGCAGCGGCAGCCTGGCGGCATTCGGTTTCGTCGCCCCGCAGCGCCCGCACGAAGGCCAGCACGGACGCACCGCGGTAGTGCCACAGCGGATTTCCGGTTTCCAGTCCCAGCCGCGCCGCTTCCTCGGCGGCCGCGTACGCCGCGTCCAACTGCCCGGCCCGGGCTTCGGCCACCGCCGAGACATGCAGCGCGTACGGCAGCGTGCCCAGTTCCGTCTCGGCGCGCATGCGCTCCACGATCGGATCGAGAATCCCCTTGGCGGCCAGCGGAAGTCCGATCCGGACCAGTTCGTGCCCGGCGTGGATCGCATGCCGGCCGTGCAAGCCGGCTCCGCGCATCAGCTCCGGGGTGTCGACGGCGTCGGCGAGCAGCCGCGCACCGTGCTCGGGATCACCGCAGGCGAGCGTACCGACCCCGGCCAGCAGCCGGGCCAGCCCGGTCAGGGCCGGGTGCTCGCAACCCCAGGTCTCGGTCTCCAGCGCCAGCTCGGCGGCGGCCGCGAAGTCGTCGCCGACGTAAGCGGCGAGCACAGCGTCGAGCTGATGCCGCATAGCCACCTCGACATCGACGGGCCGATAGTGCGCCGCCGATTCGGCGAGCAGCCGGCGCGCCCTCGTCGTATGTCCGAGGAACAGTTCGATGCCACCGAGCACACACTTGGTTTCGGCGGTCTCATCGCCCTCTGCCCCAACGATTCCCGCGGGTGAGACCAGGTCCCGGGCCCGGGCGAACTCGCCGGCCAGCCAGGCCGCGCCGGCTGCCTGGAACCGGCAGCGGGCGTATCGGGCCCGATCCGCCGACAGCTCGGCGGCGCGTTCGTAGGTGTGCGAGGCGATGTGGAAGGCGCGCTTGTCGCGCATACCGTTGGCCATGCGCTCGAGTTCATCGGCGACGCGCTCGTCCCGGCCGAGGACCGATTCGGCCAGATGCCAGGCGCGGCGCTCGGGACAGGCCGAGTCGGCCAGCGCCGCCGCCAGCGCGCCGTGCGCGGCGCGGATCTGCGCCGAGGTGGCCTGTTCCACCACCGCCGACCGAATCAGCGGATGGGCGAACACCACTCGGCCCGCGTCGAAGGCGACCAGACCGTCGTGGTCCAGGCCGGCCGCGGCGCTGTCCGCCAGGCCGAGACCGGCCGCGGCCCGCTTGATGACATCAACGTCCGTATCGGTCAGCGCGGCGAGCAGCAGCGCGGTTCTCCCGCCGGGATCGAGTGCGGCCAGCCTGGGCGCGAACAGCGCGGTCGTGGCCCGGCCGACCGGCAGCGGATCCGGCAGCGGCGCAGTCCCGGCCAGCATTGCCGGATCGAGCAGCCGAGCGAGTTCGATCAGCGCCAGCGGATTTCCCGCCGTGCCCGCCACCAGCCGGCCGGCCACCTCGGGCGCGATCGACTGCCCGCTGTGCGCGGCCACCAACTCCGCCGCGGCGGCCGCGTCCAGGCCGGACAGTTCGATGCTCTCCCACTGCGGGATCGGCACCTTGGTGCTCAGGATGATCGCGATGCCCTCGCAGTCGAGCCGGCGGGCCGCGAACAGCACCGCCTCCGCCGAGGCCTCGTCCATCCAGTGAAAGTCGTCCAGCGCGAGCAGGATCGGCTGTCGTTCGGCCACCATGGTCAGCAATCCCAGCGTGGCCGCCGCGATGACGAACCGGTCGCCGGTGACCGCCGGTCCCAGCGCGAGGGAACCCTTCAGCGCCGCCGCCTGCACCGGCGGCAGGTCGTCGATCTCCGATTCCCACGGCCGCAGCAGTGCCGACAGCCCGGCGAAGGACAATCCGCGCTCGGCCTCGGCGGCGCGAACCCGGCGGATACGCAGCCCGCCGCCCTGGCGGAGGGCGAAGTCGATCAGCGCCGTCTTGCCCACCCCGGGTTCCCCCGACACCACCACGACACCGCTGCGCCCCCGCCGCGCCCGCTCGAACAGGGCGAGCAAGCGCGTGGCCTCGGCCGCTCTTCCCAGCAACATGTGTCCCCCAAGCGAATCCGGGCCGAGGCCGGCGGGCTACCGCTCGCCGGCGAGCACGGTCACCAGCTGGTCGATGTGCTCGGCCGTGTGCTCGGCCGACATGAACAACCGAATCCGGGCCGCGCCTTCGGCGACCGACGGATAGCCCAGGGGAGCGGCGTAGATACCCGCCGCGAGCAGGCGCCCCGACGTGGCCATGGCCCGTTCCTCCGCGCCGAGAATCACGGGGATGATCGCGGTTCCGGCACTCAACCCGGTATCCCAGCCGCCGTCGTGCAACGCCGTTGACATCGTCGCGGCGTTGCCGTGCAACCTTGCCAGGCGTTGCGGCTCGGCCACCATCACGTCGAAGGCGGCGATCGCGGCCGCGATCTGGGCCGGTGTCGGCGCCGCCGAGAACAGCGAAACCCCTTGGGCGAGTGTCTTGATCGCCGCGATCAGCTCGGCGTCGCCGGCCAGGAATCCGCCGCAGCTCGCCAGGGATTTCGACAGCGTGCCCATCCACAGGTCCACCGCGTCCGCGGCCAGGCCGAAATGCTCACGCACCCCGAAGCCCTGGCCGCCGAGCACGCCGAACGAGTGCGCCTCGTCCACCATGATCAGGCAGTCGTGTTTGCGCGCGACCGCGATCAACTCCGGGAGCCGGGCCACGTCGCCGTCCATGCTGTAGGCGCCCTCGACCACGACCAGCACCCGCCCGAAACTGCCGCGGGAACGGATCAGCAGCCGATCGAGCGCCTCGGGGTCGTTGTGCGCGAAGGTGGCTCGGCGGCACCCGGCCCAGCGCGTCCCCGACACGATGCTGCTGTGCACCAGCGCGTCACAGGCCGCCAGATCGCCCGGCCCCAGCAGGAACGGGATCACACCGGCGTTGGTGAGGTACCCGCTCGCGGTGATCACCGCGTCGCCGGCTCCGTACGCGCCGGCGAGGCGGCGTTCCAGGTCGGCGTACAGCGGAATCTCACCCGCCACCGCACGACTGGCCGAGGCCGAGGTGCCGTAGCCGTCGATCGCCTGCTTCGCGGCGGAGGTGACCCGCGGATCCCCGGCCAGGCCGAGATAGTTGTATCCCGAGAAGTTCACCACCTCGCCGTCGAGCATGCCGGTCGTGGCACCGTTGACCCCGGTGTGCGGCAGGAAGAACGGGTTCGGCAGACCGCGATCGGAGAACGCGGCGGTCGCCCGGCCGCGCAGTTCGAGGGCCGCACGGATTTCCGGGTGGTCGTCCAATCCCCGGCCCCTCGGACGATGGACCGGCTCCAGCGCCGGCTTGGCGTGTCTGGACAGCAGATCCCGGGCCAGACTTTTCGCGTCGACAACCATTTCAGCTCACCTTCCGTAGGTTCATCGTGTCGCTGGACAGCCCTGCGGCCATCCGGCGTGCGATCGTGGAAATTCCAGTGCCGCGGCTGAATTCGAGTGCCGAGGCCGGTACGCCGAGGGTGGTGACCACCCGGCTGGCCAGCTCCACCGACAGCAAGGAATCCAAGCCCAGATCGGGCAGCGGCACCGACATGTCGACCGCCTCCGCGGATATTCCCAGTACGGCGGCGAGCTGTTCGGCGAGCACGAAGCTCAGCACCGCACCGCGCTGTTCCACCGGCATCGCGAGCAATTCCGCACGCAGCGCATCGGTTCCGGAGACATCCTGGCCAGCCGCCGCCACTTGATCGGCGAAGCGGGTCGACGTCGCGGATGCCGGATTCGCCGCGGCCCAAGCACTCCAGTCGATATCGCCGACGAGGATGCCGCCCGTCCGCGCGTCCAGGCTCAAGCACGCACCGAGCAATTCGGCGGCGGTGTCCATATCGATCGGGCGCATCCCCATCAAGTCGAGATAGCGCTCGATCTCCTCGGTGGAGGCGGCCATACCGCCACCGGCCAGCGCACCCCAGTTCACCGACAGCGCCGCCTTGCCCTGCGACTGCCGCAGCGCTGCGAGCGCGTCGAGAGCGGAATTGGCTGCGGCGTAACCGATTTGCGAAGCGGTTCCGACCAGCGCCGATACCGAGGAGTACAGCACGAACGCGTCCACTGCCACTCCGGCGTCGTCCAGCGCGGTGTGCAGATTCCAGGCGCCGCGCACCTTCGGCTCCACCACCCGGCGCAACGACTCCACCGTGACCGCACCGAGCAGGCGGTCGTCGAGGACGCCCGCGGTATGGAACACCCCGCGTAGCGGCGGCATGGTGTCGCGGATCGTGTGCACCAGCGTCCGCACCCGCTCCGGATCGGCCACATCCATCTGTGCGACAGTGACGTCGATACCGGCGGAGGCCCAGGCCCGCAATTGATCTCGGGCCTCGTCGGTGGTGGCGCCGCGGCGGGCGGCGAGCACCAGGTGGGTGGCGCCGCGGGTCACCAGCCACCGCGCGGTCGCCAGGCCGAAGGCGCCGCACCCACCCGTGATCAGATATGTCGCGCCGGGATGCACGGCGAACTCCGGCCGCCGCGGCCGGATCAGCGGGGCCGCACCGAGATCCACCACCACCCGGCCGGTGTGCCGGGAGCGGGCGACGCTCTCGAACGCCTGCGGCAGCCGCGACACCGGGTACATCGTCGTCGGCAACGCCTCGTACTCACCCTTGTCGAGCCGGGCCAGCACCTCGGCGGTCACCGCGCGGGTCAATTCCGGGCGGGCCTGGAACATCCGGTCCATATCCACCGCGATCAAGGACAGATTGCGGTCGAACGGGCGCAGATCGATCGCCCCGGAGCCGTAGATGTCGGCCTTGCCGATCTCGACGATCCGGCCGAATTCCGCGGCCACCCGCAGGTTCTGCCGCAGCGTCTCACCGGGCGCCGAGGAGAACACGACATCGGCGCCGTGCCCGTCGGTGAGCCGCAAGACGTCATCGACGAAATTCAGCGATCGTGAGTTGACCACCTCGTGCGCGCCGGCCGCGAGCGCGACCGCCCGGCGCTCGTCGGTGCCCGCGCTGCCGATCACCCGGGCGCCCAGGGCTCGGGCCACTTGGATCGCGGCCAGCCCGGTGCCGCCCGCCGCGCCGTGCACGAGCACCGTGTCGCCGGCTCGCACACCCGCCGCCCGGTACAGGCCGTAATGCGCGGTGAACAGCGGCAGCAGCGAACCGGCGTGCTCGGGGCGGGCGCCGGGATACAGCGGGCTCACGACGCCGTGGTCGAGGGACACCGTGACGTACCGGCGGAACATGTCACGCGTGGAGACGAACACCTGGTCGCCGGGGGAGACCTCGGTGACTTCCGGTCCGACCCGGGTGACCTGCCCGAACCCCTCCATGCCCAGTCCGGTGCCGAAGTAGGTGCCGCGCAGGTCCTCCGCGGTGAGCACGCCGAGCACCTTCATCGCGTCCTTGTAGTTCAGGCCGAGGACGTCCATCCGCACCTCGACTTCGCGGTCCTGCGGATCTCGGCGCTCCGCGGCCCGCAACGCCAGGTCGGTGAGCAGCCCCGAGGCGGGGGCTTCGAGTTCGAACGACTCTTCCGGGCCCGGGCTGACGGTGCTTTCGGTGTAGGGCCGCAACCGGTCGGCCAGCGTCCGGCGTCCCCGCGGAACCAGGCGAACACCCTGTCGCAGCGCGACTTCGTCCGCGTCGGCGTTGTCCGGCGTACTGCCGCCACGCAGTTCGGCGACGACCTCCCGCGCGGAGTGGCCGGGTGCGACATCCAGCAGCCGCCAGTGCAGGCCGGGTTGCTCGTTGCGCAGCACGCGCCGGGCGCCGGCGAGCGCTGCCTGCGTGAGATCGGGCTCGTGGCGATCGTCCGGTAGCCGCAGGGCACGTTCGGTCAGCACGACCGCGTGGACGGCGTCGGCCTGTGGTGAATCCGCGGCGAGTTCGTCCAGTGCGCTCTGCACTTCCTTCGCGGCCGCGACCAGGCCGGCCACGGCATCGATGGTGGCGGCCGCGGGTTCGACCGAACCGGCCTGCACCGGAGGCGGCACCACGACGATGGTGACGCGTTCGATTCCGTTGGTGCTCAACGTATCCCGGATGGTCTGCGCGATCCCGCCGGCGGCGACCACCCGGGAACCGGGATACGCCTCGGCGATCGCCAGCGCCCGGGTGGGTTCACCGAGGGCGACCACGATCGCGGTCTCCCGCTCGGAAGGAACCACGGCCAGGTCTTCGGCGGGAGTCTCGCGAGGCTCCCACTCCCATTCGTAGAACAGCCGGTCGAGCCGGTCGATCGGCGCGACCGGCGGAGCGATCCGGGCGAACTCGACGCCGACGAATTCGACGTACACGACACCGTCGGAATCGCAGAGCGCGACATCGGCGCGCAGTACCGAACCCGGCAAGCGTCGCGCCACCGCGAGCACCGATCGCCGGGGCAGCGGCGAAAACCACCGCACAGCATCGACTTTCGCGGGCACGACCGCACCGTCCGGGAGTTCGGCGAGCGCCGCGACCGACTGCAGTGCCGCATCCGTCACGGTGGGATGGGCGAGATGACCGTCCACCGCACCGGTCGGCGGTTCGATCGTCGCGACCACTGTGTCCGCATCGACCCGGGCCTCGGCGATGCGCCGGAAGGCGGGACCATAGGCCAGCCCGCGTTCGGCGAGCCGGGCGTAGAACTCCTCACCGGTGATCAATTGCCTGGCGTCCTCGGGGACGTCGCATTTGCGAGACTCCATGAGCCCGTCCACGATTCGGCCCGTGCAGTTGACCGTCCAGTCCGCCACCGTGGCACTGCGGGAACTCACCGTGAACCGGTTGGTGCTCGCGTCGATCGCCATGCGCAGACGCGGGATGTCGTGCTCGTCCACGACCAGCGGCTTGCGGAAGCGCACCGATTCGATCGTCAGGCTCCGATGGTCGGTGAGCACGTCCGCGGCCGACAGCGCGGCGTCGAGATAGGCCGCGCCGGGCAGCAGGACGACACCGTCGACCACATGCTCGGGCAGCCACGGCAGCCTGCTGCCGGACAGCTCCGTCTCCCACTCCGGGGCCTGGGCGTCGAGCCGTTCGCCGAGGAGTGGACGACTGTCCGGGGTTCCGGTACGCAGTCGCTCGACCGCGGGGTCCTCGTTCCAGAGCCGGGTGCGCTGCCAGGGATAGGCCGGCAGGTCCAGATGGATCGCGGGCCCGGCGCCGCTACCCGGGGTCTCGGTGCCGTCCAGGCAACCCGCCGTGTAGAGCGCACCGACGACCCGGCACAGGCTGTCGGCGTCGTCCTGTTTGCGGTGCAGCGTGGGAATCGCGGTGCCGGATTCCCCCGCCTGCAACAGGATTTCGCGGATATTGCCGCTGAGTACGGGGTGCGGGCCGACCTCGAGGAAGACTCGGTGACCGTCCTCGATCAGGACGCCGATCGTGGCGGCGAACCGCACGGGTTCGCGCACGTTGTCGCGCCAGTAGGCGGCGCCGAACCGGGTGCCGCCGGCCTGGGCCCCGGTCACCGTAGAGTAAAGCGCCGCAGTGGGTTCGGTGCTCCGCACGCCGCTCAGCACCGTCTCCAGCTCGCCGAGGATCGGATCCATCAGGGCGCTGTGGTAGGGCACCTCGACGCGCAGCCGTTTGCCGAAAATGCCTGTCTCCTCCAGGCTTACGCGCAGCGCCTCCAGCGAGTCCACCGGTCCGGCGAGGGTGATCGCGGACGGGCTGTTGACCGCGGCCAGGCACAGGTCGGGCCGGTCCGCGAGCCAGTCCATCGCCTCGGCTTCGGTCAGGCCCACCGCGAGCATGCCGCCGGTACCCGCGGTCCGCGCCTGCAACCGGGAGCGGTGATAGCTCACCAGCAGCGCGTCCCGAAGACTCAGTGCGCCACTGACATACGCCGCGCTCACCTCACCCACGCTGTGCCCGACGATCGCCGCCGGGTGCACGCCCAGCTCTGCCAGTGCGGCGACGAGGCACACCTGGATCAGGAAGTTGGCCGGTTGCGCCACCTCGGTGTGCTCGACCCTCGAATGCTCCTCCTCGCACAGCAGTTCCTCGACGATCGACCAGCCCGCGATGTCGTTGAACACCGCGTCGATCTCCATCGCGGTGCGGCCGAACACGCCGCCCGCGAGCAGCAGGTCGCGGCCCATGCGCCACCATTGCGGCCCCATGCCGCTGAACACGAAAACCGGCTTGGTGCCGGGCGCGACCACGGGCTTACCCAGGGCGCCGGCGCCGGCCGCCACCGCGGCGAGCCGATCGGCGAGATCCTTGCCGTCGGTGTAAGTCACCGCGGTGCGCACCGGATGGTGTGCCCGGCGGGTCCAGGCGGCATCGCAGACCAGGCCGTCGTCGGCGCCGCCGGCCACCAAGGCGCCGAGCCGGCTCGCGACGGCTCGCACCGCCGCTTCGGTGGCGCCGGAAATCGGCAGTACCCGCGCCGGTTTGCGCCGCGGCGTCGCCGGATGGGCCTGCGGGGCCTCCTCCACGAGGACATGTGCGTTCGTTCCGCCGTAACCGAACCCGTTGACCGCCACCAGGGCTCGCGTGCCGTCCGCGGGGAACGGTTCGGTTTCGGTCGGCACTCGCAGATTCAGCTCGGTGAACGGAATGGCCGGATTCAGCGTGCGCAGCCACGCCTGCGGGGCGATGGTGCGATGGAAAACGGTCAGCGCCGCTTTCATGACACCGGCGACACCGGCGGCCGCCTCCATATGCCCGATGCCCGCCTTCAGCGAGCCGACCGGTAGCGCGGACTTCCGTCCCGCGGCGGTGCCGAAAACCGCGCCCAGCGCGGACAATTCGATCGGATCGCCGACCGCGGTACCGGTGCCGTGCGCCTCGACGTAACCGATATGCGCCGGGTCGATCCCCGCCGCGGCGCACACCCGCTCCGCCAGCTCCTGCTGGGCCTGCGGGTTGGGCACGGTGATCCCCGCGGTGCGACCGTCCTGGTTCGCTCCGCTGCCCCGGATCACCGCATAGATCCGGTCACCGTCGCGCAGGGCCGCTCCCGTGGGCTTGAGCACCAGCATCCCGGCGCCCTCACTGCGGCCGTATCCGTCCGCGCCGGCGTCGAAGGATTTGCAGCGACCGTCGGGAGCCAGGAAGCGGCCCTTGCACATGGACACGAACGTTTCCGGATGCAGCATCACGTTGACGCCGCCGGCCAGCGCCACCTCGCACTCGCCGCGGACCAGGGCCTGGGTCGCTTCGTGCACCGCGACCAGCGAGGAGGAGCACGCCGTGTCGATGGTCATGCTCGGGCCGTGCAGATCGAAGACGTAGGACAGCCGATTCGAGATCATCGTCAGCGAACCGCTGGTCGGGGTGTGGTTGTCGATGGCCACCCGGCCGGTGGGGAGGTGGCGGCGGACCAGGTTGTCGACCATGAAGCCGCCGGCGTACACCCCTACCTGCCGGCCGCCCACCCGGCCCGCGATTCCGGCGTCGTCGAGCGCCTCCCACGCCACCTCGAGCAGGAGGCGTTGTTGCGGGTCCATGCTGACCGCTTCCCGGGGCGAGATGCCGAAGAACTCCGGATCGAAATCCCATGGGGATTCCAGGAATCCACCGCGTTTGGTGTACATGCGGCCGGGAGCGTCCGGGTCCGGGTCGTAGAACAGGTCGGTATTCCATCGGTCCGCGGGCATGTCGACGATGCCGTCACCCTTGCTGACCAGAAATTGCCAGAACTCGCCGGGGCCGTTGACGTTTCCAGGAAAACGGCACCCCATTCCCACGATCGCGATATCGGTGACGGAATAGTCCCGATCCTGTCCTCGATGCATGTCAACTCCTCGTTTCGTCGATCCGGCACCACGGAAATCGTCGATCAGAGGAGAGGGTGAGCACATGAGCATGGGCATACTCAAATCCCAGGCCCATACCTATCGGGGCAGCTCACACCGGCCGAGGAGACGGCGGAGCTCGTCGCGCGTGCAGATGCCGAGCTTGCTGTACACCCGCGCCAGATGGTTGTCGATCGTGCGTTTGGAGACCCCGATGTCCGCGGCGATCTCCCGGTTGGTCCGGCCGGACAATGCCCGCACGGCGATCTCGCGTTCCCGGGTGGTGAGGTCGAATTCGTCGGTCTCTCCGGGCATTTGGGACACTCCCGGGCAGCGGTCCCCGACGGCCACGGCGAAGGCCCGGCAGCGCCGAGCCGAATCCGCCTTGCCGCAGTCGCGGTAGCCGCGGGAAGCCTGCCGGTACACCTCGGCGGCTATCGGCAATCGGCCGGACTGTTCGAACTCGGCCGCAACAGCTTCCAGCGCCACGGGGTCCCGCGCGACCAGTGCTTCGGCGTGCCGCAGACAGCGGTGCACCGGATGCCCGGGATCGGGTTCCGCCGCCGCGAGGGTGCGCAACCGGGCCACCGGCACTTCGCCGCCGAGCCGGACCAGATCATGCAGTGCGAGGACTTCCACCGCGTATGCCCCCGACCACCGGGCGCGCTCGGCCACGGCCAGTGCCTGAACCTGCGCCGCCTGCACCGCACCCTGGGCGACCGATACCCACGGCCGCGCGAGTTCGGCCCACAAGGTGAAGACCCGGCCCGGAAGCCACTCGTGGTCCGGGAGCGTGGCCAGTGCGGCGGCCCCCGCCTCGTGGTCGCCCGCCATGGCCGCGACGTATGCCTGTTCCCCGGCCAGCAGACCGTAGAAGATCCGCCCGGCGTTGGAGCTGGGGCTGTAGAGCGCCCGGGCTTCACTCAGCCACCGCCCGGCCTCATCGATCCGGCCCGCGAACCGCGCCACCTGCGCATTGCCCACCGAGGACAGCATGATCGCGAAATCCCAGCCGAGCGCCAGGGCGGCCCGGTGAGCTTGTCCGGCAACCTCGGCCGCAACCTCGAGCCGGCCCTCGAGCAGGCTGCGCTGGGTGCGCAGCAGCGCGACCAGCGGAGTTATCCACGGCAACTCCGCTACCTCCGGAACCCCCCGCGAATCCAGTGTCGCGGCCACATCCCCCGCGAGCCATGCGCCACCGAAGGTGGCCGTCAGCTCGGCGGCCACCCCGAGTTTCGGTGCGGACTCCGGGTCCGCCATGCGCTGCGTGTCCTCGATGATCGCGTCCTGCGCCTCCAGCAGGCCCCCGGCCAAACCGTGCAGCAACGGGTACAGCCCGGCATGCTCCTTGCCGATGAGCACTCCGGCGCACTCCGAGTCCGCGACGCTCCCGAGCTCCTTCATCGCGCCGTCGTAGTCGCCTAAACCCCAGAACAGCGTTTCGGCACGGGCGATCGTCGCACCGGCGCGTTGTTCGGGCTCGTCGGCGCGGGACGCGACGGCATCGATCAGGGCCAGTAGTTCGGCATGCCGCTCGCCGGCGATCAGCACCCGCCACAATGTGACTCCGGCGCGATGCATCTGGTCGAATTGCCCGGCCGCCAATGCGGCGGTCACCGCTTCCCGGGCAAGCCGTTCGGCCAGCGGCAGGTCGAGTATCGACCACGCCCGCTGGGCGGCCTGGCGCAGGACGTCGGTGTCCACCGGGACACCCGCGTCCAGCCGCCAGCGGGCGATCTGCAGCGCGTCGTCCTGACCGTTGGTTCCGGCGGCGGCGAGGGCCTCGCTCAGTTTGCGTTTCGCGTGTCTGGTGCGCAGCGCGGGACAGGCTTCGCGCAGCGCCTCGGCATAGAGGGGATGCGCCAGCCGCACCAGCGTCCGGGGGCCGTCCTGCTGCACATGCAGCAGGCCCTGCCCCTCCAAGCTCAGCAGCATGTCCTCGGTGACCAGCCGGGTCAGCACCTCGAGACTCACCGGTTCGGACAATGCGACGAGCTCCAGCGCCCACTGTTGTTCCTCACCCAGATGACCGATGCGGGATTGGACCAGTTCGGTCAGCCGCGGGGCCGCCAACCATGGCCCGTGCCACGTCCACACCCCATTGACCGGCGAGAGCGCAGCGCTGTCCAATCCGGAAGTGACCAGCTCACGCAGCAACAACGGATTTCCGCCGGTCAGTTCACGCAATCGCTGCACGGTGAGCAGAGCCACCTGGCCGTCCAGCACCTGTTCCAGCAACTCTTCGATCTCGTTGCCGCACAGGGTGGGCAATTCGACGCGGCGTACCAGACCTTCGGTCCACAGCGGAGCGAGATCGCGGGTGCCCGGTTCGCCGGAACGGGTGACGGCGAACAGGAATGCGTGATGGGCGCGCACCAACTGACGCAATACGGCCACCGACGCGAGATCCAGCAGATGCGCGTCGTCCACGATCACCACCGCGCGCCCATTCTCGGGGGCCTCGGCCAGCCGTCTGGCCAGTTCGGTGATCAGTACGCTCTGCCCCGGCGCCGGCGTCGCCCGGCCCTCCAGATACATCGCCAACGCTCCGAACGCGACATCGCTGGTAACCGACGTCGCCGAAACACTGCGGACGACGAACTCGGTGCCGGCCAGCCGGTCGGCGAATTCGCGCGCCAACCGGCTTTTACCCACGCCCGCCGCGCCGGCCACGATGAATCCATTGTTTTCCGGGTCCCGAAGGGCCCCGATAATGCTGTCCAATTCGTCTTGCCTACCGACAAACGGCCACATGGGAGCCCCCGGTGATTCGCATCAGCTGTATGGATGAACCATTTCCACGTCGTGGCGCCGAACAGACATCCTCCGTGCGGAAGATTCCTGCATGTCCACAGCGATGCACCCCAACCCGCATGAGAGCTGCGGATTGTCCCGCTAGGCATATCCGTCCGTGCCGCTGCCGCGTTACTCCCGGGTTCAGCGGTGCAACTCGGGTGGCATGGATATGACCGACATCACCGGTCCCCGGCCGTCAGCATTGCGTTAAGCCCTCTGGTGTGTGGCGGGTGGAGCGCTGAGACTCGCGCAGATGACCGATTTGTTGTCGTCCGCGAAGACCGAACCAAGTAAGCGCGGCTTGACCGTGCCGACCGGTCTGGCCGGACTCTCTCTCGATGCGATGGCCTCGGTGTCCTATGGACCCGAGGCGATCGTGCTGGTGCTGGCCGTCGCGGGCGGTGCGGGGCTGGGGCTTACGGTGCCGGTGACGCTCGCGATCGCGGCGTTGCTCGCGGTGCTGGTGGCCTCCTATCGGCAGGTGATCGCGGCGTTCCCCGACGGCGGTGGTGCCTACGCGGTGGCCAAGGCCTATCTGGGCCGGCGTACCAGCCTCACCGCCGCGGCTTCCTTGATCGTCGACTACGTCCTGAATGTGGCGGTGTCGATCGCGGCCGGTATCGCGGCGCTCACTTCGGCGTTTCCCGCGTTGCACGGGTACACGGTGGAGATCTGCCTGGCGGTGCTGGTGGGCATCACCGCACTGAACCTGTTGGGTATCAACGAAAGTGCGCGAGCGTTCATGGCGCCGACCGCTGTGTTCGTCGCCGGGATCATGCTGGTGATCGTGGCGGGGCTGGTGCGCGGCACGCCTGCGGTCACTGTCGCCGGCGCCGCCGCGGTGCCGTCGGATCTGCAGACTGTCGGTGTCCTGCTGGTGTTGAAAGCGTTCTCCAGTGGATGTGCCGCGCTGACCGGTGTCGAAGCGATTGCCAACGCGGTACCCAGTTTCCGACCGCCGCGGGTGCGCCGGGCCCAGGGTGCGGAGGTGGCGCTGGGTGCGCTGCTGGGCGTCATGCTGGTCGGGCTGGCGGTGTTGATCGAGAAGTTCCAGGTCCATCCGATCGAGGGAACGACCGTCCTGTCTCAGCTCACCTCGGCCGCGCTCGGCGACGGAATCGGTTACTACATAGTGCAATTCGCCACCGTGGTGTTGCTGGCGCTGGCCGCCAACACCTCCTACGGCGGATTGCCCACGCTGACAAGGATTCTGGCCGACGACAACTGCCTGCCGCACCGGTTCGCCGTGAGCTCGCCGCGCCAGGTGTACCGGTACGGCGTGGTGGCGCTGGGCGTCAGTGCGGGTGTGTTGCTGATCGGGGCGAACGGCGAGATGAATGCGCTGGTGCCGTTGTTCGCGATCGGCGTGTTCGTCGGTTTCACCATCGCGCAGGCGGGCATGGTCCGGCACTGGCTGCGTACTCGCGGCCCGGGCTGGCAATGGCGGCTCGCGCTCAACGGTTTCGGTGCGGTACTGACGTTCGCTGCCGCGATCATCACCGCGGGGATGAAGTTCACCGAGGGTGCCTGGCTGGTCGTGGTTGTCCTGCCGATCCTGGTGCTGGCCATGGAACGGGTGCGGCGCGCCTATCATCGGATCGGGGAATCCCGGCGTGCAGTGGATGATTCGCGTCCCGGCATGCCTGCCCGCCCGCAGCCGGGTGCGGCGGCGCTGGTGGTGGTGCCGGTCTCGGAGGTCTCGGAGCTGAGCTGCCAGGCGCTGTCGGCGGCGATGTCGATCGGACGCGACGTCGTCGCGGTGCACGTCTGTCTCGACGGCGGGCCGGCGAAGGCATTCACGAAAGCATGGGAGGCTTGGCATCCTGATGTCCGGCTGGTGTTGCTGGAAGACAGTGACGCCACCGTCGGCGGACCAGTCGCACGCTATGTCCGCGAGACTTTTCCAGGCCGGCGCAAAGTCGTGGTGATCGCCGAGCTCGACCCGCCCGGTGGCTGGCAACGGGTGCTGCCCAGCCACCGCAGCCAGGAACTCGAGAAGCAGCTGCGGCGACAGCCCGGCACTGTGGTGTGTCATCTGCGCGTGCCCGTGGAATGACCAGACGTCAGGCCGGCGAGAGCACCCGTTGCGCCCTACGGCTTCAGTTGGGTCAGGATGACGCTCATGACGCCGATTTCCTGGCTCTGGGCCTGGAACATCGAGCGTGCCGCTTCTTTGACCGGGCCGCTTTGGAGGAGTTCGTCGGCGGCTTTGGTCATAGCCGTTCCGCCCTCGTGGTGGCGAATCATCAACTGCAAGAACAGAATTTCCGCTGCGCGACCCTTGGCGGTGGCGAGGGCGTCGAGTTCGGCCATGGTCGCCATGCCCGGCATGGTGGTTGCCGCGGGTGTGGTGGTGGACGTGGGTTCAGGCGAATGGTGGTGTGACGCAGCCGGTTCGGTGTGCATCCAGGCCATCGGGCGCGAGGACATCGGTGCGGCGTTGGCCAGGCGCAACCATCCGAGCATGGTGCCGATTTCCATGCGCTGGGTGTCGGCGAGCTGCTGGGCCAGGCGACGTACGGGGGCGCCCGCGGCCGGGTCCAGGCGTTGCACCATCTGCAGGGCCTGCTGGTGGTGGGCGGTCATGTCCTGGGCGAAGCCGACCTCGACGGTGTCGAGAATCGGTGCCGCCGTGTGATTCTCGGCGAACATGAGGGGGCGAAGCGCGGCTCCGAGGACCAGCAGGGTGAATCCGGCCGCCGCCAAGGCGGCGATCCGGATCCAGCCCGGGATGTTTCGATCCACGCTACGACCCGACGACGGACTGCTGGTTCTCCGGCGCGGTGTACACGTCGTTGTCCAGTTGCAGGGCCATGAATCCGTTGTCCGAGCAGGAGACGAACAGTTGGTTGCCGCGCCATTCCGGCGGCGAGAGGCACCAGTCGGTGGAGACGTCGCCGAAGGCTACGTGGCCGCTGCGCTGGGTGAGTGCCTGCCAGGGGTTGAACTGGCCTTCCAGGACCGAACGGGCCAGCGGCGGCGCCGACATCAAGGGCATGCCGATGATGGAGGCCAGGGCGTGCGGGGAGTTCCAGAGTTCCAGGTTCCGGCCGGTGCGGGCGGGCGGGTTGAAGTAGGCGATCTCGCGGATGGCGAAGGGGTCGCGGATGTCGAAAACCCGGATGCCCGAGGAGATCCAGCCGCAGGCGAGGGCGGTGGGGTTGTCCGCGCGGTCGGCGGAACAGTAGTGCGATTCGTAGGCGAAGACCGAACCGCCCATCGAGGAGCCGATATTACTGTCGATGTGCTGGGGCAGATTGATCTCCAGCTTCACCTTCGCCGCGACCTTGGGCTTGGTGTCGTTGGAGATGTCGATGAGTTTGACTCCGCCGGAACCGCCTTCGTCGACGGTGTACAGGTACGGCTTGCCGTTGTAGGTGACCGGGACGCTGTGCTGAGTGGCCCAGCCATCGGTCCAGAAGGTGCGGCCGATGTGGTGCACCTGCGGGTTCGGGTCGCGCCGCTGCACCGCGCTGATGTCGAGCACGGTGAAACCGGCGAGCGCGGAGAGGTACATGCGGTTGCCGTCGGGGCTGATGCCGAAGCCGTGCGCTTCGATTCCGGTGAGCCCCTGCCAGATGACGCGCGGGTTGGCGGGGTCGGTCAGGTCGACGGCGCTGACGAAACCGGGTGCGATGCCGGAGGCCCAGTAGGTGCGGCCGTCGGGGGACCAGCCGCCCTCGTGGGTGGTAATCGGCAGCGGCATCATCAGATTGGTGCCGGGGCCGTGGTTGAGCAGGCGCGGGTGCGCGCAATCGGAGATGTCGTAGACCGATAGGTAGCCGACGCCCGTACCGACTGGGACACCGGTGCCGACGAGCAGTTTGCGTTCCACGTTGACCTTGAGACTCTCCCAGGTACCCGCGAGCATGGCCGGTTCGGTCAGAGTGGCGGTCGGACGTGGGTTGGCGGGGTCGGAGACGTCGAGGACCTGCACGCCGCGGCCCTCGCTGATCAGGTCGCCGGGGAAGAACGAGCCCATGTAGGCGCAGTGTTCGAAGCTGGTGGAGGTGATGCCGGCGCCGCGGCCCGCGAACTGGCCCAGCATCGACATATTGCAGCGATAGCCCAGGGTGGAGCGGCCGCTGTTGCGGTCGGCGGCCGGAACGTCGCCTTGCAGACCGGGTTCCGGCATCGAGCCGGGCCCGCAGTCGGCTCGCGGCGCCGCGACGCGGCCGACATCGAGGAGTTCTTGGACGGCTGTACCGATATCGGACTGCAAGTCGGCCGACGCGCTGTTCGGTAGCAGCATGGCGGCGAGTACACCCGCGGTGAGCAGGGCCAATGGCCTGGCCATGCGCGGTCTCGTCAGTGAGCGCATCGTTGCGTCCCCCAAAAACTCTCGGCATCGAACGGTGTCAGTTCCCGCAACCGACCCAGACGGTTGCGGGAACTGACTGAATAGTAGTAACTGTCGGTAACTTAGGAGACGGTTTCGAAGAACTCCCGGATGTCGGTGATCGCCAGCTCGGGCGCTTCCAGGGCGAGGTAGGCGCCGCCGCGGTCGAATTCGGTCCAGCGCGCCACATTCGCGTCCCGCTCGGCCCAGCGCCGGATGGTGACGTCCCCGGCGGAGACCGCGAACGCGGTCGGCACGGTGACTCGCTCCTTCGGGCCCCACGCGGTCGGGTCGTGTGCGACATCGTGGTAGCTCTGCGCGATGGAACCCGAAGTGCCGGTGAACCATTGGATGCTGACATCGGTGAGCATGCGGTCCTTGGCGATAGCCGCCTCGGGCAGCTGCACGCTCGGGTCGGTCCACTCCTTGAACTTCTCCACGACCCAGGCGAGCAGGCCGATGGGGGAGTCGTTGAGGCCGTGCGCGATGGTCTGCGGGCGGGTCGACATCATGATGTTGAATCCGAAACCGTCCTGCATGAACCGCTCGACGGTAGCCATGCGCGCCTGCTCGGCGTCGGTCAGGCCGTCAGCATCTTCGCCGGGCATCGCGACATAGGCGTTGACGTGCAAGCCGATCAGTCGCTCGGGCACCTGGCGGCCCAGTTCCAGCGAGACGTTCGCGCCGCCACCGCCGCCGTGCGCTCCGAAACGCTGGTAGCCGAGCCGGTCCATCAACTCAGCGAAGGCCGACGCGACGCGGGGGACGGTCCAGCCGGTGCTGGTGAGCGGGGTGGAGAAACCGAAGCCCGGCATGAACGGCACGACCAGGTGGAAATCCCGCGACAGCGGTTCGAGGACATCGAGCAGGCCCATCGCGCCGCCCGGGTTGTCGTGCAGCAACAGCAGGGCCTTCGCGTCCGGGCGCTCGCTGCGGATGTGCTTGAAGTGGATCGGCTGGCCCTGGATCTCGGTGATGAACTGCGGGAACTGGTTCAGTTCGGCTTCGACCTTGCGCCAATCGAATTCGTTCGCCCAGTACTGGGCGAGACCCTGCAGGTAATCGACCGGAACGCCCTTGCTCCACTCGGCGCCGGGCAGCGCCGGCGTCCACCGCGCCCGGGTGAGGCGGTCGCGGAGATCGTCGATATCGGTCTGGGCGATGTCGACCTGGAAGGGGCGGATGTCGTTCACGATGATCTCCTTGGAACGGAATGTTTTGTTCTGTTAGAACAGTAGCAGAATGATCCATTCCGTTTCAAGGGGAATTTCAGGGGAGGGCGAGGAGCCCTTCGCAGACCGCGAGCAGGCGGGTCCGCAGGGCCGCGGAGTGCTCCGAGATGGCGCCCTGCCGGCGGACGTATTCGGCACGCCCGGAAGGGATCTCGATGGGGATTGGGTCGTAGCCGTATTCGCTCAGGTCGTAAGGGCTGGCCTGCATGTCGAGTTCGCGTGCGGTGCAGGCGAGTTCGAAGCAGTCCAGGAGTAGGTCGGAGGAGGTGAGCGGGGCCAGCTTGAACGCCCACTTGTAGAGGTCCATGTTGGCGTGCAGGCAGCCGGGCTGTTCGCGCGCGGCCTGGTCGGCGCGGGTGAGTGGTTCGGCGTTGCGCCCGACCGCGTCGGGGGTGAAGAAGCGGAAGGCGTCGTAGTGCGTGCAGCGCAACGACATCGACTCCACCACCGCGTCGGTGTTCGCGTGGCCCAGCCGCAGCGGCACCTGCTGGTGACGGACCTCGTCGGTGCGGTACACCATGGCCCACTCGTGCAGGCCGAAACAGGACAGCTGGGCGGGGCGGGAAGCGGTGGCGCGCAACAGGTTCGCGACGAACTCGATGGTGTCGCGGCGCTTGGCCAGGTAGGCCGGGTCGGCGGTGTAGCCCGCGCCGACCCGGAGATACCCACGCGCGCCGTCGTATTCGCGCGCACCCGCCAGTGTGACGCCGAAACCTGGGTGCCAGCGCCGCAATTGGGCCGGTTTGTGCCCGTAGTAGGTGAACAGGAAGTCGATCACCGGATGGGTGGAGCCCGCGGCCCGCCGTTCGAGGTACGGGCCGACGAGCTTGTCGAGGCGGGCGCGGTGCTCGGTGGCGCGCGCCCGCCAGTCGACTTCTGGAAGCAGCTGGGTCATTCGACTACGCGATGCGTCCCATCGCGCACGGTGCCGACGAACTCTTCCACCAGATCCTCCAGCGCCACGATGCCGATGGTGTTGCCGTGGTTGTCCACGACCCGGCCCAGATGACTACTGGTGCGCCGCAATCGGGCCAGCGCCTCGTACAGCGTGGTCGCCGCACCCATGGTCGGCAGCGGGCGGATATCGGTGCGCGGGATGGGTGTGCTCGGGCCCGCGTTCTCGTCGGCGACCTTGTCCAGCACGTCCTTGATGTGCAGATAGCCGACCAGCGAGCCGTCGTCCGCGCGCACCGGGTAGCGGGAGAACCCGGTCTCGGCCACGGCGGTTTCGATATCGCCGAGGGTGGTTCCGTTGCCGCGCAACGGAACCGAGCGCGTGGTGGCCAGCGGCACCATCACATCGGCGATGGTCCGGTCGGAGGTGCCCAGCGCCTGCGTCAGGCGGCGGTGCTCCTCCTCGTCGAGCAGACCCTCCGAGCGGGACTCGCCGATCATCTCGGCCAGCTCCACGCTGGAGACGGTGGCCTGCAGCTCGTCCTTCGGTTCTATCCGCAGCATCCGCAGCGTCAGGTTCGCGGCGAAGTTGTAGATCGCGATCAACGGCCGGGCCAGCCGCAGCCACGCCAGGTGAATCGGAACCAGCAGCAGCGCACTGCGTTCCGGTCCGGCCAGGGCGATGTTCTTCGGGATCATCTCGCCGAAGAGGATGTGCAAGATCACCACGATGGTGAGCGCACCGGCGAACGCGACCGGATGCAGCAGCCCCTGCGGCAAGCCGAGCAGCTCGAACGGGCCCTCCAGCAGATGCGCCACGGCGGGTTCGCCGACCCGGCCGAGCAGGATCGAGCAGATGGTGATGCCGAGCTGGGCCGCGGCCAGCATCATCGACAGGTTCTCCCCGGCCCGGATCACCGTGTTGGCGTTGCGCTTGCCTTGTGCGGCAAGAGCTTCCAGACGGTCGCGGCGGGCCGAGATCAGCGCGAACTCGGCGGCGACGAAGAACGCGTTGGCCGCCAGCAGCACGATCGTGAGCACGATTCCGAACAGGTCACCCATGACTGTGCTCCGCGTGGTTGTACTCGGTCTGGGTCAATTCGGCCTGGTCCGCCTGGTTCGTGTCGTCGGTGGCGCCGAGTTTGCGCGGGATCTTGCGGTCCGCCTTGCGTTCGCGGGCCTCCAGCACCTCGCCGGTGACCGGGATCAGCCGGATCCGATCGATCCGCCTCCCGTCCATCCGCTCGACCCGGGCGATCCAGCCGCCCTCCTCGGTCTCGTACGGATGACGGTGATGCGCGGGCGAATTCGGCAGCACGACCTCGTCGTTCACCACCGGGATCCGGCCCAGCCGGGTGAGCACCAGACCACCCAGGGTCTCGTACTCGCCTTCGGGCGCGTCGTAGCCGGTCGCCCGGGAGACCTCGTCGATGCGCAGCAGACCCGAGCAGTCCCAGCCGTCGGCGACCCGGCGCACGTCACGTTCCTCTTCGTCGTGCTCGTCGCGGACGTCGCCGAGGATCTCCTCGATCAGGTCCTCCATGGTGACGATGCCCGCGGTGCCGCCGTACTCGTCGACGACCACCGCGACCTGCATGCCGTCGGCGCGGACGCGTTCGAGCACTTCGTCGCCGTCGAGGCTGGCGGGGACGATCGGGACCGGGGCGGCGAGCTGGCGCAGCGGAATGGTGCGGCGGGCGCTCACCGGATGCAGGAACGCCTGCTTGACGTGCACGACGCCCAGGGTGTTGTCCAGGTCGCCGTCGATCACCGGGAACCGGGAGTAGCCGGTGCGGCCGGCCGCTTCGAGCAGGTCGGCGATCGTGTCGTTCTGGTCCAGGGATTCGATCTTGACGCGCGGGGTCATGAGTTCTTCGGCGCTGCGTTCACCGAATTGCAGCGAGCGATCCACCACCTGTGCGGTGCGCTGGTCCAGCGCGCCGCGCAGCGCGGAGGTCCGCACCAGCGAACCCAGTTCCTGCGGGGAACGGGCCGAACGCAGTTCCTCGGCCGGTTCGATGCCCACGCGGCGCACCACCCAGTTGGCGGTGTTGTTGAGGAAATTGATCATCCACTTGAACGCCACCGAGAACGCGACCATCGGGCCCGCGGTGAACCGTGCGGTGGCCAGCGGTTTGGCGATGGCGATGTTCTTGGGTACCAGCTCGCCGTAGATCATCGAGAGCGAGGTCGCCAGGACCAGGGCCAATGCCAGCGAAATGCCTTGCGCGACACCGGCGCTGACGCCCATCGCCCGGAACAGCGGGGAAAGCAGACGGGCCAGGATGGGTTCGGCGATGTAACCGGTGACCAGTGTGGTGATGGTGATGCCGAGCTGGGCGCCGGAGAGCTGGAACGACAGCGTGCGATGGGCTTGGCGGACCATGCGGGCGCGGCGGTCGCCGTCGCGGGCGTGGGATTCGACGGTGCTGCGTTCGAGCGCGGTGAGCGAGAACTCGGCGGCGACGAACAGCGCGGTGCCCGCGGTCAAGGCGATGAACCCGACCAGGCTGAGCACGGTGAGTGCGACGGACACGATCAGCACCACCCGTCGCGGATGGGTTGAGAAGGGTCGTCGGAATCGGCAGGGACTGCTGCGGGATGGAGAGCGCCGGGTTTGTCACCCGGCTCGGTAGAGGAGCCCTCCTTGGTAGCGCCCTTGGACGCGGGTGACAACTTGTTCCTTTCGGCGGGGGAGAGCCGGAAGCTCCGGCTGTGCCAATGATGCTACCGGCCCACGCGCGGCAACGCGTGGGCCGGTAACTCGAATGTGTAGGTGTGTCTGTCTTACCAGCCGCTGGGCAGCGGGCGGCCTTCGGCGAACCCGGCCGCGGACTGCACGCCGAGCACCGCCTTGTCGTGGAACTCGGGCAGGCTGCGGGCGCCGGCGTAAGTGCAGGCGCTGCGCACACCGGAGGTGATGTGGTCGATCAGGTCCTCGACGCCCGGGCGTTCCGGATCCAAGCGCATCCGCGAGCTGGAGATGCCCTCTTCGAACAGCGCCTTGCGGGCCCGGTCGAAACCGCTGTCGGTAGCGGTGCGGGCGGCCACGGCACGCTTGGAGGCCATGCCGAAGCTTTCCTTGTAGCGGTTGCCGTCGCGGTCGGTGCGCAGGTCGCCGGGGGACTCGTAGGTGCCGGCGAACCAGGAGCCGATCATCACGTTGGCGGCGCCGGCGGCCAGCGCCAGAGCCACGTCGCGCGGGTGGCGCACGCCACCGTCGGCCCAGATGTGCACGCCGAGTTCCTTGGCAGCGGCGGCGCATTCGGCGACCGCGGAGAACTGCGGGCGGCCCACGCCGGTCATCATGCGGGTGGTGCACATGGCGCCGGGGCCGACACCGACCTTGATGATGGTGGCGCCGGCGGCGGCGAGATCGCGCACGCCCTGCGCGGAGACCACGTTGCCGGCCACGAGCGGCACACCGAGACCGAGGTCGGCGACGGTGCGCAGCGCTTCCAGCATCTTCTCCTGGTGACCGTGCGCGGTGTCGAGCACCAGCAGGTCGGCGCCCGCGTCGACCAGGGCCTTGGCCTTGGCGGCGACGTCACCGTTGATGCCGACGGCGGCGGCGATGCGCAACTGACCGCCGGCGTCGACGTTGGGCTGGTAGATGCCGGCGCGGACGGTGCCGGTGCGGGTCATCACGCCGGCCAGCGAACCGTCGGCGTTGGTGAGGACCGCGAACTTGGCCCGACCGGCCTCGAGCAGTTCGAAGATCTCGCGCGGCGAGGTGTCGGCCGGGGCGGAGACGAAGTCGGTGTTCATCACGTCATGCAGGCGCGCGAAGCGGTCCACATCGGTGCAGGCCTCTTCGGTGACGACGCCGACCGGCATGGCACCTTCGAGCACCACGACGGCGCCGTGGGCGCGCTTGTGCATGAGAGCGACGGCCTCGGACACCGAACGTTCCGGGTCGAGGGTGACCGGGGTGTCGGCGGTGAGCGAGCGGCTCTTCACGAAGGCGATGGTGTCGGCGGCCGCGCTGATCGGCAGATCCTGCGGTAGCACCACGATGCCGCCGCGACGGGCGACCGTCTCGGCCATCCGGCGGCCCGCGACAGCGGTCATGTTCGCCACGACGATCGGAATGGTGGTACCGGACCCATCTACGGTCGACAGATCTACGTCGAACCGGGACGCCACATCCGTCCGATTCGGGACGAGGAAGAGGTCGTCGTAGGTCAGGTCGTAGGGCGGCTGATGGCCAGGGAGAAACTGCACTTGACCAATACTAACCGGGTTGCCCGCGTTCCGTGCAATCGCCCGGCATACCTGCGGCAACGATAAGGTCTAGCCGTTCGAGTGGTTGCCCGGATATGGGCTGTTGGCGGAGTGTGGCATGCGTGATGGGGCAGTGAGCGGAAACTCTTGGGAGCTGAGCGACCGAGACGGCGGATATCTCGCGGCGCGCTGGTGGCAGTGGGCGCTGTCTGCCCCGGCGGACCGCAGCCCGGTCGCCGATGAGACCGGCGAGCACGCCGCGTGGAAGCAGCCCGCGGAAGTCTGGTTTCTCGCCGGGACTTATGGCGGCCGCGTGGTGCGACGATGTGCGGTGCCTTCGGGCAGGCCGCTGTTCTTCCCGGTGATCAACACCGTGCACCCGATGCGGGTTTCCAAAGAGCCGATGACCATGGAGGTCGTCTCCGCGAAGGCCTACCTCAACGGTGTGCCGCTCGAGTTGCGTGAATTCGTCTCGCCGCCGTTCTGGGCGAAGGTGCAGCCGCTGTGGGCGTCACTGCTGCGCCGCAGGGCCTGGGGTCTGTGGGCGGGCCTAGCTCCGCTGGCGCCCGGGCAGTACGTGCTGGAGATCAAGGCGAGTACCGAAGGCGGCTTCTGGGTCGACACGACCTACCACCTGACGGTCGACTGAACACTCAGGCTTCGGCCTGCGTGCGCGAAAGCCGAATCGTGGTGACGCACATGACGATTACCGCGACAGCGATCGCGAACAGGCCGAAACCGTTGGTGCGCAATCGTTCGTCGAGGACGGTGAGACCGAGGAAGGCCGCGGCGAGCGGTTCGGTGATGGTGACGGCCGGCAGCGAAGCCGCGAGCGGGCCGACATGGAAAGCGCGCTGCTGGAGATAGAGGCCGATCAAGCCCGCGGCGACCAGCGCCCAGGTCTGCCAATTGGTAAGCAGGTGCACGAATCCAAGCGAGAACTGGCCGGCGACGCAGGCGGTAAGGGCCGCGGCCAACCCGTAGAGCGACCCGCCCGCAGTGCCGAACAGCAGAGCGCGGCGAGTCGGATCGCCGCGAAGGCCTATCACCACGGCTAGCGCAATGAAGCCCAGCAGCACCGCCAACGGCCACCCCCAATCCCGCAGCGGCGCATCCGAATTGCCCTCCGTCGGATCACCGATGATCAAGAAACAAGCCAGCGCGCCAACCAAGGCCAGCGCCGTGGCCCACGTGCGTGCGGAGATGCGGCGGCCATTGAGTCGCGCGGACAGCGGCAACGCGAACACCAAGGCGCTCACCAGGATCGGCTGCACCAACAAAACCGGCCCCAACGCCAGCGCAGCCACCTGCATGACATAACCGCCCGCATCACCGACAAGCGCGGCCCACCACCGCGGGTTCCGCACCAGCGACCCCATCAGCGACTCGCCTTCCGGCACTGCCGCCGCAGCCCGCTGCTGAGCGACAGCGGCCACAGCGAACAACAGCGCAGCGACGAGCGCACAGACTATGGCACCTAGCGGATGATGCTGCACCGAGCCAGTGTCCACCGCCGATGCGGCCGGGTGATAGACCTCGAATGCGGTCGGCGCGTCCAGCTGAGGCGCGCTGATGCGGGACCGAGCCAGTGTCCACCGCCGACGCAGCCGAGTGATAGACCTCGAATGCGGTCGGCGCGTCCAGCTGAGGCGCGCTGATGCGGGACGGAGTCAGGGTCCACTACCGATGCAGCTGGGCGATCGACCTCGAATGCGGTCGGCATAACCAGCCGAGGCGAATCGATTCGGCCCTTTGGTGGCCTGCCCTGTTGATGGTGTGGGCCTGTCAGTGGGGGCGCGGCCTTGTCGGTGGCGCGGATCTGCGCTGCGCGAGTCTGTCGATGGTGCGGCCCTGTACCAAGTCAGTGCCCATCGCCGACGTAGCCGCGCGATGACCTCGAATGTGGTCGGTGCGTCCAGACGAGGCACATGACTGCCGCGGCCATGTAGTGCGGCGTTGTCGTGAGGTGATGCCGGGTGGCGTGTGGGTGGGGCCGGCCTTGTGTTGCGTGGCGTTGTCGTGGCGTGGCCCCCGTGCTGCGCGGCCTTGTCGATGGCGTGGCAGGGCGTTGCGTTGCGGGCGTCGTTAGTGGCGGTGTTTCCGGGTGTCCGAACAAGACTCGGTGGCCCGGTGTTGACTGCGCGGCGTGGCATTTATGCTGCACGGCTTTGTCGCTGGCGTGGCGTGGCCCCCTGTGCTGCGCGGCCTTGGGCAGGGCGTTGCGTTGCGGGGCGCCGCCGGTGGCGGTGTTGTCGGTGGCGCGGCGTCGGCTGCGCGGCGTTGTGGGTGGCGTCGCGTGTGTGCCGCGCGGGCGATGGCGGTGTGTTGCGTAGCGCTGCCCTGTGCTGCGCGGCCTTGTCGGTGGCATTGCATTGCATTGCATTGCATTGCGGGGCCGTTGTGTCAGTGGCGTTGTAATGCGCGGTGTTGTCCGTGGGGTGGCTTTGTAGGGGCCGCATTGTCGGGTGCCGAGGGCTTGTCGGTGGCGCGACGGTGTCGGATGGGTGGCGGCGGTATTCCGGAACATGGGGCGGTGCGGGCGGTCCATGACGCCGAAATTCCAGGTTTCGCGGTCGCCTGTGAGGTGGCGGCGGTGACCGGTGCGGCGAAATTCCTCGTGTGTCGCCGTCTCTTTGGTTTCCAAGGCCGTGTGGGCACCCGTCGCACACTCCGGGATTCGATGGTGGCGGGGCCTGTGTTGCGAGGCGTTGTCGGTGGCGCGGTCCTGTCGGTGGGCGTCGGGATACTCTGCGCATGACATACGTTGCGCTCAGTGGGGCCGAGTTGCGTTATGTGCTGATGAATGAGCTGTTCGAGTCGGAGACGCTTACGGTTTCCGAGCTCGGGAAGGCGTTGGAGGAGAAGGGTTTCGCGCCTGCGGGGCGGCCCTCCAAGGCGATCTCCGATGCCTTGCGGTGGGAGACTCGGCGTGGCCGGGTCTACCGGCGAGGGCGAGCGCGGTATGGGCCGGGGGAAATTCCGCAGTCGAGCATGTATTACATCCGTGCACGGTTGCATGCGATCGGCATCCGGCGAACGGCAATCTGAGCAGTCATTGCGGCCAGGCTTTTCGGGGCATATGCGGATGACTCCAACTCTGAGCGACAATCTCGGCGCGCTGCGGGAATTGTCGCTCAGAGTTGGGGAGCTATCTATATGGGTCCCTTTGGTTTACCGCCTGGGGCTAGTTTGCTCCGTGGTTGCGGCGGGCGGGAGAGCCCTGGGGGCGACCGGCGCGTCGGCGGGCGTTTCCGGGCGTGTCAGTGCCGCCCGCGCGCGTCGCGCGACCGGTGGAGGCACCGGCGGAACGGGTGTGTGCGCCTGTGGATTTGGGTGCGGTGGCGGTGCGAGCTCCGGCCGAGTTGCCCGTGCCCTCACCACGAGTGGGAGCGCCGGCACCGCGAGCAGGAGCAGTAGCGCTACGGCCCGATCCTGCGGTGCGACCGGACGGTCCTGCGGCGCCACGGCCTGAGCCGCTTGCACTTTCGCGACCCGAGCCCGCCGCGGAACGGCCCGAGCCCGCCGCGGAACGGCCGGAACTCGCCGCCGAAGGGCCGGAGCCCACTGCCGAACGACCGGAGCCCGCTGCCGATCGACCGGAGCCCGCTGCCGAACGGCTGGAGCCTGCTGCCGAACGACCGGAACTCGCCGCGGAACGACCGGAACCCGCTGCGGCACGGCCGGATCCACCCGAACGCTCCGCCCCACCGTCGGCACGGCGGGGACGCCCACCTCCGGCGGTACGGCGGCCGCCGCCCTGGGGTGCGCTCGCTGCGGGCGCGTGCACCGGTGCGATCGACACGCCCGAAGGCTGCTTGGCGCCGGTGATTTCGATCAGCTTGCGGTCGCCCGGGCGCACGTTGACGCCGACGACGTCGACGCCCGCCTTGCGGGTCATCTTCTCCACCTCGGCGCGCTCGTCGTTGGTGACCAGCGTGACGACGACGCCGTCCTCGCCGGCGCGGGCGGTGCGGCCGGCGCGGTGCAGGTACGCCTTGGACTCGGCGGGCGGATCCACGTGCACGACAAGGGAAATGCCGTCGATGTGGATGCCGCGGGCGGCGACGTCGGTGACGACCAGCACGGGGGTGGTGCCGTCGGCGAACGCGGCCAGGGTGCGTTCGCGGTTGTTCTGGGCCTTGCCGCCGTGCATGGCGCCGGCGTTGACGCCCGCGCCGCGCAGCTGCTTGGCGAGGCGGTCGGCGCCGTGCTTGGTGCGCACGAACATGATGGTCAGGCCGTCGCGGGCGGCGATCTCGGTGGCCACGGCGCGCTTGTCGAACTTGTCGCGCACGAACAGCAGGTGATGCGACATGGTCGAGACCGAGGCCGACGGCGGCGCGGTGGAATGGGTGACGGGGGAGTGCAGGTACTTCTTGACGAGCTTGTCGACGTCACCGTCGAGAGTGGCCGAGAACAGCAGGCGCTGACCGTCTTTCGGCGTCCGGTCGAGCAGCTTGGTGACCTGCGGCAGGAAGCCCATATCGGCCATGTGGTCGGCCTCGTCGAGCGCGGTGATGCGCACGTCGGACAGATCCGCGGAGCGCTGCTTGATCAGATCTTCGAGGCGGCCGGGGGTGGCGATGAGCAGGTCGACGCCGCGCGCGAGCCGGTCGGCCTGGCGCTTGATCGGCGCGCCGCCGACGACGGAGGCGACCCGCAGGCCCAGGGAGAGCGCGAGCTCGTCCAGGGCGCGTTCGATCTGGGTGGCGAGTTCGCGGGTGGGAACCAGCACGAGCCCGCGCGGGCGGCCGGGCTTGGCGCCGGCATTGTTGGCCAGGGTGACCAGCATCGGCAGGCCGAAAGCGAGGGTCTTGCCGGAGCCGGTGGGCCCGCGGCCGAGAACGTCCTTGCCGGCCAGCGCATCGCGGCAGGTGGCGGCTTGGATCGGGAAGGGTGCGTCGATGCCGTTGCGGCGCAACGTCTGGACAAGGACGGCGGGTAAACCCAGCTCCGCGAAGGTCACGGCCGGGGCCGTGGTGGCAGGAGTCGAGGGGGTCAAGTGGTGCCTTTCGTGTTCAGCGCGCAACTCGCACTGTGCGGAGTCGGTGAACACGGGTCGGGGTTCACCGCACGGTGCGCCGTTTTCGGGGCACTCGTGGTCGATAGCGAAGATCGGGTTCGGGCGGCGGTACCGGGGCCGGCCGAACGTGGAGAGCCGTGTCAGCTGGAGAAAAGCCGACCGATCTCGACCAGCCAGGGTACCGCGACAGCGAGCGTCGGCACCACCAGAATCGCGGCGGAGCCCAGGTAGGCGGCCGAGGCGAGACGGAGATCACCGATCTGTCCACTCAAGCGCTGGATCCGGATGAGTGTGGTGGGCCCGCCCGCGGCGAGCGCGCCCTGCGGTGCGGTGGACTTGGCGCACGCGACGAGCGCGCGGGCCAGCGGCTTGGGCCCGGTGACCTTGACAGCGGAGTCGTCGGCAAGCAGCTCGATGAGCAATTTGACCGAACCGAGCGCAGCTTTGGAGCGCACCACCCGCGGGAACGCTTCGTGCACGGCGGTGAACGCCTCGAGCACGAGGTCGTGCCGGGCCCGCAGATGCGAACGCTCGTGGCTCACGATCGCGGTGACCTCGGCATCATCGAGGCTGGTCAGCGTGCCTTCGCTGAGTACCACGCGCTGCCGCAAACCGGGCAGGCAGTAGGCGATGGGTTCGGTCGCGGCGAGCACCCGGATGTCGGCGGCGCGCCGGTGCGGCCCGCTCTGATCGAGCAGGTCGACCAGCATGCGATGCCGGTTGCGCCGCCGCCGGGTATGCACGCCCACTCGAATAACCGAGAAGATGAGCCGCGCGCCGACCAGCAGCGTGAGCGCGAAGACCGTGACGTAGGCCAGCCACAACGGTAGCCCGAGCGCGTCGATCTCCCCGGTGGGCGAGGTGGTCGGCCGTCCGTCGGGTCCGGGTACCAGCAGTTCGGAGGCGATGGCCAAGCCGGAACCGAACGCGGAGAGTACGG